>NZ_WQQE01000022.1:0-100293 GCF_018785655.1 Blautia sp. MCC269 | reverse complement strand
AAAGCCCTCCTAATGATATTTATTTTATCATAGAAGAACCTTCTAAACATTATTTTACAGAAAAAGTTTCATACTCTCGTGCCTCTTCCTTTCCATCTAATCTATTCTTGCGCTACCCTATCACACTCGCACCCAAAAGTAGTCCACGCATACTTATTTCAATCAAAAAAGAAAAAGAGCATATGAATTTGATTGATTCCATACACTCTATATTTATAATCTTCATACTTATTTTGCCATTTCAAAAAAACCGATAATTCCTATTCATACATCTTTCTTCATAGGCGACCACAGCGTATGTAATTTCAGTTTGTACATCTGACTGTCATTTTCCACTGTTGCTTTTATCTGCACAGAAATTTCTTTATTTTTCACAGATGTCTGACGCAACAAAACACGAATATATTGAACATCTTCTTCAATTACTCCAAATTCTTTAAACAGATCAAATTCCGGATTCTTTCTCTGACATAATATCTTCTGTTTTCCGTTTAGTATAGTTAACTGACCTGAAATCGTATTGTAATCAATCGAATTCAATCCACTGTTTGATTTGAAGAAATCTATCTTTTCCTGCATGACCTTGACAACACTCTGTGAATAGTTTTGATTCGGCAGGGATTTATCATTGAGTATTTCATTCGAAAGTCTCTGTATTTCATGAGAATATTTATTATCGTCCATCTCTTTATTAAGCATTTTTGAAAGCTGAATACTCAGTTCTTTCAGACACTTAAGAAGGATGGGATTAAATTGTCCACATTGTCCGTCCAGGATCATTTGAATCGCTGTATCATGATCAAAAGCTTTCTTATAGCATCTTTCACTTGTAAGTGCATCATAAACATTAACAATCGATACCACCTGTGCGGAGATTGGTATTTCTTCACCTTTCAATCCATCCGGATAGCCCTTTCCATCCCATCTTTCATGATGCCACCTGCAGATTTCCCATGCGGTATGTACCAGTGGATGATCTTGCGGAAAATCCATGTCCTTAATTATAGCCGCGCCAAGCTCACTATGGGTTTTCATAATCTTAAATTCTTCATCGGGAAGTCTGCCTGGTTTATTCAATATTTCTTCCGGAATACGAATCTTACCAATATCATGAAGGGAAGAAGCAGTTGTAATCAAAGCAATATCTGTCTCTGTCAAAGGATAAGCATCTGTTACTTTTACCAGTTGTCTCAGCATCATCTCCGTTGCTGTTTTAATATTTTTCTTGATATTTCTTTAGTTTAAGGAAAGATTCGTCACTGATACAGTATTCAATACGGAAGACCTCCGCCAGATGAAGATTATATCTTTTGTAAGACTCCCTCCTTCTTTCAGAACATTGATTGCTATACATACACTCGGCTTAGATACTTCTATATACCGAACCGCATCTATAAAGCAAATCATTCCCTTTATCTTTTGAGGGATTAAAATTGTTTCAAGATAACCCTCACCTGGCGCATAAAGTTCAATTCTTCCTCTTTATCCTCTCTTTACCACTTCCCAAGTGTCAACAGTTATCGCAGGCTGATCGCAGCCGTGACACCCTTTGCAATTTTGAGTACAGTTTGATTGACTGGTTACTTTGTGTATATAGCCTTGATTTTCCAGATATTCAAGCTCTACCCGCACACTGTCCATATCTTTATGCAAAAGATCAGCCAATTCCTGAATACTGTATGTTTTTCCGCTTTGCAGATAATCTAATAATTGAATCAGCACAATATCTCCTCTCCTTTAGAAAATGACACAGCCAACATGGTATGCGATTGTTGCCAAAATCAATGCAGAAAGGATATAGTAGAGGGCAATCCTTACTGTCCATTTCATAGAATGAGTTTCCTGTGCGGTCGCTGCCAATGCCATTAGACAAGGCATATTGAAGAAAAACGCAAACAGGAAAGCCAGAGCTTCCGGCTGAGATATTGTAGACAGCAGGTTTGTACTAAGCGCCGCTGTATCTACCGCGCTTGTTCCCTCAATCGCTCCCCAAATACCAGCCGTATTGAACAGGGAGGCCATAACACCGAGAGCTGATTCTTTTCCCATTGCAGAAGCAACAAAGGCCATAAACAACTGCCACGGCAAACCAAAGAACATTGTTACCGGCTCAATAAAAGTTCCAATGCGATAAATAATGCTGTTCGTCACATTTCCGTCCGGCGTATAAGAAAGAAGCCAGAATATTACGGAAATGCAAATGATGATACTAAGCGCCCGTTTGAGAACGCTTCCCATTTTGTTGAATACAGAGCCTAACAGGGTTTTCCAGTGCGGCTTATGATATGGTGGTAATTCCATAATCAAGCCGGTACGGTCATTTTCCTTGTTTAAAGAACGTCCAAAAATTTTGTAGGTAATGTAAATGTGCAAAAAGGCCACAGCAAACAAGGACAATATTACAAAAACGGCTTTTCCTCCAAAGAATGTACCGCTGATAAGACCAACTACACCCCAGGTAGAAGCACAGGGAACTACCCAAGAAAGGGCAATCGTTAAAATACGCTGTCCCCAAGAATCAATAACTCTTGTGCCGGTGACACCACCTATATTGCAGCCGAAGCTAACAAGAAAGGGCATAATCGCTTTCCCCTGCAAACCAAGTTTCGTCATGGTATTATCAAACACATAGGAGATACGGGCCATATACCCGATGTCCTCCATAAATCCGAAAACAAGGCTGATTCCAAATACATAGCAAGCCATTTGCAAGGCAAACGTAACAGCCGTTAATACAGCATTACACAAGAGCGATACAATGACAGAGGCAACTCCAACACTAAGGAGCCAATTTGCCAGCGGCGTTGAAATGCCGGAGATCAGCGCCCCTACCAGTTCCATAAGGGGCATACCAATCAGCATAGAGCAGATCAGCCCCAGCACAATCATACCAATGGCAATAGGCTTTCCCCACCGTTTGCTAGTGGCTGCTTTATCAAACCGGCTACGGCTGGTTTTCTTTTTGCTGCTTGTCACATTTTCTTGAATCAGTGTGTCAATCCACTTAAATTTGCAATCTGCCGTCCGCAAATTTCCATCTTTTACACAACTGATTAAACTCTTTATTTTTTCAAATATCCCCGGTTCTGTTTTCCCTTGAACAAAAGAGAGTGCGAGCTTATCTTGTTCCAACAGCTTTTCAGCCAGCCATGAGGCAGAGTATATTTCAATTCCCTGCTTTGGTAGCAATTCTAAAATTGCAGAATATTCATCGCCAATATTTTTCCGGCAAAGCTGCTCCAACTTTGCAGCATTTAGAAAAGAGGCTCTTTTTTCAAGATTTTCCAACAGGTTAAAGAACGGCTGGTATTGCTTTTTGTCTGCCGCAACCATAGGAACAACAGGAACCCCCAAGGATTTTTGCAAACCCGCTACATTGATTTTCTTTCCCTGTCCCTCGGCTATATCCATCATATTTAAAAGCAATACGACAGGAACATGGATTCCAGCATAATCAGCCAGCATAAATAGACTTCTGTTTAACTGTGAAGCGTCGGCCAGAATACATACAAGGTCGGCCTCTCCACTGGAAATATAGTTTCTCGTTACTACTTCTTCATCGGAGTTAGCAGAAAGGCTATATGTACCCGGCAAATCCACGATTTTGTAGGTTATGCCATTATGGGAAAAGAAGCCATCTTTACGCTCCACAGTTTTTCCGGGCCAATTTCCAACGTGTTGACGGGAACCGGTCAATCCGTTAAAAAGAGTTGATTTTCCAGAATTAGGCTGCCCCAGCAGGGCAATCGTTTTTTCAGCCATTATTACCTCACCTCCACCATGATTTTTTCTGCTTCATTTTTATTCAGCGCAACCATTGTATCTCTGTTATACAGAAGAACCGGCTGCTTTTTAGGATTCTGTATAACTTCAATCCTGCTTCCTATAGTAAGCCCGATAGAAGTTATCCGGCTTTGAAAATGGCTATCCCCGGTGATTGCGACAATCGTTCCGCAGGAGCCATCATCCAATTCATTTAATTTTTTCATTCGTTCCAATTCCTCCAATCTTTTTTGTCAGCCCATAATAAAAATCCGTACCCTGATTAAAACTAAAATTACACCGCCTAATATTCCGGCCCGGTTTCCTAACCGATCTCCGAAAAAATGTCCAATCCATACGCCGACAAACGCAATTAAGAATGTCGTGGTTCCTATCAGTGCGGCCGAGGGAAGAATTTTTACATTTAAGGCCGTCAGCGTTATGCCGACTGCGAAAGCGTCAATGCTTGTAGCAATCACAGCCGGAATCATAACGGTAAAGCCTAATTCTCTGCTTGTTCCTTTACATTCACCTTTTAGATTTTCACGAATCATGTTGATACCGATTATGCACAGAAGAAACAATGCGACATATTTAGAAACCGCTTCAATATACTGGCGAATTGTTCCGCCTCAGATATATCCGAGTGTAGGCATAAGCGCCTGGAATCCGCCAAAATATACTCCTGCTTTTTGGTATTCAAGCCTTTACAGACCGAAACAGCGAAAGCGTCCATTGATAACCCAACAGCAACCAGTAATAGGTCAAGCAGTCCCATCGGTATCCCCTCCTTTACCGGCCTTTCTTTATGCCCCATTTACAATCCATTTCTTTGCTTTTTCCTGCTCCTGAACCATTTCATAGTAATGGCCTTTTTTCGCAAGCAGTTCCGTATGGGTTCCCATTTCTTCAATGCGTCCCTGATTTAACAAAATAATCTGGTCTGCATTTTGAATGGTATTCAGCCGGTGGGCGATTACAAATACCGTTTTTCCTTTCATCAAGCGGTCTAACGCCTGATTGATTTTTGCCTCGTTATCCGCGTCAAGTGAAGCCGTCGATTCATCCAAAAGCAGAATAGGCGCATTTTTCAGAATGGCCCTTGCGATAGCAATTCTTTGTTTTTCGCCGCCAGAAAGCGTATTGCCACCCTCGGAAAGCCGGGTCTGATACCCCTCCGGCAACTTTTCGATAAATTCATGGCAACGTGCCGCCTTTGCTGCCTCTATGATTTCTTCCTCTGTTGCGTTCTCCCGGCCAGCCTTGATATTATTATAAATCGTGTCCGACAGAAGCGTATTTTCCTGAAACACCTCGCTGATATAGTGCAGAAGCCCGTCCGGGTTTAAATCTTTTATATCCTTGCCGCCAATGCGGATAGTTCCTTTTGACACATCCCAAAACCGGGCAATCAGATTTGCAACTGTGGATTTCCCGGAGCCAGACGGTCCGATCAGGGCGGTAACGCTATTTTCCTTTGCAAAAAAGCTAATATCCGTCAAAACATCAGCCTGCTTATTATAGGAAAAATCGACGTGTTCAAAGGCAATATCAAAATGCGACAGCTTTACATCTTCTTCCTTGTAAGAAAGCGGCTTCGTGTCATACGCCTGTTCCAGATTGTGTACCGCCAAGTTCAGGTCTTTCAACAGATTATAAGAGTGTTCAAAAGCAATCAGCAGAGCAGACAGCGCAAGGCTCATCAACATAAAAGCTACAAGCTGATTGGGGGCAATCGTACCTCCAAGAAACAGATAGCTGCCAACCAACAGAACAAGAGGAAGCAGGAAATTGGCTACAATCGAATACATACTGGTGGGAGCCGCCATTTTTACCTCTGCTTTTACATTTGTCTTGCGAATTGCGTCCAGCGTATCTGTCATTCTGGAAAAGTGGGAGCTTGTCATGTTATGGGATTTAAAAACTTTCATTCCTTTGACATACTCTAAGACAATCGAAATCATTTTTGCGGTGAGATTCCTTTTCTGTGTCCCGTATTTTTCCACAAGACGGTTGCCCCAAGAGAGAACCGGCATGGCAATTAGAAGCACAACACATTCGGCAAGTGCCAGTTTCCAGTTAATAAAGAATGTTCCGATCAGCACCAGAGCCGCCGTTACTACGGTCTTTACAATGGACGGGAGTGTATGTGTAATCACAAGTTCAAAATTGGTTAAATCCTTTGTCAGTGTTCCAAGAAGATAGCCGCTGCTGTTCTGGTTGAAATAGCCAAGACTTAATGAGCGATAATGATTGGCAAGGTCAAGCCGCATTTCCCCGCACATTTCTGCGCCTCTTGCGAAGCACAGATAATAGGCGCTCCGATAGATTACCAACCGGGCAATCACACTGATAAAGCAAATCGCCGTGTAGATAACAATTTTACCTGCCGTAAGCGTGTTGCCTAAAAGCTGAATGACTGTCATATAGAGAACAACATATAAAACGATACTAAGAACAGCGTCCGCGCCCATTAAGGCAATCGGAAACTTAATCTGGTTGCTTTTTTCTCCAAGCAGCTTCCTAATGGTACGCAGCATTTAAACCGCCTCCTTTCCGATAGTGGCCTGTGTATAAATTTCCCACATCCGGCCATATACGCCGCCTTTTTTTACCAACTCCTGATGGGTTCCCTGCTCGGCCACAGTACCGTCCTGAAAAACAACAATTTTATCTGCGTCCCGGATAGTATGGAGCCGGTGGGCGATCATAATTGTGGTTTTTCCTTTCAGAAGATTTTGCAGGGCAAGCTGGATTTTATGTTCATTCTCAATGTCAGAGTAGGAAGTCGCCTCGTCGAAAATGACGATAGGAGCATCTTTCAAAATTGCTCTTGCAATCGAAATCCGCTGCTGCTGGCCGCCAGAGAGTTTTACACCCTCGTCGCCAATCCGCGTCTGATAGCCTTTCGGCAGGCCCATAATGAAATCGTCAATCTGTGCTGACCTTGCTGCTTGCCGTACTTCTTCTTCGCTGGCATTGGTTCCCATACGGATATTTTCCAGTAATGTATCTTCCAGAAGAAAAACATCCTGAAAGACGAAAGCCGTCAAATCCATCAGATTTTCCGTTTTTAGGTCAGTAATTGGTACTCCACCTACTTTGATGGTTCCGCCTGTGGTGTCCCAATAGCGCCCAAGAAGCTGAACCGCCGTTGTCTTTCCAGCCCCGGACGGGCCGACAAAGGCGTTGACCGTTCCCGGCTCCAAGTGCAGGTTTACAGAAGTGAGCGCGTCTTTTCCTCCGCTGGTATAATTGAAAGTTACATCCTCAAAATCAATTCCATAGCAGCCGTCTTTTTTCAGGGTCTTGCTTCCGCTTTTCATTTCGTCCATATCCATAATCTTTTTGATATTGTCCAAACCACTGCCAAGCTCCATCGACTGCATAACAATCGTAACCAGATTTAGGAACGAAGTGAAAAAGCACATGGTAAGCAAAATAAACAACAGGTAAGAAGCTACTGACAGAGAGCCTTTTGAGTATAGCCAGCCGCCAAAGGGCAGCGTAAAGAGGATGGCGGAATCTAATACTACAAGGGCAATCGACAGAGGATTGCAGGAGGACACGCACATCTTTTTCCAACAGGTCGTATAAAGGTGAAGCGCGTTCCGATACTGCTCGAATTTTTCCGCTGTCAAGTGGTACATTTTGATGACTGGCATGGCCGTGATAAATTCATTGGCAGAAGCATTGAGTTTTTCCGTATCTTCTGCAAGTTCCGCCGACATATCCGGGTAATTCTTAACCATCATCATCGGAACAGCAATTCCCAAAATCATAGGAATCAGCATAACAAGGGCCATAACCCAGTGCAGGCGCAGCATGAAAATAAACATCATAAGCGGAACGACAATCGCCTGTGCCAGTTCCAATGTACTGTGCGCTAAAAATTGTTCTACTCTGTCCACATCGTCAAAAAGCGTTGTCTTGATCTGTCCGGGAGAGCGTTCCTGAAAAAAGCCCAGGTTGAATCTGGATATATGTTCCAGCACCTTTACTTTGATTTTGTGCATGGTATTGAACGCCGCCACATGGGAGCAGATACCCGCAAAAGACATGAGGATGGCTTGCCCGATGGCTGCCGCAATTCCAATGCAGGCCCACATAGCCATAGCGCCAAACGTCACTTCATTTTGGATAATCAGAAGCAATATCTGATACACCACCAGATAAGGAATCAGCGATAAGGCCGAGCAAAGAACAGCCAACAACATTCCCACGCCCAGCTTTCCACGTTCCCCTCTCGCAAGGGTAAAAACATAGGATAATCCGGTTCGTTTTTGTTCCATAAGAAACGAACCTCCTTTCTCTTTTTTTGAGGTTAGAAATTACTAACCTTGACACAATTCATTTTACAGGTTAGAATAAAAAAATCAACAGCTATACTATTTGGGAATTTAATTTTTAAAAGCAACTCAAAGTACTGTATTTTCGGTGCTTTATGGAGTTTTTTAATTTATTTTTTTATAAAATCGTGACTAATAAAAATTGGATTGTGACTTTTTTATTGAAGCTCTAAAGGAGGAATGAAAAAATGGCTCTTTCGATTGCAGACTACTTGTTACAGCTTCCAGAAAATATGAACTTTGCAAAAGTACAGGAATTATCAGGAGAGGATTCACTCTACTATCGTATGCTTTCCGACTACGGAAGCGGCTCATTTCAGTTGATACGCTTTGAGAATGACCTGCTTATGATTCTGATTGCAGACTACACGCCAAAGGAAACCTTTGAAAAAATCGCAACTATTTCTGAAGAATATATGGAAATCAGCCAGTTTGAAACAGACAGCAGTTCTTTCAAAATCGGGAGACGGAAAACACAGCCCGTCGGTAAAGGGATTTACTGCTATGTGAACACCCAAAAGACCACCTATGTCTATTGCGAAAAAGGAAAGCCGGTAAGATTTACAAAAATCATTTTGACAAGAAAGTATTTTGATACTTATTTCCGGGTGCATTATGGAAAAGATTATGAACAATCAAAAGTGGCAAAGGAATACCTTTTGAAAAATCCAAATCTGCCGGAGCTTAACTTTGTCTTTCAGCAGATCAGGGATTGTCAGGCGGTAGGACAAACGCTGCACTTATATCTGGAAAGCAAAGTTCTGGAATTACTCTCTCTTGTCATTAAGGGCATGGAGCAAAAGGAAAATCATATTTCTGTCAAGTTAGATTATAAGGACATCCGTGATCTGAAAAAAACAGTTACCTATATGAAAAAGGATTTGTCTGCTTATCCGTCCGGGGAAGAACTTGCGCAAATCGCAGGAATGAGCCCTGCCCGGTATCAGCTTGCTTTTCGGAAGTATTACGGCACTACTCCCTATGAGTATCTAAAAGAAATGCGACTGAATCAGGCGCTATTCCTGTTGAAAAACTCTGATTATGGGATTGCTACGATTGCCGCAAAGGTTGGCTATCACAATTCAGGCCATTTTGCAAAGCTATTTAAAAATGCCTATGGTATGGGGCCAAAGGAATACCGAACTAATCATAATATAAAATAAATTTATTTCTCTTATAAAAACAGCCATCTAAAAGAATGATGGCTGTTTTATACTTCCACTAAGTTTTCTAATCGCTTATTTAATTTTTCTGCAACTTTTATAATACACTTCTAAATACTTCACTTCTATCAAGTGCTTTTTCAAATTCTCTACAATTGTCTATCCATTTTTCTACCTGTTCACCGTTATAAATAATTGCACGCTGTACCCAAGAACTACAATAGGAACAATAATTGCTATCTGTTACATCTATATTTTGTTTTGAGACACATATTTTATGATTACATGCATAATCATCTACAAATTTTTTAAGGAATCCATCTAATTTAGTATTATCAATATAAATATTTGGAAGATCAAATATCTTACTATAATTAAACATTTGAGAAATATTATATAGCTCTGCCATAGTTTTCATTTCCTCAGCAGTAGGCTCTGTCTTTACGACCATATCATCCGACTTTGGCCATAACAATATATCCAAAAGATTCCCCTTATATTGTCTCCTCGCATATGCTTCGACAACTCTTGTTAGAAATTTTGTTGATTTAGTTCGCTCTACCAATTTTATCGACAAATTAAAATTATCGGTTTCCTCACATAATTTCTCGTAATAGCATAAATCTTCCGGTCTTATCCAATCTGAACTTATCAAATTTGACATATCTTCAATTTTAGTACTCAAACATTTCATCAAACAGTAGTCAATATCTCCCCGAGAGCAACTATCTGAACAACTAAAATGTCCCTGCACTGTCCCATGCATAATACTGTATGGACACATATGTAAGCATAAATTATTCGCAATCAAACGTAACGTCACATTTTTCCCTTTTGTATATAACAACATTTTTTTTAATAATTTAAAATCTCGATTTACATGATGTGCTAGGGTTATCTCATCTGCACCTAATTCAATCCATCTTTTAATATGGTTCAAATCGAATGCATACGCATATAAACCAACTGTAACTTTGAAACGTGGAAATTGTGTTTTTATCAGTTCGCATAAATAGGGCGATGTTATTGTGATAGCATCAACACCTATTTTATCCAATTCTTTTAATAACTCAATTATCTTGAAATGGCTATCAGCCTCAAGTTCCTTATTTTCCATGCACATCGCATTAATCAACTCCTTTAGGAACGGCCATTTATTGAAAAATAATAATAGCAGCAATCGTATAACTTGCGGGAATAATCGCAATATTAAATAGCGTCGTTCCCATATGATTTGCAATAAAAATACAAAGTGCCGCAGCAAAGTACACCCCAATTCTTTTCCATAAAGGTTCTACCCTATACGGAAACATATTTTTCCCAAAATCATTCAGCATCCATACCTGAAGGCTGCAAACTAAAACATCTCTTAGTAAACTCATCAGATCAACCATTCCTTTCCCTCAGATATTCAAACAGTGCCTCGGTAAACTCTTCTTTCTTTGCTCTTGAAACATTCAGTTCTATTCCGCATTTCAACCGTAGTACGCCTTTTTCTAACCCTTCTACTTTTCCCAACTTAACAATGTAACTATAATGCGCCTGTGCAAATCCCTGATCTTTTAGCTGTTCACATAATTCTCCAAACGCTTCTCTGCACCGAACTGTCTCTTTTTCTTGCTCTTTCACAATGGTTATCTCACATCCTCTTTTGGCTCTGGAAACATATAAGATATTTTCCACATGTATGCGTATTATCTTCCCCGCCGATGTCACCGTTACCGCATAGTCATTCAGAAAGCGTCTCTTTACCTCAGTCATAATAGCTGCAATTTCCCGGCGTAAGCTGGTATCGTGTAAGTCCTTCATAATATACCGAAAGGGCTGTCCGAAATTTATACTGTCCACTGTCGGCTCAAAATAACTGGAATAGAAGATTAAAACTGCATCTTTGTTATAATTTCTCAATTTTAATGCTGTTTGGTTTCCATCCAGCCCCGGCATACGGATATCTATAAAGACTAATTCGTGGAGAATATCCGTATGTTTCAAAAGTTCATTTCCTGATTCGTATTCATAAAATCTGATTTCATTTTCAGGCAAACTATTTTCATGCTCTATAATCTCTCTGATCGTTTTTCTATATCTTTTATCATCATCACAAATCGCTATCTTATACATAATCCTCCCTCATTGTTAGTTACAGCTAACCTTATTTCATAAAAAAACCATCCCGCAGAATTTTGCCATGAGATTATCTCTTACTTCTATAACTCCGGTTCCAACTCTGCAAAGATGGAATCTCCAAAAAATTCTGGTATTGTGATTTCTAATCCATCACACAATTTCTTGATTGTAACTACGCCTACATTCTTACTCTGCCCATACAAAATATTCTTCAGCGTTGATGGCGGAACACCAGAACGTATCGCCGCCTCATTCACGGTAATATCCTTTTGCCTTATCAATTCTTCAAGACGATATATAACTGCTGTTTTCATATCCATGATTTCTACCACCTTTTCTCTATTCTATATAAATTGCCCGTAAAAGGTCGCCCATATATAGTCTTTTTGAACAAAGATACATCTTTGTAAGCTTTGTATACTTTCGTGGTAGATAATTCAGCATTTTTACCAAGACAAAAAAAGCCGGAAGCCACGTTGTCATCCGTGACCTCCGACTCGTTTTGCTTATACTACACTGTCCTTACACTCAAATCAGCTCCTCTCGCCGGCTTATCTTTTCCCTGTTTTTCCTGGATGATTCTCTTATTGATTTCCAAGCGTTCATGAATCGATGGTTTTTTCTCTTTCCTTGCCATTGCCTTTTTCTGTTCCACTGTCTTTCTTTCTGCTTTCCCTGCATCCTTAACTGCTGTATTTGCTTCAACGCCAGTTCTTGGCACAGTTTCTCTGCTCTCATTTTTCTCTGCTATCTTCTGTTCTCGTCTCTCCTGCACACCTTTTTCTTCCAGGCTGCAAAAACTCTGCAAATACGGCAGTACATGATTCTGCATATCCGTCAGATCTTCCATATACTTCTGATACTCTTCATTGCCTTTTCCTTGCTGATAACTGATCCAGCTTTCATCCGTCAATTTCATTTCATTCTGCATCTTTAATTGACTGATGATACCTCCGTTTCCGGTACCAATCTCTATCTTACCTTGAAAATGATGCAGCATCTTGTCGCCCTTCTCAGCATAATATACTGTAAAAAACATCTGTGCTGTCGTTTTTGGTTCGTTGGTGTTTGGATCAAGGTCAGCATACCAGGCTTTGTCCTGTTCTACGGTTTTGGAATCCAAATCAGATAACTTCTGGCATCTTGGATTCCCCAAATCACTTTTCTCACAATAATTTACATACACCATCGGTTCTATATCTTTTGGAAGCTCCGGTTCATAGGCTTTCAGTCTTTCCAGCAATACGCCTGCACGAACAGACAGGTCGCATTTTTCGTCCACAATATCCTTCAAGTAAGAAACATAGTAATGAATATTTCCACTTCGCAAATCCAGCATTACTTCCTGTATCGTATTTTCTCCCATCTCCACATTATCTCGATACTCATACGGATCAAATGCTTCTGCAATCTCATCCAGTGCCTCTGCCAGCTGTTCTGTGGTCATCTTCTCTGGATACATTGCTTCTCGAACATCCCTCATCGGTACATACTTGTAGTCTGGCAATGCTTCATGAATTTTCTCAATCCCTTCCCGTACCAGTGCAAGCTCTCCATAAAACTGAACATCATCCATCAGATTTCCAAGTACTGTATTTCCTTTTACGATTGCAAATTCGGCTTCATCATAGTAACTGTCTTCCGGATCACGATAGATAATTCCCATCGAGCATCCCAGATACGCAGTTTCTGGATTCTCCTTATATTTTTCATAGACTGCAGCTATCTGATTAACATCGGTACTTTTTTCATAAGCTCCCATATCATGGAACTCATCACATTCTGTGGCAAAGTATTCCAGATAAGGTTCTTTCTTCAGTGGCATATTGTTAAGTACATTGTCAATCATGTTATAATTCGCCTCTTCCAGTTCTTCTACCTTAGCCAGTGGCTTATATTCGCCCTGGCTTTTCTGAATCTCTGCCATTACAACCTCATCCATTTCTTTCACTTTTTCCATCAACTGATCATAATCCCCACAGATGCGTTCTCCAGTCCAGCCTTCGTCTTCCAGAAGTTCCTCTGCCGCTTCTTCAATAGAAATTTCATCATTTTCATAGACGCCACCATCCATCAGACGGAAATCTTCATCGTAAAAGGAATAATCGTATCCTTCTTCTGTCCTCTGAATAGCAAAATACCGTTCTCCTACCTCATATGCCAGTTCACTAAGAATCTGTTCTTCCAGATTCAAGAAAGAATCCAGCTGTTCAAAACTGATACTGTCTACAAAATGAGCTGTTACTTTTTCCCCATCATTCAAAACAACGATATCACTGACAGACAGGGAATGCCCACGGAAGTCTTTCGGTCTATCAATGTTGAACCTTTCAAAAATATCATCCAGTGACGTATTTCCCAGTAATTCTCCAACATAGACCAGCTTATAATCTTCTTTTTTTATCTGCATACCATGACTTTCAATAAAACTCATATTCATAAATGCATAATTTTCGCCCGTTAAATCATCTTTGATCTGATAAATACCAAAGGTTCGCCTTGTTCCTAACAACAGGTTTGCCTCTTTCAAAGACTGAATCTGCGGATATTTCTGCATTTCCCATTCCAGGTTACGGAAACGCTCCCGTTCTGCCATGGACATCTGATAATGCTCCGGTCCTCGTTCGATTTCCTTGCGTTCCGTGACATAGATTGGTGATGAAAAATTAGTGATCAGATAGATATCTGCTCCGGCATCGTATAATTTCAGTGCTTCTTCCTGCTCAATGACACTCATAGGCTCCTGAAATGCTCCAAAATCTTCATCGGCATAATCCAGATCCTGATCCCTTATCCGTTCCCACATCTGTAATTCCATGCCAAACAGACCTTCATGCGCCTGTATCATTTCTTTACTTGCATACTCTTCTCCCTTGTCACCATCGCTGCCCAGGCAATAAATTTTAGAACCCATTCTGTGATAATCCAAAGCTGCTTCTTTTCTAAGCGGCACCATGTCTTCTGCTGTATATCCATAATCACGTAATTCCAGCTTGCCTATGGTTGGATCTGGTAGGTCCTGAATATCCATTTTTGCATCATCCAGAAGTTCCTCTACTTTATCTTCATCTGCCTGATTGATTGCATCTGTCAGATTTCTTACCAACGTCCTTACTTTCTCTTCCTCGCCAATCAGATTTGCATATTCAAAAATCTGTTCTTTTACATCTACTGGAAGCGCTATTCCCATGTGTTCTGCACGGTCTATCTGTTCCTGCGTAAATTCCTGCATTTTCTGCGTTTCTTTTCCTGTTATCATATTTCTCGCCATATAAATTCCTCCTGTGTTCTAAAAAAAGGCATAACCGGCAGAACCTTCTTCTACCAAATTATGCCATCTTTCCTGTTTATTTATTCCAGACCGAAGTCCCGTTTTCTGGTTTCCTTGCCAGTTTCACTTTCCCGCTGACTCTTTTCTTTATAAATCTGCAGTTTCTCATGAATAGAACCTCGTGCCGGTCTTTCTTCTTTCTCTTTTGATTCCGACTGCTCTGTTTCTGTATCTTCCCGCTCATCCATATTGAGAAGTGCATTTAATTCTGACAGCCGCTCCAGTTTTTGGCTCAGTTCCTCTTCTTTTGGAAATGGCTTCCCGACTTCCTCTTTGGCATTTGTCATCTGCTCCTGAACCGTTTCCAGCCGTTGTTCTGCTTCTGCCAGTTTCTCCGGATAGCTTTCCAAAAGGTTGTTGATACGAGTGATATTTCCTAGAGCATCGGCTCCCAACCGAACTTTAGCTACCGATTCATGCTTTACAGACAGGATAAACTCTTTTCTCCAGCTGTCGAATTGGATTCTCATGTTAAATCCCTGATAACTTCCAATGTCCATAGCTGCATCTACAGACTTAATGTCTTGGCAGACCGCCAGAAGTGCCATACCTGCCTCTTTCTTTTCTGTGAACACTTTGCCACTGATTTTCATAGAAAACTGCTCTGGATCTGTGATTTTATGCTCAGAAAAATGAGCGATGTCTGCCTTGTAGCTGTCAATGATCTCTATCAGTTTTGCAATCTGTTGCGGAAAATTCCTTGCAATATCATCTTCCAGTCGGTATTGGTTATTCATGTGGTTCGCTTTTAAAAGCTTTAATTTCGCCACATCCACATCCAATGCCATCTTCTCTTTTACTGCTGGATTTCCGGTTGCCAGTGCTTTGACCTCTGCATAGGACAGTGCCGCTTCGTCCACATCTTCGCAGCTTCTGACCGGTGCTTTGCTCGTCATAATCTGGGAGATGAATTTCTGCTTGTTCTCGATTAACTGGTCGGGTAGGTCAGCGGTATTACTACCGCCTTCCCCCCTAAGAACCGTACGTGAGAGTTTCCCCTCATACGGCTCAAGCACTTATAAACCCTGTTGTTCTAACAGAGCCAGCTCATCATTTTCAATCGAGTAGTGTATCTTTCTGTGACAATCGGCATGAAGTAAATAACATCTTTCCTTGTAGTCCTTGCCTAATGTCGTGTGTATTCGGAAACCTCTTTCAATCGTAATGCGTTCGTTACAGTGAGGGCATATTCCATTCTGCATTTTATACAGTGCGTTTATCTTCTTTCTTCCCTTTATCTCGCGCATCATTCGCATAGTGTCTCTTTCCTCAAAATATTCTTCCCATCTGCTGTCAAACGGTGTTGCTTCTGATTTTGTTTTCAGAAATCTCGTGATATGAGTATCTGTTGCATAAATCAGTTTTAGTGCAAAACCATCTTTTGTTGTGGCACAGAAAGTCCAGCTTCTTGTACCTATCCGTCTGAAATATCTCTTGGCAATCCACTTTTTACCCTTTTTCGGATGTCTGCGGCAGCACCATCTCCAAAGGCTTCGCCATACATCGAAGTCAAATCTTTCAAATGCTTCATGTGATACATTATATTTCTGATAATTAACCCAACCACGGATTACGGGATTTAACTGTCTGATTAAATCTTCCTGTCGGCATGTTGCATTACTTTTAATGATTGAACGGACTTTATCCACGATTGCTTTGTAATTCTTTTTAGACGGCTTGGTTAATAACTTATCCTTATACAATCTGATGTTACAGCCGAGAAAATCAAAGCCGTCTGTGATGTGTGTGATTACCGTCTTTTCCTTAGACAGCTCCAATCCTCTTTCTGCCATAAATTCCTCCACAATCGGTAGTACGCCATTTTCAAGAAGTTCCTTTGTTTCGCCTGTGATAATAAAATCATCTGCATATCTGATAAAATTTACTTTAGGAAAGTATGCTTTCCCTTTTATCTTCGTTTTATGGTATTTTGCTTTCAGTTTTGTTTCCAATCCGTCAAGCACCATGTTGCAGATAACTGGCGAGATGGCTGAACCTTGTGGACTTCCAAGTTCCGTAGGGAACAGTTTTCCAGTTTCGATATATCCGCATTTCAGCCATTTACGCAGGATTTCCTTATCTAATGGAATATTCTTTAAAATCCATTCGTGACTAGTGTTGTCAAAACATCCCTTGATGTCTCCCTCAAGCACCCATTTCGGCGATTTTGCCTTATTCAGACTTGTAAAGCACTGCTCTATTGCGTCCTGCGTACATCTGCCAATCCTAAAACCATAGGAATTAGGGTCTGCTGTGATTTCCGCAATCGGTTCTAATGCAAATTTATATAATGTCTGCATTGCCCTGTCTTTCATAGTAGGAATACTTAAAGGTCTCTTTTTCCCGTTCTTCTTAGGTATATATACCCTTTTTAATGGTTGTGGTTTGTAGTTTTTGCGTTTTAAGTCAAGAATTGCTTCATATTTGGACTTAGGTGTAGACCATAATACTCCGTCTACTCCTGCTGTCCTTTTTCCTCGATTTTCTGTTACCCTTTTTACTGCTAAAGCTCTTGCGTAAAAAGAGTGTGTGAGTAACCACTGCAAGGATTTTACCCTGCCATGTTTACCCTCTTGATGAGCCTTTACGATACGCATTTGTAGTTTTTTAACGTACGCATTGGCTTTGTTCCAATCAATCTTGTCCCATTCCTTTGCGACGTCAGAAGTCGCACACATTTTCATGTCCATTTGCTTTACTCCTTTCAAAAATTCTATAAATTCTCTCGTAATTAAGCACCATGCGGAAGTCTGCTCCCCTTTCGGGTGGGGCAAATTTTGAATCCCTATCCACTTCATTACAAAATGGCATTCGCTTTTTCCGCAATCCCATACCCGCATTTCCAACAGCTTTCCTTACGGTCTGCCTGCCCAATGGGCAAAAATACGGGCTTACCGTGTTCCACTTAATTAACATGATAGGTTAGGTTCCGCCTCTTCTCCGGCAGTCTTATGTCCGTGTACCCCCAAACATGGAGAGGGGTAACCAACTGCACACCTTTTGGTTCAAGCCTGTCAGCTACTTTGGCTTGTTTCGCCTTAACGAAGTTTATCAGCGGTTCACATATGTTAACCATACTATCAAAGCCTGCACCCTAACCACTTTGTAGCTAGCAGTTTCGATTTTAACCTCACGGTTTAAATCTCCAAGTAGGGTTACGTTTAATCACCAGCTTTTGAACAATGTCATTACTGACATAGCCAATGGTGACGACTTCAGCCAACGGAATGGCTGGTTTGGTCGGATAGTCCGCCAAACAATTAAATTAAGTGACTTCACGTCGCACCCACATATAACTGTCGAATGTGGATTCTGTTACATACCGGAAGATATGAACCTTTTTATTATGGTTTCCCTGACGGATAATACGTCCTTCCCTCTGTTCCAAGTCAGATGGTTTCCAGCCAATATCTAGATGATGCAGGGCAATCAGACGATCCTATAGTGATAGGTAATCCTTTGATGTTATCTCCAGATTTTCCCCCACTTCACACCGGACGTGAGAGTTTCCCCTCATCCGGCGTTCCATCATCAGTAACTTCTACTTTTTAACATCGTAACTTACAGTTCCTTATCAAGTGCTTTTACGTCTATTTCCTCTAATCCTGCATTTTTTCTTATGGTATTTACTTTCCGTCTTTGATTACTTTCCAGTTTGTATTTGTTTAGAATACGCTTGATTTCTTTGTTGTCCTGACTTTTTATCAGCCTTTCCATCTCTTTATGCACAATAATCAGATTATTATATTTATCATCACCGCCACAAGATTTTGGTATTTTACGGACACACCGCATATTTTCCAAAGTTAGAGGCAGCTTGCAAATTGCACATTTTCCTCTTTGTGCCACAAACAGCGAAACGCAGTTATCATTAAATTCTACAGTTTCATTACTGATAGGGTTTCTCATAAGTTCATGCACCCTCTCTATATCTACAGTTTCTAATTGTTTGTGTATTTCTTTTCTTCCCTCAGCTGTATATTTATTTACTACAGCCTTTTTGTGGAGCGGAACACGATGTTGCACATATCCTATTGGGACTAATGGCACACCGTTTATAAATCGCAGTTCTTTACTTTTTCCATATCTTTCTGAAAGATATGGTGTTAATGCTTCGTTAGTTCTGCGTTTCACTCTTGTATTTAATCTGATTTTTATGCTTGTCTTGATTTCATAGGCTAAAGTCTGTATATCTGGATTTACGCACGTTGCCATGCTGTAATAATTCTGCATTCCCATGACAAAGCTATTATAATCCCGAATTGCATACTCACCGGCTCTGCTTCCATTCGTTTTCTGTATTGCTATGATTCTCTCTTTTGCGTTGGTTTTTATTTTCTTCAAAGCCTTTTCTGAGATATGTGATTTTACTACATACTTATCGACTGGCGGTTTACATTTTGTGTCCTTGCCTTTCTTATGCACTTTTATCCTAAATCCTAAAAATTCCGAATAACTGTGTTTTAGATTGACAATTTTTGATTTTTCTGGACTAATATCCAGTCCTAGCCTTGTTTTGAGCCATTGTTTTGTGGCTTCAAACATTACAACCGCATCTTTGTGTTTCCTGCAAAAGATTTTAAAATCATCAGCGTACCTTACGATGAAGCACTCTTTTAATGTGCTGTTCCGCAAAGCCCTGTACTTCTTTGATTTCGATTGAGTTCCATTCGCCTTTATTGCTTCTTTATAGACGTGTCTTGTAGGCATAAATTCCCACTGGCTGGCAATCCACCAGTCAAGTTCATTCAACACCACATTCGATAACAATGGTGAGATAATCGACCCTTGAGCTGTGCCTTTCTCTGGAAAACCGATTTCTGCAATTTCTCCTTTTAACATGGCTGAAATAATACTAATGAGCTTTTTATCCTGTATTCCTATCGTCCACAACTGTTTTAATAGTTTTCCGTGGCTGACATTATCGAAAAATCCTTTAATGTCAATATCCACCACGATATACAGTTTGTTGCTCTGTATAAGTTTCTCTGCCTGTGCAAGTGCATTTTCCACACCTCTATTTGGGCGGAATCCATTGCTTCTATCGTGAAATTTTGCTTCACATATCGGCTCTAACACTTGCAGAATACATTGCTGTATCAGCCTGTCTTCAATCGAGGCAATCCCAAGTGGCCTTTTCTTTCCATTACCTTTGTCAATCTCCACTCGTCTGATGGCTTTCGGCGTGTACCATTCCAGTTTGTTACGGACAAGTTCGATGACCTCTTTTTCAGTCATTTTTGCTAAATGCTCTATCGTTTTTCCGTCAACCCCCGGCGTGGTACTTCCATCATTTTTTTTCATGTTTCGATAGGCGAGTTTGATATTTTCTTCCATCAAAATCAATTCCATCAGGTTTCTAAATTTCCTGTTTTCTAAACTTTTCTGGTATAGTTCGTCAAATATCTCCTGCAATCCATAATACTCAATGTTTCTTAGAGTCTGACGTTTCAGCACTTTCTTCGGCACTGCCAAAGTCGGCTGTCCGCCTTTCTTAGTCTTACTCGAACCTTTGATTCATTACGAATTAAATTTCGATTCTTACTGATTGACTGGAGCCTATCCCTCCACGGCTTATTATCACCGCTTCATTGGTACTGTGGCTCCACTTTCAGTCAGATAAAAGCAGGTTATACTAATGTCAATCGCTTTCCCTGCTAACACTTCATTGCGTGTAAACACTCCGTGTTCTGACCTTCCCTTGTTCCGATATTCCTATCTGTTCATGCCGCCCTTAGGTGTAGCCTATAAGCCTGTATGCTTGCCAGTGCCTGTAACACTGTAAGGTATTTCATAACGTCCATTTTTACTTTACCTCACATACCCCGTAGATTTACGGTTATGACATTTCTGCCATATCACGCTTTAGACTCGTACACTCGGCTGTTCGTCTGCTGTTTTACCAGCTATCCTCACCATAGGCAGTTTATAGACCTCCGGCATATAGGACACACCATCCACCTCTGGACAGCTTTCGACAACTTAATGTTTCGGTGCCTCTCTGCCGACTTCAACGAGCTTCGCACATACAGCGTTTTACACCGCCTTTGCACGTCGTAGTATCAAGGGGAGCGTTTCAGGGCGTTACCCCATCATTCCACTCCTCGGAATATCAGTTAGCTGAATAGATTCAGCCGTCGATTTTAGTTCTAATACAGGATTTATCCCACATTAGAGTTTGTACGACAACAAGTCGCACGCACATTAGTTCCCGCACCCATTTTTGCTGTTGAGCCAATCAAAAAACGAACCTGCCCGGATTTCACTTTTCCAAACAGCTCCGTCTTTTTTGCTTCTGTATTTGCATCATGAATAAACGCAATCTCTTTTTCCGGTACACCTTTCTCTATCAGTTTCTGCTTCAAGTCATCATAAACATTAAAACTGCCATCGCCTTTCGGTGTACTCAAATCACAGAAAATCAACTGTGCGGATTTCTGTGCTGCTGTATCTTTCCATATTTCATAGCTTTTCTCTGCACAAACTGATATTTTACTTTCTGGATTATCTGGCAATAATTCATTCACCAAACGCTGATCCAATGCTAACTTCCTTCCGTCATTGGTGTCGGGTAGGATACCGGCGAGGTAGCAATGGCTCCTTTTCCGTTATCCCCCCTCAGAACCGGACGTGATACTTTCGCATCATCCGGCTCCCCAGTAATTCCATTTCAAGAACTTTTGGTTATATTACCATTGTGGATTGCTACATGGCATTCCCGACATACCACAAGCGTTTTTCTTTTTCTGGCAGACATTATCTGTACCCATTTAGGTACTTCTGCCTGTCCTTTCTTCTTTAAATCTGCAAGTTTTCTTATATGATGTACCTCTATATTTTTAGTACTTCCACATAATTCACACTTCTCTGCCAACAGTCTTTTAACTAATTCTGTTCGCCCACCATATACCTTGTATGGTATATCCTCTATAACAGCTTTTCGTTTATGCACAAGAGAAATTCCTCCCCATGTCGCAACTAATGGCTTTTTATTAGGACGTTCTACTACAACTTGCAGACACGGAACTGTTTTTCCACTTGTACTTGTTATGGTTGTTCTATACTTAGCCTTTTGCTTATTGATAGATGACCTGTGTTTACACGCAAGAGTTTTCAATAATGAAGTTTCCATATACCAGTACAACTTCGAGAACCAAGACAAATTTTGTGCGAGAATATAATACTGCACCAGTCCTCTGTACTCTTGCTGATATGTCTGTACAATAGAAAAATCATCATCTTGCAGAAGATTATTCCTATGAGTTGCTTTTCCACGTTTCATATATTTCTTGCATTTTTCTTCAATTACTTTTGCAGGGACTAATAGTGCGATTGCTCCATTTGCTCCTCTGCGCCCCTTTGGGTCAATATAGTCATTGACCCTTTGTGCTTTGATTTCATATCCAAGAAACTTTGCCGCCTGACTGCCTGCATTTGTTATTAGAGTCTTTTCTTCTGACATTATCAGATTTAATTTCTCTTTTAGAAATCTTCCTATTTCTTCTTTTATTTCTTCTGCATCTGCTTTAGAGCCAGTGAATCCAAGTAGAAAATCATCCGCATATCTCACATAGCGCAATCTGCGATAATTCTCATCTTGCGTATTAACAGAAGGTATTTTTCTGCGTTCAACCACAAGCTGATGGGCTGTCTTTGCATCTCCCTCCTTTCTGAGTTTTTGGATTTCAGCGGTCAACTTGTTATATTCTGGATTAGATTTCTGCCTTTTCCCTTTTGTGTATTTTGGGATTAAGACTTCTTCAATCCAATTATCAAATTCGTTGAGATAAATATTAGCCAGTATCGGACTGATAACTCCGCCCTGAGGCACACCGCTGATTGTCTGCTTGAATTTCCATTCTTCCAAGTATCCAGCTTCTAACATATTCGATACCAGACGGATAAATCTTCCATCATGAATATTTCTTGCAAGTATTTCCAGTAAAATTTTATGGTCGATTGTATCAAAGTATTGAGAAATGTCTCCCTCAATAAACCAGCGAGTTCCTTTCCATACCTGTATTTCTTGTAGTGCTGTATGACATCCTCTGTTTGGACGAAAACCATGGGAATGTTCACTAAACTGTGGCTCATAATACGCTTCTAAAATCTGACGCATTACTTCCTGCAATACTTTATCTCCCCATACAGGAATCCCCAGCGGACGCTTCTTACCATTTTTCTTTTTGATATATTCCCGTCTTGCTGGTTTCCATTGATATTTCTCCTCACGGAGTATTTCAATCATTCTGTCTATTTTCTGAATGGACATTCCATCTACCGTTTCATTTGTAACACCCTTTGTCATTGCTCCGTTATTCGGGTATAACTTAGCATAGGCATTCAGATATAATTCACGGTTAAATAAGAGCTTGTAAACTCTTTCAATAGGTTTCTTTTGTTTTCCACGTTCTTGAATGACCGTTAAAACAGTTTTGGCTGTACGCATCTCACGCACCTACTCCTTTCTAACTAATCGAAATTACCTGTCACCCTTCGCCATGTACAAGGCTTTCCCTTGCTCGGACTACTATGGTGACTCCGTTACCATGGGGGTCTCCCCCTTTAGGCAATCCTGCTATTCGTCAAAAGTATACGTATCGAGTATCCCTTAGGTTCCTTGTTCGTCCCTTTATTCGCACTCACTGTGCGCTCTTTCATTGCAAAAAGTTACTCGTCCAAAATCAACAACAACGAGCATACAATGACATCGGTATCAATCGCTTTCCGATGGGCGATGCTTTGCACCAAGTCGGAACTAAGGTTCAGGCAGTATAGCTTTAACCATAGGATACGGAACTTGCGGAGCATCGAAGTATTGCGATTAACTCCTTATCCGCTTTACCAACATGCGATTGTCCCCTTTGAGTTTCCTCTCCAGGTAGGTTGGTTGTTCCCATTATTTACTTTTAATAATGTCCCCCTGCGGGGGAGATATACTTTTGCGCTTAGCAGCGCACGATTTTTAGCATATTATCGACCGAGGCATCTACCCCGCCGTTTCTGACAACTTCTGCACGTTCTCCCAGACTTTCTACGATTTCTTTCTGTTGTTCCGTTGGTTTCAGCACCACTGTTTCATATTCCGCTTCCGGCACAGGAAGCTTTAACTGATCGGAAGTCTTGATATCTGCAATCTCCTTGAACATATTCATCAGTTCCGGAATATTATAAAACCGTGCGAATCTGGACTTTGCACGATAACCTGTTCCTTCGGGAACGAGTTTGTCAAGATGATTTTTGTAAGTTTTCTAAATTCAAATATTTATCCGCTGAAAAATCTCCCAACATCTCGTGTCTGCATATTTCTTGAAACACCGTATTCAAAGGCTTCTTCGCACTTTCCGATTGCTTCACATTTACAATAAAAGTTGTTTTGCCTATTCGTGTTGTATAAGATAAAGTATTCTCTTTCATATAATCATTTTCTCCTTTTTATAAATTGACTGTGGGGCATTCCGTTTGGAACACCCCACAAATACAGCCTGTTTCATCGGAACATATCAAGAAGTCATTAAGTCGTGAGTATAATGGAAAAGGTTATCTTTCCATACCTCGCTTGCTCTTTCGTGCCTTGATACGCTCCTGTCTTTCTTTTTCCCTTGCTTCTTTTTCGGCTCGTTCCTGTGCTTCCTTAAAAGAAAAAAGTTGCTTCACTTTTTCGGTAAAAAGTTTGGCAACTTCGGGGAAATGTTCCAACGCTTCAAGAAAAGGTCTGCACTTTTCTTTCAGTTCGTTGTATTTGGTTTTCATTCGTTCCAATGCGTTTGCACTGTCCATATACTTCTGTCGGTAAAAATTTGCACTCTGCTCAAATTTTTTGATTTCCGCACGACTGGTAATACCCTCTTTGGCAAGGGCTGTCAGTTGAGAATAATCCTCTTTAGAGATTGCCATTTTACCTGTGATTGTTTTCTGCCCCATACTGTCAATCTCGTTTAATGTTTTGGAAACATTACGGGCAGGCTCATACTTGACTTGTTCCTTTTGAATACGCTTCTGCAACTTCTCCAATCGTTCTTTATCCTGCTTGATTTGATATTGCAGGGAAGTTAAATGCTCCGCTGTACTTCCGTATTCGCCACGCTGAAAGCCCTTGAACCCTTGTTCCGTCATATAGTGAAACAATTCATCTTGCAGTATGCTGTACGAAGCTCGAAACATCGGCTTGCCGTTCTTCCTAAGAAGCGGATTTCCTTTTTCATCGGTCAGCGGAATATCCGATTTCCATTTCTTTGAATGGCTAATCTGATTAACCACTTCCTTGACTGTTCCTCGCAGTTTTTCGTCTTTGCAACGCTTACTCCATAGGATTTCTTTCTCCACCACTGGCAGAACCATAGCGTGAAGATGATAGTGGTAAACCTCTTTTCCCAGTTCTTCGCTTGCGGCTACATTGATTTCATCAGCGTGCATTACCGCCGATATAACATTGTCCGCACCGAATTTTTCTTCGATGAAATGATAGGCTTCTTCATAAAACTGCTTTGCGTATTCATAACCACCGTTACGCTCGAAGTACATCGTGTTCACATCAATCACAATCTCATTGAAAAGGGTAGCGTCTTTCCTTAACCCACGAAGCGACACCTGCCCGTCTGTTTCCATCTGCTTTAACTGCTCCATATAGGTCGGGGCAGTCGGCTTTTTGAAATGCACATTAAAGGGTATTCGTTCCACAATTACATTCATATTTTCATAGGTTTCATTCTTGCGTTCGTTGTGCCTTTCCGCCTTGCTCACATCAGAAGCGGTGTACTTTTTTACCCTTGCACAACTCATATCCGCCTTATTGTTTTTTGCCATTTTGCTCTCCTTTCCAGACAGGGCGAAGCCATTACACAACATTCTCTGAATGTGTGTAACCCACTATGACACTTTCAGACTTCGTCTGCAAAGATGTCGTGGGCAAGGGAGTTCCCCCTTGACCTCCTTTTGATACCTCAATCATAAAAACAGACTGTCCTCCCATCAGACAGCCTGCTTTTATTCTCTCGGTATATCGCCCATCGGCAAAGACCAGTACCACAGAAAGCCTCGTTTTCGTGAGATAACGCCTGCTTTCTTCTTTGCCTTTTTGATGGTCGATTTCTTGAACCCTGCGGCTTCAAGTCTTTCTTCGCAATCCGAAGAAAGCATTTCTCCGTCTTTCAGCATTTCCAAAAGAAATTCTTTCGCCTTGATTTCCTTTTCGTTCGGTCTGCCCATTTTGGGTGCGAGGGATTGGAACGCTTCTTCTGCTGTCATTTCCATTTCAGAAATAAAGTCCACTCCTTTTTCTGCCACCTCAAAAAGAATTGCCGAGCCTGTCGGGGCAAGGTTTGATTTCACCTGCACCATATATCTTTCCGCAGGTACTTCCTTGTTCGGTGTGCGTGTGATTGCAAGAATACTTCTTGCAGCACCCGCAATATCAATCGAACCGTTGGTGCGATAAAGTGGGTTGGTATCTCTCATCTTGTTCATATGGGCGATAATCACAATGGCACAGCCTGTATTTTTTGCAACTGCAATCAAGTGATTAAACTCTGCCCTTGTTTCGTTGGCATTGTTCATTGAGCAGTTCTCTCCGATATAGGAACTCATCGGGTCAAGAATTAAAAGTCTTGCGTGGTACTTTTCGATTGCTTCAGCAATACGGTTATCCCCGAAAGATAAAGATTTTTCATCTTCTTTGATGAAGATAAGATTTTCTCCGTTCCCACCGGCAGAGTTAAAACGGGGGACTACCGTATCGTCTGCATCATCTTCCGTTGTCTGATAGATGACTGTCATAGGCTCTGTTTCTTCATCGGTAAAGGGTAAGGCTTCTCCCTTTGAAAGCAGGGCGGCAATGGAAAGCATTAACTTGCTTTTTCCATCGCCCGGATCGCCCTGCAACAGCGTAACCTTGCCGAATGGAATATACGGATACCACAACCATTTCACTTCTTTCGGTTCGATTTCACTTGCCTTGATAACTTCAAGAGGTACATTTACATTCATTTCATTTTCCATTTTCATCATTATTCTTTGTTCTCCTTTTTGATAAATATTTAGGGCAATGCACTACGATACAGCGGAAACTCTGCTTGCAGTCATTACTGCATTTTCTGCAAAGTTCGTTGTAGGTAATGCGATTTCTTTCATTCAGAAACAACGCCCACTCTTGTTTCCGTTTCCTACTCATTTTCGGCATATCAATCCTCCTTTCCGCCTGAAAACAAAAAACCACAGGGAAGATACTTACTGCCTTGTTTCTGTCATTTCTCGGGGGCGAAAATCGGGTAAAAAACCCTTGCTAAGCCTATCAAAAAATCACGCAAGGTATTTGTACTAACCTGTGGTTATGTATGAAATTGTGGGGTTTTGGGTAACAAAAAACACCGTATTTCTACGATGTTTTCTGTCAGATATATTTTTCTGTGTGCGAATAAATTGTTGATTTTCTGCGTAAAATTGGAATTTCACTTTTCTTATTGTTTCTTATTTGAAACTATACTGCCGATTACCTGAACAATTAGAGCCATTCCTAAACCAACTACACCGCCTGCTAAAATAATCATAAGAATTTCATCATAATTAAATCGGTTTGCAGCAAAAGACCATATTCCTGCTATGGTTGCAAATATTAAAACGGATCCTAAGTACAATGCCTTAACAGTCTTTCTATTCGTTGTTGATACTGGTTCTATTCCTTTAAGAATATAATCGGTTGTGACTTCAAAAAGTTCACTCATAACGATTACTTTTTCTAAATCGGGTGTGCTTTGTTCACTTTCCCATTTTGATACAGCCTGTCTTGATACACCAACCTTATCAGCAAGTTCCTCCTGCGAATATCCTTTTTGTTTTCGTAAATATTGTATTCTATCTGCTATATTCATTGTCAGTTCTCCTTTCCTTTTGACAAAATCATAGCATTTTTTATAGTTGCATTACCACCACCTATGCCTGGAAATGTGTCAACCAACGGTTTCAATCAAGTTTTTCAGTTCAAAAATGTATTAAGAAATTCGGATAATTCAAAGTTTCCTTTGCTTAAAAAATCCCTTTATTGTATTTAATTTGTCCATACAACATAAAGCCTAATCCGACAATAACTGCTGGAAGAATAATAAATCCCATAATCTCTTCACTCCAAAATGAAACTATAAAACCTAACACCAAAGATATTCCGATAATCAGTGTTCCTGTTCCAACGGCTTTTCCATACTTTGGTATATCTTCTTCTTTTACTTTTCGCCTATTGTAAGAATGAATTGTACTGATATTGCCTTTGATATTTACAATTCCCATAACAGATATGACCACTCCTAAAATCAACAACATAATGTTCTCCATAACTACCTCCTAAAAATAGAACAGTTCTTCAAATTTCTTGTCTAAAGCAATACATAAAATCAATGCCAACTTTGCTGTTGGGTTGAACTGTCCAGTTTCAATAGAACTAATGGTATTTCTTGAAACTCCTACCATTTCTGCAAGCTGGGTTTGAGAAAGATTTGCCGCTGTACGAACTTCCTTTAAGTGATTTTTCAAATGTAATTGCTCTTTCATATGCTCACCTCTAAAATTTGGCGAACAAATCCAACAAATGCCAAAACGGAAAGAATGAAAAACATAATGGTCAATAGCAAATCACTCCTTCGTTTCATTTTGATAAAGCGAACTAACCATTGTGTCGTAATAATACTAAAATATATAACCCACGGACTGTAAATCATTGTATGGGCAATCATAGAAGATAATAAAGAAAGTAGACAGCACACTAAAGCCCCCACTCTACTTGCGTGACTTCCTGCTCGATATATCATTTCCATTTCAGCCAAGTCTTTATTTTGATGTTCTTTTCTACTTGCGTTTAAGATTTCTTCCTTTTTCATAAGAATACCTCCGTTCCAAGTTTTCTTTGCACACCTTAATTATACTCATACCAAGTTTTCTTGTCAATAGCGTTCATACAAAAGTTACAACCAGATATAAGGGAATGGCATATCAGATACGAGGTTTATACCTGTTTGCGTTATACTTTTCCGCCACTTCCATTACACTCACAACTTAATGACTTCTTGAATACTTCCCGAAAAAGAGAACTGCCATCAATTAAGACAGCAGTTCTCTTTCGGCTGGTATCCTGTTAAGAATACACAATGTCATTCAGTACAATCTCATCAACACAGGCTCGGATATTGTTCATCAATCCTATCCATTTCATCATATCCTTTCCTTTCAGTTCTTCCGTCACACCCTGCTTTCTTGCCATTTCCTTTATCAGATACTCCGCCATATCACACGCCGAAGTATCAATTTCAGCAAGGTGTTCATATAACTTTCCGCTTGTAAGCAGATTGCAATATAAGACTTTTCTATGCTCCCTCAAATATCTTTCCCTCATTCTTCCGTATTTTGTGAGCGTAGGCGTTTCTCCGTTTTCTATCGTCAAGCAGGGATAGTAGTAATCTCCGATGAGTTCGTACTGGATACCAGTTCTTTCGTCTGTAATAAATCGTTGCATCCTGATTTCTCCTTTTGCTTCTTGTGGTAAAATTCCAAAGATTTCTCGTTGTGATTTTGTTTTTGACATTCTTCGGAACAGAATTTCTGCTGACTGTGTGTAGGCCAGTAGGTACTGCCACACACAGCACAGACACGCTGACGATAATAATGATTTCCTTTTTCTGCTTCTCTGTCGGCTTTTGTCTTATCCTGCCTTGCCTGATAGCAACAATCTTTTGAACAGAAAATCTGTCTGTTACTTGTAGGCTCAAACTCTTTTTGACAGTGAGGACATATCTTTGTTTTGACGATTTCTCCACCGTTTTCAGCGAGTTTTTTCGCCTTTCGCTTCTCTCGGTAGGCTTTTTCACGCTCACGCTGTTTTGCCAATCGTTCCGCTTCTATCTGTTCTTCCTGTGCCTTTATTTCAGCAAGTTCTTCTTCCGTATAGGCAATATCGACCTGCCCGACATAGTTGAAATAAATATCAACCTTTTGTGTCCTTGCTTTTCCCACTCCCTCTGCTTCATAAACCACAATCTTGTCAATGAGTTCGGCAAACATCAAATCGGATATTTCTGTCGGCTCTTTGCACTTGCGTATCAAGGAAATGAAATGCTTAATATCAACCGTATTTGTCTTTTCTTCGGTCAGTTCCTTTTCCATTTCCTCAATCTTCGTTTCCAGCTCAGCCTGTTCGTCATCGTACTGCTTCATCAGTTGCTTATACTGTCTTTCGGGCAGTAATCCCGAAACAAGATTTTCATACAAGCCACGAATAAGTTTAGACAATTCATCGTATCGCTTCTGAAAACGGTGCAATTCCGATTTATTGTGCTTTGGCTTTTCTGTCTGCTTTTCATTCCAAAGTGCTTGAAGTTCCTTTGCAAAGGCTTCTTCGTCATTCAGAACAAATCTTGATAATCGTTTGACAGCCGATAATATCAAGGCTTCAACATTATCAGCACTAATTGAATGGGCAGAGCAGGAGTTTACTTTGCTTGCATATCCGCCGCAACGGTAAGAATACTGCACCGAACGGTCTTTTTTACTGTAATGCGTTTGCAGGGTCATTCTTCTGCCACAATCCGCACAGTACAGATAACCGCTTAAACGGTTGCTATGCGTACCTTTGGCTGCTGTCCTGTTCGCTCGTTTCTTTCGCTTCTGAACGCTGTCCCAAAGTTCCTGCGTGATGAAAGGCTCGTGTGTATTATAAAATACATACTGCTCATCTTCATCGGTATTCTTCCTTTTGTGCAGTTTGAAATTGGTGCTGACCGACTTACGCAAAACGGTATGACCAAGATATTCCTGTCTGCTCAAAATTGCTCTTATGGTTGACATTCCCCAAAGATACGGGTCTGTAAACTTTATTCCATTATACTGTTCGGGGTGATATTCCTTTGCGTGTGCAGCCGGAATTAAAACCTTTTCTTCGGTAAGCAATTCAGCGATTGCTCTCGGACTTTTGCCCTCGTTGGCAAGCAAAAAGATACGCTTTACCACCTCAGAAGCCACAGGGTCAACGACAAGCGTTTGTTTGTCGGTTGCTAATCGGTTATACCCATAGGGAATAGAACCGCTGCAACGCTTTCCGTCTTTCATACGGGCATCAAACACAGCCTTGATTTTATTACTTGTGTCTTTGGCGTACCACTCGTTCATTATATTCAAAAACGGGGCAAAGTCATTATCAGAAGCATTATCGCTGTCAATACTGTTGTTTATTGCAAGAAAGCGGACATCTTTCTGTGGAAACAGAACTTCCGTATAAAAGCCGACTTGCAGATAATTTCGCCCCAATCGGCTCATATCCTTAACAATAATCGTTGCGACATTTCCTGCTTCTACTTCTTTAATCAACTCTTGAAAACTCGGACGATTGAAATTCACACCCGAAAAACCATCGTCAGTAAAATGGCGGATATTCGTAAAGCCATTTCTTCGGGCGTAATCTTCCAAGTATTGCTTTTGGTTGGTGATTGAATTTGACTCACCATTGAGGTCATCATCTCTTGATAAACGCTCATAAAGTGCTGTAATCTTTGAAGTCCTTGACATTCTCTTAACCTCCTTTCCTTATGTAATCTGTTTAGTATTAAAAGTATTACTCCCTCTACTAATAGGAGAAAATAGGGGTACAAAGCGGAACTGTTTTTCAAGAAAATCAAAAAAATTCTTGAAGTTCCAAAACCGATTTTGATATCCTATTTTCAATTTAGGAACGCATTATTTATCGTCTTACTAAAGTATAGCCCTCCGGTGCAAGTTCGATACTCGTGACAACTTCTCCAAAAGTGGAAGCCCAGGAATCAAACAATCCAAGTCCCATATTTTGTAATTTGCTGTTCTGCAGATACCGCTGCATAACATATAATTCCGTCATGCTGTTGCTGATTGGTGTGCCTGTAGCAAAGGTAATGCCTTTCCCTCCGGTAATCTCATCCAGATACTGACATTTATTGAACATATCTGCGGATTTCTGTGCTTCATTCTGTGCAATCCCGGCTACATTTCTCATTTTTGTATAGAGAAACGCATTTTTATAGCTGTGTGCTTCATCTACATACAAATGATCCACGCCCAGTTCTTCAAACGTAACTACCTGATCTTTTTTCTCCTTCTGATTCAGTTTTTCCAATCTTGTCTGCAATGTTTTTCTGGTCTTTTCAATCTGTTTGACGGTATAACGCCCGCCGTCCTGTTCATACCTTGCACTCTGGATTGCCATTTCCAGATCATCAATCTGCTTCCGTAACATAGCTTCCTGTCTCTCATCAGAGATTGGAATACGCTCAAACTGGGAATGACCGATGATAATGGCATCATAATTTCCCATAGCGATTCTGGCACAGAACTTTTTCCGGTTTGCCGGTTCAAAATCTTTCTTCGTTGCTACCAGGATATTGGCTCCCGGATATAACTGCAGGAACTCCGCTCCCCATTGCTCCGTCAAATGGTTTGGAACGACAAAGAGGTTTTTCTGAGATAATCCCAGACGTTTGCTCTCCATTGCAGCAGCTACCATCTCGTAGGTCTTCCCAGCTCCTACTACATGAGCCAGAAGCACATTCTCTCCGTAAAGCTGGTGTGCAACAGCATTTTTCTGATGCGGACGAAGCTCTATTTCCGGATTCATTCCTGGGAAAGTCAAATGACTACCATCGTATTCACGGGGACGGATGCTGTTAAATCGTTCATTGTACACCTTTACCAGTCGTTCACGCCTCTGCTGATCTTTAAAAATCCAGTCTTTAAATGCTGCTTTCATGGCATCCTGCTTCTGTGATGCCAGCATGGTTTCTTTCTTATTTAGGACACGGATTTCATCACCATTCTCATTGACACTCTTATCATAGATGCGTACATCTTTCAGGTTCAGGGTATCTTCCAGAATCTTATAGGCATTTGCTCTCTCAGTTCCATACGTTGCATAGGCAAACGCATTTTTGGGACTGTCGGCATTCTTTCCTGTAATCCTCCACTCACCATTTACCTCAGAGAATTTCACCTGTATTTCTTTCTGAAGCAGATACCATGGTGTATGCAATGTTTCTTGCATAAAATCCTGATAATCCGAAGGTTCAATCCAGGTAGCTCCAATACGCACTTCAATCTCCGATGCTTCCAGATCTCTCGGCTGAACTGCCTCTAGTGCACGCACATTCGATGTGAATTCCGGATGATTCTCTGCAAAAGTTCTCGCAGTATTTAATTTATCCCTAACATTTCCGGAGAGATATTCATCTCCGCTTTCCCACTGGTCTGTCAGTGGATTTTTGAAGATAACTCCAACCAGCTCTTCTGTAATTTTCTCTTCGGTCTTTCCGGTCAGCTGTGCCATATATGGGAGATCTACTTTAGCCCTTTCATTTAAAGACAGAGCAAGTGCTTCTGTGGCTGTCTCCACACTTGTCACAGCAACCGCCTTTTTGATGGTTCGTTTGGTGAACATGTCCGCTTTCCGCTTCAATGTTCCGTCTTCATTCAAGTCTTCCAGGGAACACAGCAGACAATAAGAAGAGTCATCAGAAAATGCCCGTTTATTAGCATTACTTCCAATAACTCCATACTTTGCTGTGTAGGTATCATACACCTGATTCAGTTTTTCCTGCTGTTTTTGGATTTCTTCGTCTGTGACAAATTCTTCCATCTGCATGGCGATCAGCTCACGAACGGTATCACGGATTGCAACCATGCCTTTTACACGTTCTGCAGTGGCTGCAGGCATTTTCACCTGATTCATCAAAGAGTTGACACGGTAATATACCTGATCATCTACCACCGTATAACTGTAATTTCGGACATTCGGATCAGCAGGAATACTCTCTGGCATCTCATCCAGTTCTGTCTCCACATCTACTGCTGGTACCATGCTTCCCTTAATGTGTTTTACAACTTCTTGCAATTGTAATTCCAAATCAGCACCTTCCATTGGAGCACAGGTTGTTTCCATACCATACGGACCTGACACTTCTTTCATCTCACCCAGAATCATTTCCGGATGCTGAACAAAATACTGATTGACTGTAATGCCATTGACATCACTATCGAGATTTATCCATTCCGGCATTTCTTTCGTAAGGCTCTCCCTCTTCTGAAAAAACAGAATATCAGCACTGACTTCTGTTCCTGCATTTGCCTTAAAAGCTGTGTTCGGCAGTCGAATTGCTCCTAGCAGATCTGCCCGCTCCGCCAGATATTTCCGAACTTCCGGTGATGCCTTATCCATGGTTCCCTTTGTTGTGATCAACGCAGCCACGCCACCTGGACGTAACTGATCTATCGTCTTGGCAAGAAAGTAATCATGGATCATGAAATTGTAGCGGTCATACTGATGGTCATTGACCTTGTATGCACCAAATGGCACATTTCCAATCGCCACATCAAAAAAGTCATTAGGATAATCTGTCTTCTCAAAACCTTTAATCTGAATATTGGCATCTGGATAAAGCAACTTTGCAATTCTACCACTGATGCTGTCCAGTTCCACACCATAGAGTTTGGACTGGTTTAAATTCTCCGGAAGCATTCCAAAGAAGTTACCAACTCCCATAGACGGCTCCAGAATATTTCCTTTTGTAAATCCCAGATTCTCCAACACCTGATACATACTTTCAATCACAATCGGCTGTGTATAATGAGCATTTAAGGTGGAAGCTCTGGCTGCAGCATATTCCTCTGGTGTAAGAACCGTCTTTAATTCCAAATATTCTGTCTCCCATGCAGCTTTTGTCTCATCAAATGCATCTGCAAGACCTCCCCAGCCAACGTACCTGGATAAGATTTCCTGTTCTTCCGGTGTTGCATTGCGATTCTCATCCTCACATTTCTTTAACAACTGGATAGCCATAATATTGGCACGGAACTTTTCTTTTGCTGTACCCTGCCCAAGCTCATCATCTGTGATGCGGAAGTTCGTTGCTGGAATCGTTTCTGATATTCCGTTAATCTCTTCCAAAGATTCTTTTTCTTCCGATACCTCAACTTCTCCAGATAATTCTTTTTCTTTTTTATCATAATCTGTCCACACACGTTGAGAAATAGCAGTAAAATACGAGGACTCTTCCTCCATAATTTCTTCCCTGATTTCCCGTAATTCATCTAAAGTATCCGCATTTACAGTTTTGTTGTGATAATGATAATAAAGTACTTCTTGTCCGAGTTTTACATCCAGACGTTCCAATTCTTGTGTTGACATTCGATTCCAAATATCATCTTTTTCCGTATGAATCGTGAAACCTTCTCCATCATCATGATATTCTAATGTGTATTGAAGTCGATTCGCTTCTCCCTTAACTTTGCAATCAAAATCGTGGATTTTTGTTCTGGTACCAGACATATATTCTGAATCAACTAATCGCAAATCAGTTATATCTTCCGCTGTCAAAGTATCCTGCTCCAGCTGTTCTCCTAACATCTGCTGTGCTTCTTCCAAATCTGCCAGTCTTTGTGCTTCCTGTCGTTCTTCGTACTTTTCCATTTCTTCCGGTGACAAATAATCATCTGTGCGGATTAACTGGCGAACACGTTCTGCAACCTTGTTCCACTTTAATAAAACTTCTACCTCTGGACTGCCAATTTTCCCTTTTGCAAGTTTTAATCCTTTTGCATCATGGGATGCGTCGGAAGCATCTGCTCCTGGTATTCCGGGTGAGGAACCATCTGTTCCATACTCATTTTTCAGGAACTCAGCTGCATCTTTCATATCATGATGTTCCATGAAATACTCATAGATTCGGTTACGTCCTCCTGCAGTAATGCCGCCTCTTCTTAACACTGCGTCAATTTCATCCTGTGTGATAAAGGATAGTGCCGGACGTTCGACCGTAAATTTCTGGTCTACCCAGGAACGCTCCCTCTGAAGATCCTGAAAGCGTTGGAAATATTCCGGATTATGCTGAATCTCCCAGCGGTGATAATCTCCCGGATTCTCATCCATATATTTCTGCAGCCATTCAAAACGATAGACAATCGCATCTGCCTCCTCTTGATCTGTCCATGCTCCACTCACTACATCCTGCCAGTCTGAATATGATTGTTTCTTTTCCCAGTTTCTGCAAGTATCCCGAAAATGAAGTGCAAGAAGATTGGTCATTTCTTCCTGCTCCTGTTCAATGGCATTATTGGAAATCAAATTATCCACGTAATTTCCATCCTCATACATATCCCGAATTCTGTTCGCTGCTTCTTCCCACGTAACCATGCGGTCAAAGTTTCTTCTTGCTGAGTCGCCTCGTCGGATACGGATACCATCGTTGTCATACCAGATACTGATTTTCTGCCCATCTATGGTAAATCCTTTTCCTCCAGTTCCATATTCATCTTTCAGAAAACTCCGCATTTCTTCATTATCCAGACCTTCAATCAGTCTTGCTGTAATATGAAACAGTGTATTTTTCTGTCCGCTTCCCGTGCGGAGAATATCATTTACCACTTCATCGGAAATAAGAAAAGCGGCTGGCTGTTCCAATGCAGCTGCCGCTTTCCTTATTTCTCCTAACTGTTCCTCTTCTGTTGGGAACAGACTTAACTGTAAATAATCTCCTGAATCACCAGCTCCTCTGCCTGTGCCTTGATCTGGTTCATGTGTCTGGTCCATGCCATCCCGTCTGCCATTTTGTCCGGTGCCGGATCTTTCTCCAGAAGTTCGTTCATCAGATTGTCTACTCTCTGTCTTGCCTGACTGTCGATCTCCATCAGATGACTGTCCAGACGGTTCTGCAGTGTCAGAATGTTGAACCTGGCTACCTTGTGATTTCTCAGATACTCTTTCCTCATCATTCCGTACTTCCCGATCGTCCCTCTCGTCTCCTCCAGGCTGATATCCGGAATCTGGTATTCTCCGTTCTGACTGTAACTGATCTCTCTCATAGTCTGCTTCCTCCTTATTTTCTTCTCTATCTGCTGTACTATTTGCTATGCTTTCACGAATTAACGTGTTAAACTCATTATAAACTACTTCTTTTTCTTTTGCAACCGTTTTCAGGTCATTTTCCAGATCCTTCAGAACATATCGTCCAATCTGCATCAGGACTGGTCTACTGATTTCGTTGACTACACTTCCCAGATGTCCTAATACTTTCAGCTGATTGAAGTCCGTAATATGCCGAAAATCCTCCGCATCCAGATATTCCTGTGCATCCAGTCCACACCGGTTTAGTAATACATACCAGACACTATTGGTCATCAGTTCCCGAAATTCGACTTCCTGATTCTGTTCGTCCAGTTCTTCCAGAAATGTCCCTGTTACGTCCAGTCTCAGTTCTTCCAATGCATCTGGAAGCCATTCCTGCATACTCTCCTTCGCTGCCTGATGCAGACTTTCAGCAAGTCCTCCTTCTGTCTCTTCCAATGATAACTGCTCCTGCAGATAATCTGCCACCAGATGTTCTCCTTCTACTGGAAGATTCCATAACTGGGGATCCTTTCCCAGATTCCGCACTTTATAAGTGTCCTGCACATCAAATACATACCGAAGTTTCGTTTTCGGTCCGGAAGTATTGTCAATCAAGGCAATCCCCTTGGATCCCTTTTTGATCCAGCGGTACATCTTCTGATTCCAGATTTCCATGGATGCTACGGCAGTTGCTTCCGGTCGCTGTGCATAAATTAAAAGCTGTTCTGGAAAAGTATACTTATACAGTCTGGATGCCGTGTTTAGGAACCGCATCCATTCCTGCGGACTGGCAGCCACATCTTTTGCCACCTCTTCCGTCAGCTGTTCCATTGCATATAGTTTATTTGCCATGTGCTACTCCTTTTCATAAAATCAGGGACTGCTTAGCACAGTCCCCTTAAAATCATCGTTGTTTCTCTTTATAATGCTGCGGCAAGATCTTTTGACTTATTCTTTGGCACTTTGTCTGCCTCTTTTGCCTTGATCTCTGCCTTGGCTTTTTCCAGTCTTCCATGGATTCCACCTTTTACTTCCACTTTTTCGGCTGCTTTTTCTTTCTCCAAACGAGCTTCTCTACGCTCAGCATTTTCCATTACTGCGGTCTTTTTATCACAGAACTGAACCTTATCCGAAAGCTGTTCCTGTCTTTCCACCTGTGTCTCATTGACTTCCTGTACCATCGCATTTAATTCCGGAACCTGAAAAATGCCGTTATCAGGAAGAATCAGCACTTCATGAATGGAAGATGGGATGACAAAGTAATCACTTCCCAGGCATTCCCCAATCTGTTTACGAATATCTTCCTGCAGTAACAGGGAAGCTCCATTCATCTTAGCTTTGTTTGTCAGACAGAACATTGGGTTTTCCATGGCTTCCATATCCATTTTTTCATTCAGCAGGTTTTCTGGTTCTTCACCAAAAATCATAGATTTGATAATCTCATTCATATCCATAAGTGTGACACCACGTTTTCGGTCTGCCACCATCGCATTCGCTTGAATCTGTTCGGCAGATACTCCCCACTCGTTCATCAGAGAAACAGTTACCGGAATACTGCTGATCCCTTCTCCATTTTCCTCCAGATTTACTGCATAATAAGCTGCAAAATCTCCGTGTTCTGTGACTACTTTATCTGCAAGAAGATCGGTATTCCATTCCTTATCACAAATTCTCATCTGTAATTTGTCCTTCATCTTTTCATAATCCAGAATATCTGGAACTCCCATATCAAAAAATTCTGCTTTTCCCTGTGCCTCAATACGCATATCAGCCACATCGCCAACACAAGAGTCTACATCTTTTCCATGGATATATTCCTGGTAGAGGGAATCCAGATAGACTGTCGGTACGATTCTCTGATCTCCGTTTGGAATCGTAATACCTGTCAACTTCAAACCGTTGTTTTTTTCTACTTCCTGAAGTTTAATTTCTGCGTCCTTATAAGACTCTGGCAGATACTCCTTTACATTGTCTTTGACATATTCATAAAATTCTTTTCTGTTCATCATACGCTTTTACCCCTTTCTGATCATGTGATGGTTCACTCTTTTTCTACTGACCATCTGCTCGGCTTTCTTCTGATAAGCCATCATTCTCTTTAAAGTTTTCTCCTGGCTTTTTCGTGCTTCCTGTCTTTTTCCCATTGCTTTCATCATAGTTTTCTGTTCCTTTCTGTGATTTTTTTTATGAAAAAGGGAGCCTCACATAGAAGCTCCCAATCATAACCGTTGGTTTCCTTATTTACTTTTCCTTTTTCTGCAGATATAAAGTCCTGCCATACCTCCTGTGGAGATTACCAGAAGAAGGATCGGCAACCAGATATTTGTGCTGTCACCTGTTTTTGGTGCATTTGATACCTTTGTCTCTTCATGGGACTGTGGTGTATCCGGTGTGTTCGGTGTTTCTGGAACTTCCGGTTTCTCATTTGTCAGATTGAAAGTAACTTCCACGACTGGTGTACTGTCATTCGCATAAGCAAATGTCACTTCATGCTTGGTCTGATCCAGTGTGTATCCATCCAGTGTTTTTGTTTCCACCAGATAATACTTGATTGCTGTATCATATTTGCCGTTCTTAAATGTGGCAATCTCATACAGCTTACTTTCTGCATGACCGGCAGCGTCTGTCTTTAAGGTTTCCAGAACCTTTCCTTTGCTGTCACGGAGTTCAAATTCTACCCCTTTCAATGGTTCTCCTGACGATTTATCTGTCTTATTGAGAATCACTTTTCCCTTGGTAGTATCATCTTTCATAGCCACTTTCTGGATTTCTCCGGTATCTTTCACCTCAAATGTCACATCGGCTGTCAGAAGATATCCTTTCGGTGCCTGCTCTTCACGTAAGGTATATTTACCGATTGGCAGTTTTTCGATATAGTGTGCTTCCTCTGTGGAAGTCCAGCTCTCTACTACCTGATCATCCTTATCGAGAATCGTCAGTTTCGCACCTGGAATCTCAGTTTCTCCTGTGATATCCGTCTTATTGATCTCTACTTTTGTCACATCATCTTTCATCTCTACTTTCTGAATTTCTGCTGTATTCTCTACTGTAAAGGTAATACTTTCTGCAGTGACATATCCATCTGCCGGTTTTGTCTCTGTCATGGTGTATTCCTTACCAACAACCAGTTCTTTGATCACATGGGATTCTTCCGTAGAAGTCCATTCATCTACTGTATTGCCATCTGAATCCGTTACTTTCAGGTGTGCACCTGGAAGTTCTTTACCTGTTGTCAGGTCTGTTTTGGACAGTTCCACTGTGGTTGGCTGATTTTCAAAAGTAAAGTCGTAGCTTACTTCTGCCTGGTCTTCTCCGGCATATTCAAAGGTAAATTCCTGTACTTCTTCTGTTGTAACAAATCCGTCCGGCGCAAAGATTTCTTTCACATAGTATTTTCCATCTACCGGAAGATCTGCCGTAAAAGTAATCTGTCCTTTTTCATCCGTTACTCGCTGCTCGATCAGACTGTCTTTCTCAAGAAGTACCTCGCCCTTTGCATTTTTAATATCTTCACTGGTATAAATACCGAAGACACCACCTGCAAGAACACGTTCTGTGTCTTTTTCTTTCTTCAGAACCGTAACCTTTACTTTCTGACGGGCATTCTGCCATTTTTCATCATAAGTGATGACTGGTGTATCCTGATCACGGTAGGAAAGGTCAACATATCTCGGCTCTTTATCCAGCACATAACCATGGGCAGTTTTTACTTCCTTCACATAGTACTTGCCAGCCGGTAGATTTCCCATCTGTGCAATACCATTGGAATCCGTGGTAATGGTTCCCACTTTTTCATCTGCTTTGAAATAATCTTCGCTGACACCATCTGCCGCTTTGATATCTTCCGCAGCAAATACATCGAAAGTTACATCTGTAAGACTTCCGGTTACATATTCAAAGAGATGCTCCACAGTACCTTTTACATGGTCCAGAAGTGTCACTTTATCCAAAAACTCTCCATTTTTGTTGATGATCAGAAGTCCTGTCGGAACTTCATCTTTCATCTCTACTTTCTGAATCTCGGCTGTATCTTTCAGCGTGAACTTCACATCCATTGCTTTCAGATATCCATAAGGTGCCATTTCCTCACGAAGGGTGTATTCCTTACCAACTGTCAGTCGTTTGATCACATGTGGCTGATCTTTTACAGAAGTCCACTGATCCATAACATTTCCTTCCTTATCAAGAACGGTGAGTTTTGCCCCATCCAGCTCCACACCTGTTGTTACATCAGATTTCGTGATTTCTACTGTTGTCGGCTGGTTCTTTTTCACTGTTTTCAGTTTTACTGTCTTCACATCCTGTCCCTGGTAAGAAGCATCCAGATTCAGAATTTCATCAGAGGATACAAATCCAGCCGGTGCTTTTAACTCTTTCACATAATACTGTCCAAGTGGCAGATCCAGCGTACATACTGCAAGACCATCATTATCAGAAGTCATTTCCTGTAAGAGTGTGTCTGCTTTCACGATTACTTTTCCATCCACCTTAATATCCGCTTTGTTATAGATACCAAAGACAGCTCCTGCTACGGTTGCACCATTTTCTGCATCCTGTTTTTCTACCTGGATTGCAACTTTCTGTCGGCCATTGCCAACAGTCACTTCCTGTTCGATCACAGGTGTATCCTGATCTGCATAGACAAATATGACATCAGATCTGTCCTTGTTCAGAACGAATCCTTCCGGTGCAGTCTTTTCTACCACATAGTAAGAACCAAGCGGCAGATTCTCAGCAACTGCTTTTCCGTCTTCTCCGGTCGTTACCGTTGTTACCAATGCATCTTTTGCATAGATCAGCTGTCTGTTTCCGTTTTCATCTTTCTGATAATCCGGCGTAAAGATATTTTCAGCTGCATAGACATGAAATGATGCACCCTTCAGGTATCTTTCTTCATAAACAAAATCCTTCTTGTATCCGGTCAGCATCTCACCTTTTTTATAGATCGTCAGCTTTCCTTTTACCGGATGGTTCTCGTAATCTACCGTAATAATGGCATCTCCACTCTCAGAATCCATCTGGTATGCTGTGTTTGCATCCACTGCAATCTCTACATAGTTCTTGTTGATTGTGTACCCTTCCGGTGCATTGACTTCCTCAATCCGGTAATGTCCGATCTTCAGATTCTTCGGCATGATCAGATATCCCTGGCTGTCCGTAAAATAGGACTTGTGAGTGGTTGTCACAGGGTAAGTTGTTACCTGTTCCACATACTTTTTGTTATCCAGGTCATATACCTTAAATTCTGTTCCGGCAATCAATACGGATTTCTTTGTTTCATCGTCTTTTTTCACGATTTTCAGTTTTGCCTTAAACTCTTCATCCAGAAGCACTCGCCAGATCTGTGGCTCATTCGGATGATGTTCTGTGATATTCACTTCAAAATCATCGACTGGCTTGTAGTTGTGCGGTGTTGTAGTTTCACGCACGATATAGCTTCCAAATGGTAATGGAATACTGCAGGCATATCCTTTTTCATCTGTGAAAATCTCAGTTGCTCCATTTTCGCCACTCACTACAGGTTTGGCAGAATCAAAATCATAACTTCCGTCTGCTTTTTTTGTGAGGGAAGATTTCAGATAAACAGTAAATCCTGCGCCGGACAACAGATCTGCATCGGTCTTTCCATTGTTGGCTGCTTTGATGACCTGGAATGGCTGCTTGATGACCTGCTCACTGGAAGTGCACTCTCTTTTTACTTCCGCTGTCATATCTCCTTCATAACTGCACGTAAGATCATGCTCTTCTGTATCTGCCAGGTATCCGGTCGGCGGTGTAATCTCTTTGACATAATATTTGCCAAGATATAAGCCATCTACAGAAGACTGTCCTTTGTCATCTGTTGTAAGAGAAGCTACCTGTTCTCCTGCTTTATAAATAGTTCCAGTTGCTCCATCCGGATGCACGATGTCTTCACGGGCATACAGACCATAAACTGCACCTTTCAGTGTGGCATCTCCCTGTGGTACTGCTTTTCCTGTTTCCTTATCTACTTTGAATAAATTGATCTTTGCTGTCACACGGTCATTGCTGAAGGTATGGGCAAATGATACGATTGCTTCTTTATCATTGGTGTAAGAAAACTTGAACGTATACACATCTTCTGTATTTCTTACATAGCCTTCCGGTGCCTGATCTTCTTTTACAGAATAGGAATATCCAATCGGAAGATCTGCTGTAAATTTTGCAGTTCCGTCTGCGCCAGTAGTTGCTTTCTCAATCAGCGTTCCTTTTTTCACAACAACGCTTCCGTCTGCATTTCTGATATCATCGGATGCATACAGAGCAAAAATACCGCCTTTCAGTGGTTTCTTGGTGTCTTTATCCTGTTTTACTACGGAAACATCTGCTTTTTGTCTCTCGTTGTTAAAAGTCACATCTGCAAATACAACTTCTTTGTTCTGACCAGCATAAGTTAGAGTCACTGACTTTTCTTCGCTGCCGTTATAGAAATTGTCTGGTGCTTTTGTTTCTTTTACCACGTAGGTTCCAAGATGCAGGTTTTTCAATGTGACAGAACCATTCTCTCCTGTAGTCAGATTTTCTTTTACAAGGTCACCTTTGCTGTACACTTTTGTGCCATAAGCTGTTACGATATCTGCCCCGGCATACACGTTATACACTGCATTTTTCTGTCTGCGGTTTTCATACTGAAATACCGTTCCATTTTCACTGACATCTGCTCCGGTAAGAACCTGTCCTTCTTTGTAAATGGTAAGCTCTGCCAGCTGTTCCTTATTTTCCACGGTTACCGATGAAGTCTTACTTGCTACCAGTTTTACATTTGTTGCCGTTGCATTTACTACATATCCCTGTGGTGCTGTGATCTCTTTCAGATAAACAGTATCCTGTGTCTTGATGATCGTAACAGAAGATTTTCCATTCTTATCTGTTGCCGGCATCTGAGTGATCAGCTTTGTACAAGCCTCATCGCTGTATACACCGAATACTGCACCTGCAAGATTAACATCCGCCGTGTCGTCTTTCTTTACGATTTCAATCGTAGCCTGTTCAATCCAGGACACCTTTAAGCTTACATATTTTTCATCAGCGACACCTTCTCCAAACACAAATGCCAGATCCTGAACACTTGCATTCGTAGTCAGTTTATATGCTGAATAATCTTTTGTAATACTTCCCTTCATTTTTGCAGAAAAAGTAGCGCTTACATCTTTTGTCTGTGTCAGAGGCGCTGAAAGATAAAACGTGGTTCCTCCTCCAATTGTTACGCTTGCACCTGCCGCACTTACGGTTCCAGTAGATACATTATGGAGCTTTACTCCTTTTGGTAAGTCCATTGTGATTTTCTGCTGGGAAGATGCGTTGAACTGAATGTTCTCCGTTCTCTGAACATTTCCATCTACATAAGCTTTTACATTCGGCTTTGAAAATGACATCGCTACATCTGGTATTTCCGGCTTATTCACACAATAATTATAGAGTTCTTTTGCCAAAGCCTCTCCTGTAGCATTTGTTCCGTAAAAGGCATCACTACTTCCGTTGGCATATGATGCAGCCATATGAATAATGATGAATCTTTTTCCTTCTGAAAAATCCGTGTATTTATTTGCAAAAAAGCTTTCACTTCCTGCGGCATCTGTACCGTAATAGCACACTTTTGCTAACGCCTGATTGTCTCCAATCTTTGTAATTGTATAATTTCCAGATCCAGGTCCTGGCTTTGCTGGCTGTACACAATACGCAATTGCTCTGACGCTTCCGTAGCTGATATAGTACGGCTCTGTCAGGTAGGTTCCAAGATTATAATCTGCATATCTATACAGTGGTCCTTTTTCAATTGTTACCTGCTGTGTACTTCTTGCTGAATAAGCTGAAACTGCTTCAAATGTTGCAATCTCTCCTTCTTCCATAGAATCAAGATCCACACCTTCGTCTCCTGCCTGTTCCAAAACATCATGAAGCTCTAACCCTGATTCTTCATCATAGGTATCCTGGTTCTGTGCCTGCTCTACCAAATCATCAAATTCATCAGCGTCAATATCGGTAACCTCCGAGTCTGCTTCGGAATCCTCCGCTTCCTCTGTCTGCTGTTCACTTACAGCTTTTTCGGATTCGGTCACTGCTTCACTCCCTGCCACCTCTGTCTGAGCTTCTGTTGCTTTCTCACGCACAATCAGTTTTCGGCTGATCTGGTACTTCGGATGCTCCTGATTTACCGGTTCCACATAATAGACCGCTTTGTAAGTGTCCGCATGATCTGTCGTAAAATCCTCATCCTTGTCGTTCTTTGCTTCCTCGAATGTGACTTTGACCTTGTTATCATCCTTGATTTCCAGTCCTGTGTAATCTGATTTCACATCAAATACACTGCCTGTTTCGATTTCATAATCTTTGGCAGTCACCACCTCATCTTCATCCAGAAGGTCTTTCACGTCCTCATAAAGTGGCGGTTTTTTCTCTGGCTGGATCTCCGCTGCATATGCTGTCATCGGAGATAACACTGTACTTAGCATTGTCATGCCTGCCAGCAAGCCAGATACTACTTTTCTAAAATTACCTTTTTTCTTCATGCTAAGGTCCTCTCTTTCATAATATTTGTATTAAAACAGACAGTCCTTAGACTGCCTGCAATACACTGCTTATCGTTGCGGGAAACTCAGATTGAACTGCACATTTCCCTCGCCGGGATCAACCATCTCCACGGTTGCTTCATACTGTCTCCCTGTTTTTCTGGATAACAGATCCTTATAATGGATTTTTCCTTTAGACAGAAATTTTTTTGCTGTCGTCTTATCCATCTTTTTCCCCTGGCTTGCAAGGAATTTATCATTCTTCCATAAGGCAAAAGCACAGTTCCGGTCAGAACAGTAAAAGTTTACTTTTCCTTCCCTGACATCAGCTCCACAGCGGGGACATTTGCCAATGACTTCTCCTTTTGCTTTTCCCTGAAACTGCTCTTTCTTTTCTTCTGAAATCCCCTGATATCTGGCAACCAGTTCCTGCATCAGCTCTGTAATCCCATTTAGGAATTCATCTGCTGTCTCTGTATTCTGGGCAATGTGATTCAATGCCATTTCCCACTCTGCTGTCATCTTCGGAGATTTAATCTCATCCGGCAGAACCGTAATCAGGACATTGCCATCATCTGTCGGCACCAGATTTTTCTTTTCCCTTTTCACAAAACCAGACTGAATCAGTTTTTCAATGATTGCTGCCCTTGTTGCCGGTGTGCCAAGTCCTTTCTTTTCTGTATCTTCGGTCAGTTCTTCATTCCCTGCACGTTCCATCGCAGAAAGCAGGGTATCTTCTGAAAGCTTTTGTCAAGGGGGTGCGTGGATATTTTTCATATTACTTACGCAGATTCTCTCTCTGCTTCTGCCTGAATAATGCGTTTCAACCTGTCCTCCGCAGTCAAACCGCTACTATGGTCAAAAAACACTTTGACTTTATAATTTGTTTTGCCTTGCTTAATCACAAAAACTCCATCCGGTTTGTTTTTCTCCGAATGGTTATTTTGGGTGGGTAGTGTACTGTTCACAATATTTGTCATACGATATTCCTCCTTAAATGAAAAAAGCCCGACAAGGAAAGGTCTGACAACGAAGTTCCGACAACGGACATCAGAAAACCTTTTTTCTTTATCGGGCGATACTATCTTTTTACTATTTCCTTTTTCTTTATAATATTGGTTGTCATGGTTGTCAGAGAGGGAAAAGTGCCGCAATATCAAGGCTTTCGGGATTTTTACCCGACAACCAGACCGACAACCGGCTCGACAACCGAAGCGACAACTGGCTTTTATTTTTGCTTCAACCATTCTTCCGGAAGCCCTAACTGTTCCATTTCCTCTGTCGGGATTTCTTGAAAACCATCCATGCTGTTGTCAGGCTCGTTGTCGTTCCTGATACGCTCCCAGCCTTTTTGTCTGCGGTAAGGCTCTGGAAAATACCTCGGATTGCTGAACGCCCTCCAGCCTGTGACAGCGTTATTCATAATGTCATTGATCTCTCGCAGTTCCCATTGTTTCGGTTCGTCATAATCATGCCCCAGTGCTTCTTTGTAAAGCTGTTTGGAGCAGACTATGCTGCCGGAATAGCGTTCCAGATAATCTAAAATCTGTCCTGCCTTTGTGTCCTCCGGCATAAAGTCCTTTTGGTGGGCTTTCAGATAAGCGTTCATAGCCGGACTGAATCTCAGACGGAAATTGCCGCTTCTGTAAATCTCCATAGCTTCTGCCCACATCTGATTGATATACTCTCTGGAAGCCTGTTCATCCGCCAAAATATGAACCTCAGCCCTTTCAGGATAGACCATAACCGGAACGAAGCGGCGGTTGCCTGTTCGGTCAAGGGGAAGAAAGTCAAGGGTATTAGAAGAACCTCCAAACACACATTGTCGTTTTCTGTCTGCCGGATGTGTTTCATAGGGTATCTTATAGGTTTCCTTTTGTCGGCTCAGAAAGGACTTGATTTCTTCAATGCTCTTAGCGTTGGCAGTTGCAATCATTTCCGACATTTCAATAATCCAATGCCCCTGCATTTTGCGGTACACATTTTCATCATCCAGCTTTTTCAAATCATCAGAGAACCAGTCATCATTGACCGCAAGCAAACGGAAGAAAGAGGACTTTCCGGCTCCCTGACCGCCTACAAGACAGAGCATTACCTCAAATTTACACCCCGGCTTAAAGGCTCGTGAGATAGCACCCAACAGAAACAACTTCAATGCTTCATAGGTGTAATCATCTGTATCAGAACCGAGAAAGCGGTGCAGACAGAAGCGTATGCGTTCCGTTCCGTCCCATTGCAAGGCATTGAGAAAATCACAGACAGGGTGGTAACGGTTTTCATTGGCAATAACCGCAACTGCGTCTATGATTTTCTTCTCTACGGTCAATCCATAGTTTTCTTCAAAATATAGGAGCAGATATTTCACATCCACATCCGTCAATGTCGGGCTGTCACGATACCAACCGAGGGGCTTCACAATGTCGATTCTTTCGGTCAGAAGATTTTTTCGGATAGCCCCTTTCAAAAGCGGGTCATATTGCAGAACACGCTTATAATTTGCGGCAGTATTATAAACCTTACCTTTCTCGCTCTGCTCTAAGCTGTTTCGGATTTCTTCTACTGTGCATGGTTCTGTCTGCTGACAGTTCTGCAATTCGCTGTTCAAGTTTTAACACCTCCTTTCTCTGTTCTGCCACAAGTGCTTTTCGTTCCTCCAATGAACCATACAGAAGAATATCAAGCAGATATTCGATATAGTTCTTCTTATGCAGTGCTTCTGCAAACAGGGGATTCCATTCCTCATCCGGCTGTTTAGGAGCGTATTTCTTTTCCCATTCTCTAAGAAGATGAAAATAATCCGTCAGCACCTTGTAGCAATGATTTTCTCCTTTTTGATACTTCTGTTCCGGTGTCGGCTCACGAATACGAGGGCGGACACTGGGCTTTTGTCGGCTGTCATAGTTAAGACCAAAATCTTCAGCAAGTTTGACAGCAGCTTCCCTCAGCCCGATACCGAATAGCTTCGCTGTGAGATCAACAGCGTCTCCGGTTGCTCCGCAGCCAAAACAGTAATAGCGTTCATCCAGCTTCATACTGGGGGACTTATCTGAGTGAAACGGACAGCACGCCATACCTGTGCGACCCACTTTCAAGCCATAGGCTTCTGCGGCTTGTCGGGCAGTAACATTTTCTTTTACAACTTCAAATACATTCATGTGACTCCTTTCCTGAAACGAAAAAAGCACCTGTCATTTTCAAAACGAAAACAGCAAGTGCCTTAGAGTTCCATATTTAATTTTAGGTGCAAAAAAGCAGGAGACCTTTTCAGATTTCCTGCTTAGCAAAGCTGTGAAGATTTAATTGTGGTTGGGTTGCCAGTTATACAAACTGGAAATTTTCTTTTTAGAATGAATTATTTAATTTCTACAATAGCACCATATTTCGTATGCGGAAGATATTGTACCTTTAAATAAGTATTTTTATCAATATACCTTGAAAATACTGTGATTTCGATTTCATCATCTTTAACTTTATCATATAGAAAAACACTTCTTCTTTCAGAAGATATATCTGCACCACCATGAGATTGTTCAGTTACATATCCTTCTGCATAACTATACTGTTTGTTTATGATGTAAGGCATATCTAAAACAAAATCTTTCAAATATAAGATTAAAAGAATAGCTACTATAACAAGAATGGTATTAGCCAATCGAAGAAATATTATATCATTTTTTCCAGTATATTCTTTTTTTATCGCTTCTTTATCAAAAAATATCGAATAGATAAGTTTTCTTTTTTTAATTAGATAGATAATGCAAGCAATTAACGCTATAACAAATAATGAAACTCTTATAAACAATCTAAATATAGCAAAATCCATAATATCATCCCCTTAAACTTCAAGTTTGTTGCTTACATTATACTTCATCAACCTAAAGAATGGAAGATTTTTTCTTGCCTCCCAAAGCAAAAGCACCTGTCATTTTCAAAACGAAGACAGCAAGTGTCTTAGAGTTCCACATTCTATTTTGAGTGCAAAAAAGCAGGAGAACTTTTCAGATTTCCTGCTTAGTAAAGCTGTGAAGATTTAATTGTAGTCAGTTTTTCTTATACCATCCGAAATTTATACTTTAATGTTCTCTCATAACAAAAATCAATTTTGTCCTCCAACAAAAATACCGTTTGGGGGATTATCCCATATAAAATTATCCTCAGCCACTTCGCTCTCCAATGCAATTTCAATTTTATATATCCCCACATTTTGGGCATTTTCATCATCCTGACTATACATATAAAAATTCATACAATACCTTTCCTTCTCTGTCAATATGAGATACATACCATCCAATTCCGTTTTCCTTTTACCATAGTTGCTTTCACTTGATGATGCACAATCGCCCTCAAACCTTTGGATACTGCCCTCAATATAATCGAAAAAAGCAGAGATTTCAGTGTCTAAATTCTCAATGTTCTTTTTGCTTTCTTCGGAAAATAGAGATTTTAGTTTCTCTGAATCCTGTTGCTTACATGCCTCGATAATTTGTTGACACATCTTATCCGTTTCATTTTGTTCAGAGCTAAACCAGTCATTGAAATATTTGTTAGAGCAGCCTGTTAAACCGAGTATAATAATCACACTGGAAAGCAACAATACTTTTTTCATATAATTACATCCTTTACTGAATAATTGCAAAATCACTTATTGGATTAAGGTCATTACAAAAAATTTCTTACTATCATTATACTTCATCAACCTAAAGAATGGAAGATATTTTCTTACTCCCTAAAGCAAAAGCACCTGTCATTTTCAAAGTGAAAACAGCAAGTGCTTTAGAGTTCCATATCCTGTTTTTTGCTTTTTGCCTGATCCGTCCGGCTGACTTCACGCTCTGCTATTTCTTTCTTTTTGCGGCTCAACTGCTCTATAATGGAACTTTTAGCTTTCTTCTTGATTTGCTCCGTTCCGGCTTTTTTGACCTCCGGTTTCATCAGCGTGGTTTGGATTTTCTGAATGGTTGATTTCATAGCGTTTGTGATTCTGGCAATCACGCCATCCAATCGTTTCACTGCATACTCAACTTCTTTCTTTGAAGCCTTACGCTCAGGGGAGAGAACCCACGCTTTAGACTGCTCCACCAGCTTAATATCCTCCTTGTGCGTTTCCAGTTTTACAGTATCAGCAACGACCTCAACCGCCTTGTCATAGGCAATATCGGCAACCTCGTCCACCAGAGCTTCCACATCTTCAATCTTCATCGTGAGTTCTTCCAACTTTTGCTCCTGTGCTGCCAGTTGCTCCTTTTGCTTGAAAAGAATATAGTCCTGTTTTTCCAGATAAGCACGACCACCATATTCGGGTTCTTCTTCCAGTTGTAAGCCATGCTTTTTCGCCACATCGAACAGCAACACTCGGCAGGCTGAATCGAAAGTCATCTTGCGGTTATTTTTTCTTCCGACAGGCTTCTCCGGTTCCGGCAGTTCAAATCCCAGTGCTTCCAAAGCCTTTTCCTGTTGTGGGGCAATCTCCCCATATTGATTTTCACAGTCGAACACATGACGCTCGTGAATATGAGGGGTGCTTTCATCCAAGTGCAGCGCCCAATTCAGGATATGGACATGAGAGCCGAAACGCTCATTTACGATTTCCATAAATTCTGTGACAATCTCAATGAGCAGTTCCGGTGGAACATGATTATCAAGTGTTCCAATCTGATAGACCGTTTCCTCTGGACAGGTCTTTTTGCTTTTGAGCAAATCACCGGTTTCCTTATTCCTTTCAGGGTGTCGGTTCTTCACATTTCTTTCGTTCTGTCCGGTTACAAAATCACGATACCGCTGACGATAAAAAAGCTGTTCCACATCTTCAAAAGTGGCAGACAGCTCATTTTCCTTATCGGGATTTTTGAAATTGCGGAAGCCATTGTAACAGTCCCAATAGAGATTTTGTTTGGCTCGTTCTTCGTCAATGTGTTCGCTGTTGGCAATGTCAAAACTGCGGTCATTGTGCTTCGGATTATAAACGCCATTCTTTCCGGCTCGTCCATTGTGTCTTGTTAATTTCACATGAGTTCCTCCTTTTCTTTTTGATTTCCCCGACAGGGGAGAAGGGCAGCGAAGCTGATTCCTTGCGGCTTTCTGCGTCAAGTAATACCCAGTACTAAGTGGCGAAACGCCACTTAACTGGGCAAGGCTGCCGCCCTTGACCTGCACAGGGATATTGCATTCCCTGTACCCATGCACAAAGGGTTGCACCCTCCGTACTCCCGCCCGAACAAACTGACTTCGCCCCGTCCCAAGCTCTGTCAGTTCCTTCGGTTTTACAAAACAGTCCACCGGACTATTTTGCAAAAAGAAAAACCGACGCATGATCGCTTTACGCTCAATACATCGGTTTCTTCATCTGACCTTGACGGTCATATTCAGTTGTGGCAGATTAGCCAATTTGAAAAATTACTCTGGCACATCTACTGAGTAGCTCAGACAATCGCCTCTTTTATTGCTTTTCAAATCGTTATAATACCACATATACATCGTTCTACCATATTCTTCATATTCTATAATCCCATCTGGCTTTTGACCTTCTACTTCTAATGAGTAAATTTCTTTATCATGTGCATAGCCAAAAACGAATCTGGTATCCGGATAATTTGGATTTAAGTCTTGTTGAATATCACTTATTGTTAAAGATAAATGGATAAATTTTTTGAAGTCTCCCCCATAAGTGGTATCTGGTGTAGTGGTAGATGGTGTGGCATTTACAAACGCATATTGTGTACTTTCATTTTCTATCTGTTTTTTGCAGCGTGCAATCACAAAACCTTGAACGGGATCGTTATCACTTCCTGCTCGATAGAAAATCGTATCATACTGTTTGCCATTCCATATATGCAATATTTCATCAACATGATTAAGAAAATCTTCTGGAGCTGATAAATCTTCATGTTCTGCTTTTAAGGGGGAATTCAAAATAGCTTCTTCGATAGAGTTATAATATGTAAGTTTAGAATCGTCTTTGCCATTATCTGTCAACTTAAACTCAATATACTCATTTCCTTTGTTTTCTTCTTCCGGAACATAAGTATAACGACCATTTTCAATATGGTCATCATAATCAACAAACAGTCCAATACATATTAGCGCTGCAAAAATTAGAAAAACTATTCCTATAATGATTAGCAATATTTTCAAAAATTTTTTCATACAAAAGTCCACCTTCTTGCTTCATTTCAGTAAATTATATCATACCGACATGAACAATTCAATTCACACTCTATCAAGTAGTTTTTTACTTACCCGTAACGCACATTTCTGCAAAATCCATAGTCCCCGATACTTTCCTCACAGGCGATAGGCAACGGTCAAAACATCAAGTCTGCACCTGACATTTTAACCGCATATCAGCCTTAATTATCACATTATCCCTGCTGACTGTTCAGCCCATGCTTTTTCGCATATTCACTGGCTTTCTGTCTGCGTTCCTCACTGTAAGGCGACAGGAAACGGATAGACAGACGGGACTTTGCCAGCTCATAAAATAAGAAAAACCGACGCATGATCGCTTTACGCTCAATACATCGGTTTCTTCATCTGACCTTGATGGTCATATCCAGTTGTGGCAGATTACAGGTAATCTACAAAAATTATTTTTTCCATATAACTTCCCCACAATGCGGACACTTTTTGGGAATGATTAAATTGCTATTTTCATATTGAATTAAAGATATTTTCCTATCCTTGCGGTCACAAATATCTTTAACTTCTTTATTTACAAGACTACCTCCTTCTTCTCCTAAATATCCCAAAGTAGTCTTATACCATGGAAATTTTCCTTTGCATACAGGGCATTTCCATAAAAACAGGAAAATGTATTCAAAAAAGAAAGACACCAACCACATCAAAAAGGTTAAGAAAAATATGACTAAGCAAACAAGCCTAATATAATCAGGCAACACTCCTTTTATAGGCAACATTTCTTTTAGAAAAACCGCAATTCCCCCTACAACAAGTGATGGCACACAAATATATGGCAAAATACGAAATATTTTTTTATTCACTATACTTATCTTGTTTAATGAAGAAATATTTTTATATACAAATTCTACCTTACTTTTTTCCATATATACTGCCTCCCGAAAAGCTCACTTCTAAAATTATCTTTTGTCTATTATACTTCATCAACTTAACGAATGGAAGAAAAAATTTGTGTGCAGAGTTCCTGTTCAAGCCTTGTAACGCGCATTTATGCAAAATCCATAGTCACCGATACTTTCCTCACGGGTGATATACAGTCGGAATTCTGTCAGCTCATGAAATAAGAAAAACCGACGCATGATCGCTTTACGCTCAATACATCGGTTTCTTCATCTGACCTTGACGGTCATATTCAGTTGTCTAACATCGTACTGTTATAAAATCTATGTCATTTACGATTTTTCTTATGCTGATTTGCCCAGTAAGATTTTACAGGGATTCTTCTTCTTTTTATGTCCTCCATAAATTCTTCTTTGTCAATATTACTATCAATGGTAAATAATTTTTCTCCATTTACATATACACGCATAGAACCTTTCTTTCTCTCGCAATAGGTAATATCTTCAAAGTGAAAAGTTCTCTTTCTTCCAAAAGTTGAACGCCATGTGATTTCATCTCCGTTCACTTCCAGTTTCCACATAATCATGTTCAATGAGCCGATTAAAGAAACAATAAAGAAAATACTAAAACCAATTGGTGGCAATAAATCATCTTGTTGAATAGCACTGGCTACCGTAGCTCCCCCAAAAAGAAACACCGCCAATACAAAAAACATAGTAAGTACTTTTTCGGTTTTTATTATATAATGCGTCCTAATTATTCCCTTTTTCTGTTCTTCCTCTCGTTCTTTAGCTCTCTTTTGTTGAAGATTTACAAGATATTTCAAAAGAAGAAGTACAACTAAATAGGGACCTATTTGTGTAATTATATTCAAACACATTCGTAAAAAATTATTCATTTTTGCCCTCCATAGTTCCAGCTATATAAAAATGATTGTTTGAAATCGAGTATTAAAAACCTCAATTTTTCATATCTCATTATACTTCATCAACTTAAAGAATGGAAGAAAAAATTTTGTGTACAGAGTTCCTGTTCAAGCCTTGTAACGCACATTTCCGCAAAATCCATAGTCCCCGATACTTTCCTCACAGGCGATAGGCAACGGTCAAAACATCAGGTCTGCACCTGACATTTTAACCGCATATCAGCCCTGATTATCACATTATCCCTGCTGGCTGTTCAGCCCATGCTTTTTCGCATATTCGCTGGCTTTCTGTCTGCGTTCCTCACTGTAAGGCGGCAGGAAACGGATAGACAGACGGGACTTTGCCAGCTCATAAGAAACACCGCCTTGAACATTGGATTTTTCCAGTCGGCAAAGGTCAGGGTACTTCTTAGCAAAAGCAGCCAACCTCTTTTTCAATCCGGCGTTGTGGGTGTAGATATTTGCCTTGTCCTCGCCCTCATTAAAGAGAACGATTGTTTCTTTCTCAATCTTCGTCAGTCTCGTCATAGCAGCCCTCCCTATGGTTTTTCAACACACGCAGCTTGCAGTAAAAGCAGCGATACCACCTTTCAACACCCTCAGCACTCAGCTTGACGGAAAGCATATAAAACAGCTTCTTCGCCACTGGATCGGGTGCAAGGGCAGCTACCATACGCAAACGCTCGACAGTTGCTTTCAGGTTCGGACAGCCAAAGGCATAAAGGGCTTCCATTTCATTCCGGTTCATCTTCATTGTGTTTTCCTCCTTAAAGTTTGATAAATGAAAAGCGACAGACACTTCATAAGGAAATACCTGTCGCTTCGTTTACGATACAAATTTGTTGGTTTTGGACTTGATAAAATCAGCAGTAAATCATTTCCTGTCTGATGATTTCTTCGGCTCGGTTACGGATAGAGTTCATGGACTGTACCCACAACATCTGATTGTCTGCTTTCATGGTTTCGGTCACGCCCTCGGCTTGTTTCATCTGCTCAATGATAAGGCTGCACCTTTCCGTTGCCTGTTCGTCCAGGTCAGCAAGGTAAGTATGCAGTTCGCCGGATAAACAGAGGGCAGAGAACCTTGTAGGGCGGTACTGCTCCAAATATGTCCTGTGCAGTCTGCCCCACATACCGATAGGGCGGTGTTCCTCCGGTAGCTTCAAGTCCGGCACATAGTAATCGCCCACAAGAACATAGTCCAGACCGTTGCTTTTGTCATGGATTCGTGATTTCAATTCTGTCATGCTATTTTTTCTCCTTTCACTTTTTGCCGATTTGATTTGCTTGTGACGTTCTGTTCAACACACACATTGCTATCAGAACTTTTTTCTTCTGCTATACGCTCATGCTCCGCAAATTCTTTTGATTTCTCACGAATCTTTTTCATATACTTACGATTGGATTCTCGTTTTCTGCGAAGTCGTTCCGCCTCTTTTTCAGCAGCAATCCTTTCTTCCTCTGTTGGTTCATGCTGCTCCACAGGTACTTGAAATTGCCCGACATAGTTAAGATATATCTCCACCTCTGTGGTGCGGTCTGCACCTTTTCCTTGTGGCTCGTGAACCAGAATTTTGTCGATAAATTCATTTATCATGGCAGGAGTAAGTTCTGTAATATTCTCATACTTTTTAACCAGCTTTAGAAAACGCTCCACATTATTTTGACCGCCTATAATCCGTTGCATATCAGCGGTGTCAGTCTCAATAATCTTGTTCAGCTCGTTCTGCTCATTTTCATAATCAGTAAGCATACTCTGAAAAAGTCTGTCCGGCAATCTTCCAATCACATTATCTTCATAGATTTTCCTGATAAGCATATCCAGTTCGTGAACTCGCTTCTGATTTCTTTCAATGCGGTTTTTTACAGTTTCAGAAACAGCAATATCTTTCATCGCCGATTCTTCTTGCAGAGAATAAACAAACTCCCGCTCATTCAAAGAAACATAATGGCAAGTCTCCTGTATGGTTTTCAGAATGATGCTTTTAAGTGCTTTTGTTGAAATATGGTGGCAAGTACAATGTCGGTCATACTTCTGATAAGCAAGATTATATGTGGAACATTCATAACAATCTGCCGGATTGGAATAACTTGTCCTTTTTTCGCCTTTGGCAGTATAGTATATTCTTTCTCGCCCTTTCCGCTGCCTGTGATTATACATCGGCGCACCACAATCAGCACAGTAAATCTTTCCGGTCAGAACATTAGGCTCGCCCATAGGATCTGCTTTTCTTACATTCTGTCTTAACTTTTGAGCAAGCAGCCATGTTTCTTCATCGACAATAGGCTCTTGTGTATCATCAAAAACCACCCAATCTTCCTTATCTGCCCTTTTCGTCTTTTTGTCCTTATAGGAATTTTTGAATGTCCTGAAGTTGACAGTCTTTCCGATATACTCTGGTCGGGCAATCAGAGTAGTAACCTGATTTCCTCGCCACATATACGGATTTTCTTTGTCATAGTTGCTTGCATGATTTCCAAGTCCCTTTTTGCCAAGATAATAAGATGGTCTTTCAATTTTTTCTTCTGAAAGTTCTCTTGCTATCTGATAAGGTCCTTTTCCCTCAATAGTCATGCGATAAATTCTGCGGACTACTTCAGCAGCTTCTTCATCAATAATCCAATGGTCGGGGTTTTCGGGGTCTTTCAAATAGCCGTATGGTGGGATATTACTTGTATGAGCGTTGCCGGAAGAACCTCTGGATTTCAGTACAGCTTTAATTTTCTTACTTGTGTCCCTGACAAACCACTCATTCATGATATTCAGAAAAGGGGCAAACTCACTGGTTTCTTGACGGTCACTGTCAATACCATTATTGATTGCTATAAATCGAACTTCCTTTTCTCTAAACAGAATGTCAGTGAAAAAACCTACTTGCAAATGGTCTCTGCCGATTCTGGACATATCTTTGCAGATACAGGCAGTGATTTCTCCGTTTTTAACACCTTCAACAAGTCTGTTCCATGAAGGTCTGTCAAAGGTCGCTCCACTCCAACCATCATCGGTAAAATGAACAAGATTCGTAAAACCATGTTTCATAGCATAATCTTCAAGCATTTGCTTTTGATGAACTATACTGTTACTCTCTCCAGCATTATCATCATCACGAGACAGTCTTTCATACAAAGCAGTAATGCCATTGCTTTTATCTTTTTTTCTTCTCATGCTGAACTCCTTTCTTCAATTCCTATCCACTCCTTACGCTCACAAAATATCACATCTGTGTACTGTTTCGGTGGCTGTGTAAAATGCTCCGATACAAAAGAATCACAAGGACCGTAATGCTTGCCATCCCAGATATCCAGCTCCGGCTCTTCTTTTTCACTCTTTACGCCAAAGAACTGTTTCAATTTATTTTCGATCGACTTGAATCCTTCCTGCTTTGTTTTCTTTGCCGTGAGATAAAACGTATGATAATTACAGGTAATCTGGCATTTATGGCTTTCATAAATATAAGGATCTGCGGTTGCTGTCAGTACCCTGGCACTGATCAGATACAAAATCTTGCAGTTTCGTTCTTTCAGTTTACCTATATCTGCCTTTGCTACTTCCATGGTTGGGATAATGGCATGGTGATCGGATACTTTCTTTGAATTTAATACCTTACTCACATCCGACTGATATTCCAGACCTCCGACATAAGGCATTTTTCCAAGTAACATCTGGATCAGTGTTTCAGTGCTTTCTCCCATCTCATCTGTCAAATACTGGCTGTCTGTTCTCGGATAAGTGACAAGCTTCTGCTCATACATCTCCTGCACGGCATCCAATGTCTGCTGAGCGGTATAGCCAAACATTCTGTTTGCTTCCCTCTGCAGAGTGGTCAGATCATAGAGTTTTGGAGGGCGAACCGTTTTCTCTTTCACATCATCCTTCTCCACTTCGCACATACGCTCCATACAGTCCGCAGCCACTCTATCTGCATCTTCTTTTTTCTGAAAATGCTCTGTGACCGCATCCATATCGTCAAACTTGATATGAGCCATATAATATTTTTCTTTGGTAAATTCCTTGATCTTCTGATTTCGATCCACGATCATGGCAAGTGTTGGTGTCTGTACTCTTCCAACTTTCAGATTCTGGTTATACAGAACGGAAAAAAGACGGCTCGCATTGATTCCCACCAGCCAGTCTGCCTTTGCCCTGCAAAGTGCTGACTGATAGAGACTGTCATAACACGAACCGTCTTTTAATGACGCAAATCCATCTTTAATTGCCTGTTCTTCCATAGAAGAGATCCAGAGCCGCTTCATCGGCTTTTTGCATCCTGCCTGCTCATACACCAAACGAAAGATTAACTCTCCTTCACGTCCTGCATCAGTAGCACAGATCACTTCATCTACTTTGGAATCTCTCATCAGTTTTTTCAAGATTCCGAACTGCTTCTTTGTGCCCTCCAAAATCTTGTGTCTCCAGCATTCCGGCACAATCGGCAGATCTTCATATCTCCATTTTTTATATTTTTCATCGTATTCCGATGCATCGCATAATCCAACCAGATGTCCTACGCACCAGGAAACGATATAACCGTTTCCCTCCACGTAGCCATCTTTTCTTGTTCTGGCTCCAAGCACGGAAGCCAGTGCCATCGCAACCGATGGCTTTTCTGCAATCACTAATTTCATTTACTCCTACTCCTCTTCTTCATCTTCCAGTACATCATCATTGAAATCTTCATCTCTCAGGATTTCCGGTTCTGCACTTTCTTCCTGCTCATCTGCATCGTCTACTTCCCGTTTTTCTGACTCTGAATCTTCGGATTCATCTTCATCCTCTTCCATCTCATCCTCGTCATCATATTCATGCTTTGGTTTATAGACTTTGAAGTAATATCCTCCTGCCGCAGCTCCGACTGCTACCAGCGCAATCAGAAGATACGTTCCAAATGGGCTTTTATCTTCTGGCATCTGGATTTCATCCTCCACCTTATCTTTCTCATCTGTCTCTGTCGTTTCCGGTTTTTCTTCCTCTGCTTTTTTCTCTGGTTCTGCATAAACCGTATCCACTTCCGGAAGTGTCACTGAATCAGAAAGTGTGAAGTTCATCAGATCTTTCTCACTGACTTCTGTAAGGAAATACACATTATCCTGAGATTTTGAATTGTCAATAATCAAATAGAAAATCTTACCACTCTTCGTTGAAATGGTATAAAACTCTTTTGTGCCTTCCGTAGCTGTTTTGGTAACGGCTTCTGCCGTCTCGCCTTCTTTATTAAGCTGTTCCTCAATACCTGTTACTGTCCGATCATCCACGGTTCCTTTTGCATCTGTCGGCTCAGAAGCCTGTGCATCCTGCGGAAGCGGAGAAGTCGTTGTTTTCTCAGTCCCCGTTGCATCTGCACTGGTCGTAGTTGCCATTGCACCATTGCTGTCCCTGGAAGATTTCTGTTTTTCTGCCTGCTTCTTTGCCCATTCATAGTAAGGATTCTGCAACACATACTTTTCAGAAGTATTTCCAGCACCATCTGTTACCGTAATCTCAATCTGTTTTGTAGTAAAATCTTTCTGTGTCAGTTGCACTCTCAGCATTCCATCCTTCAAGTCTGTATAAGTGGTGCCATTGACGGTTACCGCAGTAATCCCGGATACTGTATCATTCCCCTGAATCGTCAGCACACCATCTGTCAGGGAAGCAGAGAGTGTCGGCTTTTCCGTGTCATAACACTTAATAGAGCGATTCTGCTCATAGACCTTCCCCTCACCATCTGTCACACGCACATACACTGTCTGGTTTCCAGTGATCGTGATACTTCCGCTTCCGGTTACATCCTGCCAGCTTCCATCTTTTCCTGCTTTTGCTTCAATCTTTGCTATTGAGAAACCTTCCGGCATATGGCTGGCATCTACCGTAACAGCAATGGTTGTTTCACCCTGTTTCCAGCCATCCGGTTTCTCAATCGTAATCGCAGGTGTGGTATTCTCAGCTGCATAAGCAGTCTGTGTCTGGAGCAAAGGTGTTGTCAGGCAAAGAAATGTCGTTGCTGCAAGCAAGCTCTTTTTTACCCTGCTTTTAGTAATTGTTCTCTTCTTCTGTTTCATTTTTTCCAGATTCATCATCGGCTTTTGTTTCCTCCTTCTGTATTTCTACCCTGCCGGGCAATTCATTTTTCATTCTCTTTTTGAAAGCTTCCAATTCCGGAATACTCATATCCATTGCACGGATAATTTTTACAATTTCCAGATTTTCTGCTTCTGTTTTTGCAATCTCCGCAGCCTTGAAACGCTTTAAGTCTGCTTCATATCTGGCTTTGGATGCTTCCATTTTTTCCTTGGCTTTCTCATAATCTGCCGTTGCTTTTTCAAGACTTTTCATCGCTTCTCCTTTCCGGACGGCTGATGCAGCCGCCCTTTTTTCTTACCATCGTCCAAATCCATAGAAATGGCTCTGCCAGTATGGAGAATTGATGGACGTATACTGCACCGGATGTCCACAATGGATCATCTGACCATTGCCTACATAGATTCCGATATGCGTTACCGGCTCCCCTGCGTCGTAAGTTCCAGTAAAGAAAATCAAATCTCCCGGCTGTGCCTCCGACTGGGATACTGGTGTACAAATGTTGTACAGTCCCTGTGCAGTCAATCTTCCTGTATTTCTTACACCAGAGTTTGTCAGGCAGTAACTTACAAATCCAGAACAATCAAATCCACTTGGAGAATATCCACCCCACACATACGGTGTTCCCAGATATCTCGCTGCTTCGTTCAACAAACGCTGTGCCGCTTCACTGGTGTATTCATTGCCGCCAAAGCCTGTCCCTTCTCCAGTTTCCAGATAAAAGATCGGGTTTAAGCGCTCTCCATTTTTCAGAAGTTCAATATGAAGATGGCTTCCTGTAGAATTTCCAGTATTTCCTACAAGACCAATCTCATCACCTTTCGTGACGGATGCACCTGCAGATACACTCCGGCTGCTTAAATGTGCATACCGCAGTTCATAGCCTTTACTGTCCTTAATCACAACATAATTGCCATAGCTATCGTTATAAGCAGAAGTTGTAACCGTTCCGGTCAGCCCTGCCATTACTTTCGTTCCCTCCGGTGCTCCGATATCCATACCATTATGAAGCTGATTTGCTCCTGAAATTGGATGAATCCGATATCCATAATAACTTGTCACACTGGAATACCAGTTAAAATCAACCGGTGTCGCAAACATCTGTAAATTGCCTTTCGTATCGTTATAGGCACTGAACAGTTCTTTCTGAAAAAATCTCAGCCTGTCCTGACAGATCAACATCAGATTTCCACTGTTTAAGGTGACATTCAGCACATCTACATCTCTTGTCCTGGTCACTTCCACTTCCTGGCTTCCATTATCATCTGCCAGATAACATTCCCAGGTCTTATGCCCATGTGCGGATGCCGCCGCATGATTATCATAGTAAACGTCAAACTGTACACCGTATCTTGCGAAAGCTCCGGTATCTTCTACCGTATATTCGACACCATTCATGACCACCTTTGTTCCCATTGGAACAAACGGATTGGAAGCATCTACCGCTAAGGTATGATTAGCAGTTGGGTATACTCCACTGGCAGTCGGGCCTCCGCTCCAAATACCACAACAGATTGGACAGTTACAATATCCGCTTGTTACAACCTGTCCCAACGATTCTCCAACTCTTACTGTTGCTGTCTCTGTCACAGTCTCATTGACTGCTTCAGTAGTCAGATGATATTGCTCTGCAAACAATGCATCCAGTTCAGGCTTGACCTGTTCAAAAGTAAACTCCTCATACTTTGCTGACAGATAACTGATCAGGATAAACGGATCATGCTCAATAGGCCCGATGTTATATCGGTATTCCTCATGTCCCGGTTCTTCAGACTCCATGTTGTTAATCCGCTCCTGCAGATTAGCTTCCAACTGTGTATAATACAGTTCCGCTTCCCGGATTGCCTGATCCGATGACAGATAACTGGTTCCCGTGTAAGTGATCACATTTTGTAAAAATACTGCAGAGCATGACGTGACATTCGTTATAATCAGAAACATCAATCCGATCAGAACTGCCACACTGATATACACCTTCCGGTTTTCTTTAAAGAAGTTGGTGACTTTGCCGCCAATCTTCTTGATATAATCAATCGTACCTTTTGTAGCTGTTCCTACTGTCTGTTCACTTCGTTTTGCTTTGGCATAATCCCGTTTGATCTGTTGCTTCTGAATCTGTTTTTTTAGCTTCTTCTGCTCCTGACGGGCTGCCGCCTGTGTCTGTTTCTCTGCCTGTCTCTCCAGTCTGCTTCTCTTTCTGGAAGCCCTCTGTTTCCTTTGTTTGGCACTTCTCTGTTCCAGCCGGTAAATACCTTCGCAGCCTTCTTCCAACTTATGGGCACCTTCTACTGCCGCATTATCGTCTTCATTTTTACTGATCTCACGGTGCAATGCTGCGGAAGTTGCACTTCCTGCTTTCTTAACAACAAAAGCTTTTTCTGTTTTCACAGATTCCCCTTCGCCAAACTTCAGGCGGGATTTCTTCTTTCCAGAACCCTCTCCTTCATTTGCCTGATAAACCTGTGCCTTCTTGGAATGCTGCTTTGCTTCCTTTTTCTTTCTTGGTTCCTCATAAGAAAACTTTTTGGCTTTTTCCTTCTGTTTCTGATGACGGAAATTGACTCCATCCGTATCCATCTGGTTCAATTTCTCCATATCTTTGTCATTTTTCACAGAAGCACCAGTCTCTTCATAAGCAAATTTCAGACGCTGTTTCTGCTTTGGTTTCTTACTTCCACCATTCTTCTTACTCCGGCTGTCTCCTCTGTTTTCTGAAAGATCCGCACGTTTTTCTTTCAGTCTCCCTGACTGGCTGGCTTCGGATTTTTCCGCAAATCTTGATTCTTTTCTGTTCACAGCACGGATTCTTTTCCGGTTTTGTTGCTTTCTATTTTGTCCAAAATCCTCACTTTGGTTCTCCGTTCGCATCAGTTCCGGTGCATCCCTGGATTTTTGCACAGAGGGACGGATATTTTTCCCGCTTCGCTTAGACTGGCGGGGAGACTTATCCACAAGGTTTTCTGCTTTTTCCCCCTGTTTTATTCCCATCTGCACATCACTGACACGGTTACTGACACGAACAGAAGATTTATCCGTCAGGTTTTCTTCCACCAGACCATCTTTGGTCATCTTCTGGACTTTCTTATCCCTGACTTTCATTCTCTGTTCTGCCACTACTTACTCCTCCTTTTTCGGATACCCTTTCCCTGCCTGTAATAAACAGAGAAAAGCGATGCCAAATACAGCACCGCCACTAAAAGTTAATACATATGAAATTGCTCGTAACATTGTCTTCTCCTTTGATTTAACCTGCTTCGGAAGTTTCCTCTAAGCGGGTTGTCATGATTTTATAGAGGGAATTCTTCGGGAATCTGTCTACGAACGGGATAATGACATTTCCATAGAACAGAAGTCCTTCCCCCTCATTACTGTTGGTTACATAGGACAGCTGGGTTGGTGAGATATTCAGCTGTTTTGCAAGAATCTGCCTGTCTCCGGAAGCCTGGTTCAGCATATAAATAAAATCTGAATTTTCAAATATATTCTCTATTTCCCTGGAAGACAATAAATCCTTAATATTCTGGGTGATGCCCGTTGGGATACCACCCCATTTACGGAATCGCTTCCAAATCTCCACGCTGTAGGCTGCAGTCTGCTCTTCCTTCAAAAGAAGATGGAACTCATCCACATAGTATCTGGTGGACTTATGGGCAGAACGGTTCATCGTTACCCTGTTCCAGACCTGATCCTGGATTACGAGCATCCCAATCTTTTTCAGCTGTTTTCCCAATTCTTTGATGTCAAAGCAGACAATGCGGTTATTGATATCCACGTTTGTCTGATGGTTAAATACATTCAAAGAGCCTGTAACATAGATCTCTAATGAAGTAGCCAGCCGCTGTGCTTCCGGCTCTTCCTGTTTTCTCAGAAGGTTGTATAAGTCCTCCAGGATTGGCATCTTCTCCGGTATTGGATCGGCAAGGTATTCCTGATATACTAACCGCACACAACGGTCAATAATCGTTTTTTCTACCGGTTCCAATCCATTCTTTCCTCCAACAATCAGCTCACACAAAGACAGGATAAAATCTGCTTTCAATGACAGCGGATTATCTTCCTCAGAATAATTCAGGTTCAGATCCATTGGATTGATATACTGGTCAGATACCGGCGAAACTCTTACCACCTGCCCATGCAGCGCCTGCACAAGTGCCGAATATTCGGCTTCTGGATCACAGACAATGATATCGTCCTCCGTAATCAAAAAGCAGTTTGTAATTTCCCTCTTTGCTGAGAATGACTTACCGGAACCTGGTGTACCAAGAATCAGTCCATTCGGGTTCTTCAGACGTTTCCGATCAACCATGATCATGTTGTTGGATAATGCATTCAATCCATAATAAAGAGCTTCCCCTTCCTGAAACAGTTCCTGTGTCGTAAATGGCACGAAGATCGCTGTTGAAGATGTGGTAAGCCCTCTCTGAATTTCAATTCGATTGACTCCAAGCGGAATACAGGACATGAGTGCTGCTTCCTGCTGATAATCCAGCTGTTTTAAGGAACAGTTATATTTCTGTGCGATCCCCTGCACCTGGAAAATATTATTATCCAGCTTCTGACGCTTCTTTGCGGTATTCATTACCAGAACTGTCACAAGGAACATTCTCTCATTTCTGGACTGCAGATCTTCCAGCAGATTCTTTGCCTCTTCGCCATAAGTCACAAGGTCCGATGGAAGCACGTCCATATCATAACCGGAACGTACCGCACGCTTCTGCTCTTCGATCTTCATCTTATCAAGATCAGAAATCTTACTCTTGATCATCTTGATTGCTGAACTCTGATCAATGGACTGGATATGAATGTTGACATTGATGCTGTCATCCACATCCAGAAAATCTGCAAGCATCCGGTCTGTCAGCTCCGGTGCAAGAATCTGAAGGTAACTCACACTTCCCATCGTTCTTCCCATCAAAAATGTCTGATTCTTGGAAAAGTTAAAGGAAGTCGGTGCAATAAAATCTTTGGTCTTTAATCCGGTTTCCGGAAGCATCTTGTACTGGAACTTAAATGGTTCAATCCGATCCTGGTTGAACACATGATACAGAATCTCCAGCCTTTCCAGTCCATTCAAAGAATGTGCCTGTGCTCCCAGAACCTTAAAGTTATTTAAGATATCTGTTTCGATTCTTTCAAGCCTTGGTCTTGCTACCTTCAGACTTTCTGCTTCAATTCCAAAAGTGATATACTTCGTCTTTACCAGACCATTATTTCCTTTGGAAAGCTGATTTTTCAGCATAGTACGGTATTCTTCACGAATGGAATTGAAGTCATCGTTCTGATCCGGAATATCAATACTTTTCTCAAATTCTGCCACATCCACCTGCTGATTGATAAAGGACAGCTGCACACTGATGGAAGAATCAAAGTAATTTAAGAAATCACAGTAATTCTCAAATATCGTGGTCTTATCCTCATTTAAAGCTAGCTGATAATTGATGTCATAAAACTGAATCGTCTTAGAGAAAAAGGTCTTTGTCACCTGGCAGATACCATCCTGCAGCATCCGAATATACGGAATGCTCTGCTGTGCAGTTGTAGGAATGCCTTTCTGTTTCCTGCGATCCCGTTCCTGTTTCTTCTTACGCTTTTCCTGTTCTCTTTCTTTTCTGCTTTTTTTGTTTCTTCTTTCCTGACGGTTTCTTTTTTCCGCCAGAGACAGACGCTCCTGCTGAGCCTCCTGCTTTGTCTTTTTTGCCATCCGGCACACCCTCCTTTTTTACAAGGGTGGAAATCTCCTGATAAAAATTTTCTGTCTTATATGGTCTTACCGCTGGACAGATAAACTTCTGTCGAATGATATTTGCCACCACTTTTTCAAAGGGAAGCCCGTCTTTTTCATACATTGCCATGAAGAAAAATGGAAGCATGATCGTTACCATCAGAATGGCAGCAATACTGGAACCGATTGGTTTTCTCATGAACAGATAAAACGGAATCCCCACAACTGCGGCAAGTGAAAAGAAAATCAGCTGCCGCTTTGTCAGATTTAACGCTACTTTTGTTTTGACCTTGGTAAGGTCTTTTGGTACTGGTACATACGCCATGGTATGCGCTCCTTTCCTGCCCGTTAATGGGCATTGAATATTGATTTGCTAAGGCTTCCGGTCTTGAATAATGAAAATGCAAGAATCACGGTATAAGCCGCTACTGAAAACATTGCTGCATGAAGGTCACTGGATATGGTCATTGCATTTACTAAAACTGCATAAATTCCCACACAGACCATCATGAAGAATCCCTGAAATGCCAGTGCGAACAAGCCTTTTAAATAGTTGTTTCCGATATTGCCCCATTCCTTATTGGTCATGGTGGCAAACGGAATTGGTGCTATGGAAGTATAAAGGTAAATTTCTATCATTCTTCCGAACAAGATTACCGTAATGATAATTGACAGAATGTGCATGGTAACACTGATCAACATCGTTTCCATGGATAGCAGGAACAAATCCCCTAACTCCATATCCTCCAGGGCATCCACAATCCGTGAAATTGCTTCTGTTGCATCCACCGCAGTGTTTCCTGATATCACCCCGGCGGCATTGTTGACCACATGCTGGCCAACATCAAAGACCGCCATCGTGATATTGAACGTATTTGTCACCAGATAAACGGCTACATACGCTTTGAAGATCCAGAGGAAAATGTTATAAGTCTCAAATTCATGGAAATTGTTTTTCTGTGTTACCATCGTGATCAATTCATAGCACAGGACAAAGGTGATGATCAGTCCCGCAATGGGGACAATCACCGTTTGGGATATATTCTGAATCAGATTAAAAATCCCTGCATTCCATCCCTGCGGTGTCTGTCCCACCTGCCCGGCTATGGTTCCCACCTGCTCATTGACAGACGTGAACATGTTATCCAAACTTGACTTAATAAGCCCGATCAGGATATCCTTTATCGCTTCCGTAATTCTCTCAATGATGGTGTTCATCTACCACTCCTCTTAAGAGAACAATGTTGCCAGCTGTGGAATCAGGGTAGTTCCCAGCAGCATGATTCCGGCACCAGCCATCAGCTGTTTTATGTCTTTTATGAGAAAATATTTGCTCGAAATGAGCCTTGAAAAGATTAAAATAGATTAAATTTTGATAGATTTTTCTTATTTATGGGAGCCGGAACCTCTTTCGATGGTTCCAAGCTCCGGTATTGGTTTTAAGTTGAAATGAATTTCCATTGTGACCGTTTCAGGAGTACGGCAGTAATTTTCTGTTCCGTCTTTCTCCTGCGGTTCTGAGATAACGATTTTACTGATCAGCCGGTTCAGAAGATTGGCATCCAGTTCTTTGATGTCCGCATACTCGCTAATATCGTCAATCCACTGCTGGGACTGTGCATCCAGTTTTTCTTCCGTATTCAGCACACTCTCATTCTGGAAAAGTTCCTTTTTGATATCTGTCTGCTCCTTCTGTGTCTTCTCCAGCATCTTATCAAAAACAGATTCTGTAATCTTGTCATTGATAAGGTCATCATACAGTTTTGCAATCAGCCGGTCTAACGTTTCCAGGCGGTCTTTCTGCTTTGATACCAGCTTCTCCAGACTTTCCCTGTGTCCCTGTGTATCTTCCTCGCATAACTCCTTTACCCGGTTTTCCAGTTCTGTTCCGTCTCCGGTAACTGCTTTTGCACATTCCTGGATTCTGGTAAGGACTGCATCATACAGGTCATCAGCGTCCACCCGGTGCTGGGTACAATGTGCTTTCCCCTTATGGATATAAGTGGAACAGGTATAAACTTCATGCTGGTCTTTGGTGTGCGTCTTCTTCAACGTCAACGCACCGCCACACTCTGCACAGCGGAGTAATCCGGCAAACATGCTGTATTCTCCCTGTTCTGTCTGGCGTTTCCTGCCTTTCATCTTTGCCTGTACCAGATCAAATACATCCTGCGGAATGATTGCTTCGTGGGTATCCCTGACTGTGATCCAGTCCTCCGGAGCTTTATCTCCCTGATTGCCAATCTTGAAACGGTAGTACCTTTTCTGGGAAGCCATGTCACCACAGTAAACGGGATTCATCAGCAGGGATTTCAGATAGGATTCATCCCATACATATTTCCCATTTTCCGGGTCTTTCTTTTCCCATTTTGTGTAATAGGTGCGGAGTCCCCGTTTCCGGTGCCACCATGACGGGCAGGGAATCTGCTGGCGTTCCAGTTCTCTGGATATAAAGTTAATCCCATGACCGTCCACCGCCCACTGGAAAATTTTCCGGACAATCGGTGCTGTCTCGTCGTCAATCAGGAGATGTCCCTTTTCCTCCGGGTCTTTCTGATATCCCAGTGGTGGAACAACACCTGTAAACTTTCCCTTGGTTGCCTGCAGGTGATAGGACGCATGGACTTTCTTGGAAATATCTCTGGAATACATCTCGTTCAGCACGTTCTTAAATGGGGCAATCTCATTGTCTCCGGCAAAGGTATCCACATTATCATATAATGCGATATACCTTACTCCATGCTTTGGGAAAAACTCCTCCATCAGAAATCCTGTCTGTACATGGTTTCGTCCCAGTCGGCTCTGGTCTTTGGTAATTACAAGATTCACCAGTCCTTTTTCACAGGCTTTGAGAAGTCTCTGCAAATCAGGTCGGTCTGTGTTCAATCCTGTATAACCATCGTCCTGAAACACATCCACCACCTGCCAGCCCTGTGACTGACAGTAATTCACCAGTATGTCTCTCTGGTTGGAGATGCTGGCACTCTCTCCGGTCAATTCGTCATCTTTGGAAAGTCGGCAGTATACACCAACTCTCCAGGTTGCATTTCTTTCTATATTGTTACTCATATATCTGTTGTTCATCTGATACCTCCGTTACTTTGCACATCCTACGCAGATTTCAGATTACTGAACTCATAATCATTATACTGCTTATCTTTCATTATTGCAAGTTTATCTTTTGTTTTCGTGTCACGTATTTTCTGTGCGATCACCTCTGCAAACACTTCTTTTGCGTCCTGATCACCGTCAAAATATACTCTGATGTTGATAATTTTCTTCTTCACTGCCATTGTAAAACCTCCATTTTTTGCAAAAAAAGAGCAGCTAATCCATTTTTACAGATTAACTGCCCAGACTGTTGGTTACATATATTAAAATTTTTGTATTAACATTTCAGAAATTGGGGATATAATAAAGACAGGGATAAATCCCTGTCAGATGAACTGCATATTTTAATTTTCCCATTGAAAACAAGAGGAATGTGTGGTACATTTGTTATAGGAAAAGCACCCACTCCAAAGTGGATGCCGCCTGAGTTGACTAAATGGTCTTACGACCACCGCCTATCCTGTTGGCAGACAGGATAGGCATTTTTATTTCCTCTTGTTCTTCCGATCAAGAAAGGCAATAATCGCAATTAACAGGCTACCAAAAGCGATCAGTAAACTGAGTACGCCTAAGAATATTGAGATAATCTCATAAGCTGTCATATCACGCACCTCCTTTCTTTCATCTCAGAACCCCGAAAGGCTCCGGTCTGTAAATATCAGGAGGCAGCCACACCCTGTCACAGGTGCTTCCCCGTAACATTGCTGTTACCGGATAATCATACCATTATATCCGCCATATTACAATTCATTTTTGTTCCAGATTCACAGCAATCCTTATTCTGTATGGATACCTGCTATTTCCGTTTGATTGCCTTGCACCGGCAGACGGCAGACGGCAGATAGGGTATCTATAAAGCCTGCCGTTCACTCCAAAATTCTGCCGTCACCCATTCTCCCTTGTTTTTTTAATCGAATGGTATTTTCCTGCTTTTCATTCATCCGATAATCCAGTTCTTCTTTCATCCGGCTTCTGGCTTCTCGCATGGTTCTCTGGGAGATTCCCTGTGCTTTTGCCTTTTCATCCAGTTCCCGGATTGTGACTGCATTTCCGTCTGCAAGCAGTTCATAGATCAGTTTCGTTCCCCGTTGCAGTTTTGTTTCTGTCGGCTTTCCTTCCTTTCCGTCCAGAAGATCATCTGCGGAAATCTCATAAGCTCCCACCCAGCGGAATCCTTCTTCATCTCCAAGTTTAAATGCCATCGTCTCACCTGGAGGTGCAAGAGAACTTTTCTCATGGATCAGTACTCTTGTTGTCGGGTCTTTCTTTACTTTCCCGATAAAAAGCAGGCTTCTCACCGCCGCCATGATATCAATAGAACCAAGTCCCCGGTAAGTACTCTGTGTCCCTGAAGATTTATTCAGATGTCCGATCAGCACAATCGCACAACCGGTCTTTTCAGCGATCATTCCCAGTTTCCGGAATACCGGACGGACTTCATTTGCCCGGTTCATATCCACATCGGCACCGATAAAAGCCTGTACCGGATCAATGATTAAAAGTCTGACCTGATTCTGACGGATTGCTTTTTCAATACGGTCATCGGATAACGTCAATGCTTCCTCTGTATCATCAATGACCATCACCCGACTCAGGTCTGCTCCTGCTTCCACCAGCCTCGGCTTAATCGTATCTCCCATACCGTCTTCTGCAGTCTGATAGATCACATTAAAAGGTTCAATCTCTTCCATGTTCGGGAAAGTCTTACGGTTCGTGCAGGCTGCGGTCAGCATCATGGCAAAATAAGTTTTTCCCTCTCCTGGATTGCCCTGAATAATCGTCAGTTTTCCAAATGGCAGATAGGGAAACCACAGCCATTCTACACTGGTCTGTTCAATGTCTTCATAACACAACATCGGCACCAGTTCTTCCTTCTCCGGTACTTTCATTGTAACTGTTTCAATGATTGATTTCTTCCTGTCTGCATTTTTATCACAGAGGATTTCATTCCAGTCCTTTCGGGACGGTTTCAGACGGATGACACTGTATCCGTCCGGGATTTCTATTGCCAATTTCTCACTGGCTTCATTCCCTGCATGGTCATTATCCAGGCACAGGAAAACCGAAGTAATCTGAGGGCGTTCAGAAAGAAAAGCCATCAGTGCCGCACTGGAAATGCCACCCAGACTCAGGTAGCTCCGCTTTTTCCAGTCTTTGGGAAATAATTGGATAAAAGAAAGCAGATCAATGGCTGCTTCAAACACAAACAACTGATTATCCGTCCCTCTGTGACAGAATCCGTAAGATTTATCAGATTCAGCCACATCTCCCCGGTATTTTGTTTCACCAGTTCCCCTGCAATGGGCATATCTTGGAATACCGTCTGCATCTCTGCCAACAAACACCACATTATGGTGCTTCTTTTCTTCATAAATATCCCCACTGCCGATCCATTCCTCCACCATATTCTTTTCAATCCCTCTGTTTTCTGTCAGATATCTGATGATTCTATCATTATTTTCCTCTTTCTCTGGTAATCGGAAGTCAGGGGACGGGGCGGGGCAGGTACTGTTCCTGCCTTCGCCTTCCTCCCCGGTTAGCATCTTGACAGCTTCCGGAAATGTGGCATTGTAAAATTCCATCACAAAATCCACCGGATAGCCACCCCTCCCCTGACTGTGCCTGTACCACCGGTTTCCGGATACCGTTACACTGTCATGCTTTTTCCAACGGTATTCCTTTCCGCTTTTCCCTAGTTGTTCTCCCTGTGCGCTCAGAAAAGAAACAATATCTGTCTGATTTGCTCTTATAATTTGTTCTTCTGTATACTGCATTTTGCTCATCCTTTCCCGTCTGTCCTGCTGACAGACTGTTATAAACTCATGTCATAGTTTCGCTTTTTCTTCACTGCCTGTTGTTTTGCATCACGCTCTGCACACTCTTTCTTTTTTTCATCCAGTTTTCTCAGAAGAGAGGTCTTCTTTTCTGGATTCTGCTCCGACTGGTTCAACGGCTGTTGCTCTGCTTTCCCGTTTTCTTCAAGAATCTCTTTCGCCTGAACTGTGTAAAATGTCGGGAACTTCACCTGCTTCTCCCTTTTTTCTTCTGAACGCCCGGAAGTATCTGCTTCTGCCATTTCCCGGTCACGTCTGGCAATATCCGCACAGCTCTGTACCTTTTTCACAAAAGTTAGTTCCTCCTGGTACGGCTGATTATCTGCTTTCAGCTCTTCGATCCCCGCCTGAAGTTCTTCTTTCTCCCGTTTCCATCTGGCAGTTGGCACTTTTCCATTTTTATCCAGATGTTGTTTCAGTTCCCGTTCACATTTGCGGTAATAATTGATTTCTTTTTTATGCTGCTGATAATATCTCTCCCGTCTTTTCTGAAAATAGAAATGGTTATACTCATCAATCAATGGCTGATTTGTTTTTATTACCTCTGCCATCTTTTCCAGATTCTCAAGTTCCTTTAACTGTTTCCGCTTTTCAGAAATTTCTTTTTTACTGACAGAAACAACACCGTTCAGTTCCTCAATCCGTTCCTGCAAGTCATCCATCGTTTCTATCTGATGTGTCTGAAGATAACTGATGGATTTTGCAAACTCCTGTAAATTGGAGAGATTCTTACCTCTCTGTTTCATCTCCGCATAAAAATTGGGAAGTGGTGGTCTGCCCTGTGTCTTTTTATCATAATAATCCTGCAGGCTTTCCAGCAGTGTCGGGTTCTGCCTGCGATCCAGCTCTGCTTTCATTTCCTCATAAGCTGTCTTCATCCACTGAATGGATTCTTTCAGAGAAATAAACATCTGGTTAAACTGCCGGATTGCCCGGTTCAATTCTCCGATCACCGTTTTGATTCCCTTTTTCTCCATTGCCCGGACTTCATATCCCTCATGGATGGTCGGGATCAGGTCAATCCCCTGTTCTTTGTAGGAACGGTGGTCGATTCTGGATGCCATGTGGCACTCCCTGAATTTCCCATTTACTTTCTCTGTCCATGCCCGCCGCCATTCTTTTAAAAGCTCCGGATCATTCCATCCGGTAGTAGAAACAGCATTGAACATATCTTTTCCTTTGGCATCCTTCACCCGGTTTCCATCCTCATCAAGAATATATTCCCTTCTCTGCTTATTGCCCCAGATTCCTTCCTCTGTAAAAGGACGGATTGGGACAAGCACATGGAAATGGGGATTATCCGGTTCTTCTTCATTTTCCGCTTTTCCCTCATGGACTGCCAGATCCACGATCATGCCACGTGCCACAAACTGCTCCTGGCAGAACTCTTTTGCCAGTCTGATATTTTCCTCAAGTGTCAATTCATTCTGCAGTGCAATGTCAAACGAATAGGCAAGCTGTGCCTTGTTGTTCCGTTCCACATGCTCCACCTCGTTCCAGAGTGTTTCCCTGTCAGTCAGACGCTCTGGCACATACTCCGGTGTCAGGATTTCTGTAAATATCACACCTGACTTGCTCGTATAATCGTGTATCTTGTTGTAATAACTGTCAAAAATCCTCTGCCCGGAAATATAGGCTGCGGAAGCGACCACCATCTGCCCTTTCCCTCTGGATACATTCCTTACTGAAAAATGATACAGTGCCATTAACTGTCATCTCCCTTCTCTGTCTTTTTTACTGCTTCTGCAATCTGCTGTTGATCTTTGTGTAAGGCGGCTATATGAGCCTGCCGCACAATACTCTTGTTGTAACTGCTGTTCTGCAGTTGATTCATCATGTCCTGGACGTCTTCCTGTTCCAGATCTCTGGACAGCGGAAATACTTTCTCAAACTCTGCCCCTTTGACAATCAGCCGGTGGGAACGTTCCCTGCGTTCTACCAGCTTCTTCCGCTGCTCCAGAATGTTTTTGTGGTGAATTGCTGCCTCCAGTTCCTGTCTGCTCTTTTCCATGTTGGCCTTCAGTTCCTCCAATGACATGGATTCATACTTTGGATTTTTTGCTCTGCTCATTTTCTTGTACTCCTTCTTTTTTCTGTAAACAAAAAGAACCGGCTTATTCATGAATGCCGATTCCTGGGTATAAAAAACTGAGGTCGTTGTCCTGTGATTAGGAAATGCTGACCTCAGCGTTTTTGAAATATTTAATTGTTGCTCCTTGGAATGAAAGTCTTTGTCACCATTGTCGTATAAATTTAAACTCACATCCCATATCAGGATTTCTTTAATTCTTCCATATACAGTTCAGCTATATATGCCGGACCAGTGCACCACAGCTTTGTCTTCTCATCATACAGTGCTTTTCCTGTCTTTGAACACAAAAAATCTGTCAATACCTCGTTTCTGTCCTTGCCTGTCTCTTCTGCGATTTCATCTGTCACCATAGTGATCAGAAGGTCGATTGTATAATTCATTTTTTCCTTTGGAATTGTTACTTCAGCCATATCTTCTCACCTTTCACAAATTTCAGACACTCAATAGCTGCCTCAGTTTTAAAGCAGTATTGATCTTTCAATTTATTCGGCAGCAACTGTCTGATACAGAAATCGTCTGCTACTTTATCACCTGCAGTCCCAAAAGCACCCGCAAGATAAGCGGTAAGAGTAGCGTTTGTTGCATCATCCGCAATCTTTCCTGCAATGATATCATATTTTGCCATTTCACGTTCAACCTCAATAAACATTTTTTTCTTTCGGTGAGCGGCGATACAATGTAACCAGTCCACATCTGCATTTTCAAAAATATGCGTTTCAAGATTTTCTGAAAGTTTGAATTCAAAAGTTGAAATATATCCAAACTTCTGCCCCTCTTCAATTGTTCCGGTTGCGATGGCTTTGGCTATTGAGGTTCTCAGAAAACTTTCTGCCTGTTCCTTTGATGTGGTTAAATAAAATCCCTGTCCAAAATCTTTTCTCTTTGCACATTTGGCAAGATCTGGCTCTTTTACTTCACAATAACTTCCATGATAGAGAACAAATCCATCTTTTAACTCAAGCACTAATCTCTATCCCCTTTCTTTGCAAAAATTCAGTAATATCTTCAAGCACAGCTTCATCGCCTTCACAATGAAAAATCCCATAGCATTTTTCTATATATCCAAGAACATCGGCTTCTTTAAACAAGTGGATAATCTGTTCAACAGGTAAATGCCACTCTTCTGAAGCAAGCCGGATTAGTCTTGTTTGCATAAAAGTAATCTCTGTTTTCTCACTCATTATGAATCCTCCTCATTTTCTTAGTCAGTAAAACCGGAATTGTTGATTACCAAGGCATATTTCCAAATCGACTAATAAAAGTTACTGTTAGTCCGGTTTTATCAATCATTGCAAGTTTTACGATTGCGCCTGTACTGTTTGCTTTCCTCCGTCGACATTCAAATCTGTTGCCGTGGCACCTGGATCAGCGCAGTTCACCTCTTATGTCTTGGAGTCCTTTTGCATACTTCCAAAAGAACCCAGTCCGCTTGAAACATTTACGATAATAGTTTTATTTTTTCTCTCATTGTCATACAATGCACCTACTTCCCCAGAATTTATTTTACCACGTATTCTTCTGTTCGTCTGTCACCTGCATCGTATCTGCATTTACCAGATAAAAATCTACCAATTCGGTCTCGTAATTGCCATCCGGATATACTTTTTCTAACACCAGTTCTTCGCAGGAATTACCATCTGCATCTGTCTTGGAACCATTATCGTACAGACAGTATCTCACATTTACCGTATTACCGTTCTTTGTTTCCTGCGTTTCGCTGACGACAGCATAGACTTCTCCCTTTGCATTCGCCGTGTAACTGAACGCCATATTTTGAAGTGTATTCTGCTCCTGAAGGTAATTATAAACTGCCAGCATTGCATTTTGAATTGTCAGACCATCATGCTGCCCTTCTGTCTCGTAATCTTCTATGGTATTTCCACTCTGAATATCCTCTGAATCTGTTGAATTCTCTGTATCCAAATCCGGTAATTCTGTAGTATCCTCTTCTTGATTATCTTCTTCATCTATTGTATCCGAAGACCACCACAGACCATCCATACTCTGCATAACAAATGGATTATTGGTTCTGTATCTCCGTTCACCACCATAATCTTCCTGCACAGTTATATACGTATATTTGCTGTCACAACCAGTCACCGTTTCTGTTCCATCCATTCCGAACACTACACTCAGACCACTCATTCCAATAATCAAAAGTGCAAATATCGCAGCAGCTCCATAGACAATTATCAATGCCACTTTGTTTTTACCGAATTGTATGGATAATGCCTGGCAATTGTGTCTGTATAAACTCACGATCCCCCAGATCAAAAGAACCGCCAGACTGATTGTAATAACAGTAATCGATATTTCTGCGAAACGATATCTCACTTCATATCCCATATCACGTTTTATACCATACCACAATCCATAGAAGAAGGTACTATACGCAAGAACCAAAGTAATGATACTGATCCGTATCGGATGCTCTTTTTTATCCGGCACTGCCTTCTTCAGTGCCTCTGCCATCTGCGCTGCCGCTCTCTGCTCTATCCACATAGCAAGCTCTGCTTTTGACGGATATGTGCATTTAGTATCCGGAATCCCTGCGTAACACATCTGGCTCTCTTGAATCCCTGTCGCATCTCCTGCTGCCATTGCTGTAACCACTTTCAGGTAATAATACAACTTCAACTGTGCTGGATTGAATTTATCTATACGAATATCTGCCAGCTCCTGTGCAGCCCGTTCATAATTGTTAAGGAGTACACTCATCCGTGCCATAACCAAAAGCATCTGATTCGCTACAGCAGGGTAACGGTGATATTGCTTCTCATATAAATACCGTGCATACTCATGTCGTTCTTCCGGTGTTAACCGATAGGACTTCTTTCTATTCTGTGCCAGCATCGCAATTCGCAGACCATAAGCCAATTCCAAAATTGCAATCAGCTGGCAGATAAATGCACCAAATCCCCAGATATCCGTTGTATACCGCACATAGGTCACCAACACAATGCCTAGCATTGCCGGAATCACGATCAACCATTTTGTCCAACCTGATCTTCTCATAAAAATCTCCTGAATTGTTTTTCTGAATATAGTATATTACCGCACACACCAATCGACCATATACATATTGTGACGATGCTGTTACTTACCATAACAGTTGCTGTTTCTAAGGTCATCTATTTATAGCCTGAGAAATAACTGGTTTCCCATCTCTGTCCAACAATGGAGTCAGTCCACCTGAATACCCACATGCATGATATAAATAATTCACACCAGTTTCCTTATCCACCCATATCTCAGTAGTAGTTAATGCTCCCTGAGAATATATTTTTTCAAATCTCTCTTCTTTCGCCATTTTCAATTTCCTCCCATAATCAATTTTTCGGTTTTATAAAAAATGTTTCTCTGTTACTTTCTCGATTGTATCATGACATACAGTTCCATCTTCGGCAATCGTCGATTTTCTGATAAATCTCGAATGATGCTTTAATACTCCATAAGCATACCAGTCATGGTTGCAAAATACTTTGCAGAACTCTGCATAGCCATGTTCCTTACAGGTATCGAAATACAGACACCTGCTGATTTCATAAGTAAATCCACTATCATCATCCTGCAAAATTTCTGTCTCCCAACATACCTTTTTTTCGCCCTCCAGATCATCTACCAGAGACTGTCTCACAATCTTATAGCCATTCGGCAATAAATCGACATGCTTTTTTCTCTTTTTCCGTTACCATATTTTCTCCCAACTTGCACACTAAGTCATAATTTTCCAAACACTAAAACTTGAATTTCTATTTCTGCTGCCATGCCATTACATAGTCTTTTTCTCCAGTAGCTTCATCCAAACCGCTATACTGAATCTCAAATCCTTCTCTTTGATAAAAGGATATTGCCCGTGTATTTTTTTGATATACATTTAAGATTAATTTGTTTCTTTTTCCCTTTACATAGTTTAGCAAAATTTTACCTATACCTTGAGATTGCATTTCGGCAGAAACAAAAATACCTTCAATGTATTCGTTACTTAACCCTATAAAACCCTGTATTTCCTGTTTATCCTCGTAAACATAGACAGTTGCCTGTAATAGAAGTTCTTTTACTAACTCAAAATTACTTTTCCAATATTGAGCAGAGATAAAATAATGTGTCTTTATATTTGTATCTAACCATATTTCTGCAACTTTATTTATATCCACTTTCCGTAATTCTCTAATCATAACGGTGATGCTCCTCAAACTCCGATTTTCTCAATTTTTCAAACTGGAATTTACGAACTACAATATCTTTTCGAGAAAAAGATGGTTTTTGTGTGCAATTACATCTCCAACTTTTTTAGAAGCACTAGCAATTATTTCAAATCCATTTTTTTGATACAAAGATAGCGCAGGAATATTTTGACTTCCTGTATCCAAACGTAGTGCCCTGCAACTATTTTTTTGTGCTAATTCTGTAGCGAATTTTATTAGTGATGATGCAATTCCTTTACCAGACATACTCGGACGTACCATTAAAAGGTGAATTACCATTACCTCATCTTCAGATAATTTTTCTTTCCAAGGAATAGTTGCATATTCTATTGGTTGAACTTTATCAATAATGATACTTCCAACAATTGTTCCGTTTTCTTCATATACAAACAAAGCACCAGCATAAATAGCCCGTTCTGCATCATCTTTCGTTGGATAAACCCCTTTCTTAAATACAGTAAAGGCTGTATGATTCAGTTCATACTGGAAATGCTCATTGTAAGTATCTTCAATCGAATTAACATCTTTTAGTATTGCTTTTCTAATCATAAAATCTCTCCACAAATTTTGATTTCACACTTTCTTTCCCCTTATATGTCTATATCTGAAATATTCAGTCACAAACTTTATCAGGGATAGGCATCTGTGCCGCAAGGGGATCTTCCCCTTGTACGAAATCTCTGATTTCGCTGTATTTCCCGGTTTGAGATTTCTTGAAATCGGGAACAGCACCGCAGGTCGCACGATACAGGCAGATGGAATTGCCTGTATAGAAGTGCGCTCTTAGCGTTGCTAAGAGATTTATGCCGTATCCGGCGTGTTATCTTTTTTCAATTTCTTTTTTCGACTTCTGAAGCATTCTTCCAGTTTTAATAATTTGACATGTCTGCTCTTGTTACTCATCATCTGTAAATTCCAGCATCTCATCAACGGTGCAGTCCAGCTTCTTGCAGATCTTCTCAATCGTCTCCATTGATACATACTGGTTTTTTCCCATCCTGGCAAGAATATTTCCACTGATCCCGGTGAGGTACTGCATCTCTATCCGCTTCATATTTTTATCTATGAGCATTTTCCATAATCTGTTATAACTTACGCCCATAAGCAACCTCCATATTTTTCATCTGAACATATTTTGATTATATCACGATTTCGTTAGGTTGAATACCTGTAATTTTTGATGTCTTCTGTAAAATGGAAAAGAGGATGCCCCGACAAAGGGCAACCTCTCCAACCATTTACTTCGGTTTAGTCGAATGGAACCTCACCTTCCGGTGCTTCCATAAATCCGTCCTTATCTGTTTTCGGTGTTTCCGATGAATCAGCTCCAACACCATTATCCTTGTTCTGGGCAAATTCATGTTCTTCCACGATCACATCTGTAGTATAAATTGTTTTCCCGTCCTTGTCCTTATAATTGCCAGTGCTGATACGACCGCCAATCACAATCCTCATTCCCTTGTGAAGATATTTCTGTGCAAACTCTGCACTCTTTCCGAATGTGACACAGGAAATAAAATCCGCTTCCTGTTCACCGTCACGTTTATATCTTCTGTTTACCGCCAGTGTATATCTTGCTACTGCCATATCATTATCTTTTCCGGCATATTTGATCTCCGGATTCTTTGTCAGTCTTCCCATTAAAACCACTTTATTCATAATCGTTACTGTCCTTTCCGCAGCTACGCTGCCATTGCATATTCTTCATCATCTGTTTCATCGTCCGGCATAAACATTGCACATGCTTCCGGTGGATTGGTATCATCCGGTGAAAATATTTTCCGGATCATTTCATACATGATCGGATACCGATATGCGATTTCTTCTCTTGCAAGGAATCTGCATACCCTGTAAAGATTCTTTTTCATTTCTTCATCTGTTGTAAGCATGGCAACCAGATGGATTCTCTCCCTTGTATAAATCAGATTCGGGCATCCAAACCAGTTAATCAACTGCATTTCTTTCATTTTCAGTTCTGTCATAAACTGCTCCTTTCCGGGCATTTTGCCCTGTAAACATTGTCATCAGTTTCATTCGTCCGGCGGTCTGGCGTGCGTTTCCCTGTCACCTGCAGCCGTCTCAGACTGCCTCTGCCTGCATCAGCAGGTCACTGACCATAAGGCTTCGGTCAGCCGCCCATCATCGGGAGTGTCATTATAATTTCGCTCGCTCTCAGAAAAAGAAAGGTCATGGCATAACTCCTGTTAGGCTTCCAGGGTGCACTTATCGGTTGTCAAGGTTCATCGAAGGAACATTCCAAAACGTCCTCTGATTACTAGAGTCAAATGACTTCGCAAGATGCAAAAGATTCGTGATATTTTTTTGCATTTTTATCATTTTTTCTTTTACTTTTGTTAGTCCCTTCACATACTCTGTACTGAGACAGGCAAAAGCGGACATCTTTGGGGTAAAATTTTTAAAATAATTGTTCCTCTACCTATAAAGCCTGGGAAGCGGTATTTACCAACCCCCTTTTGCAAGTTTTTTTCGCATAAATGAAATATTCCCTCACTAATAGCAAGTTTCAGAGGGCATTTGGACGGTACTTTTGCAGAAAAAATTATTTTTCCACTAATCACACGTGGGAATTTGAAGAATGTCAGATAATTTTGAAAAAATCCAAAAAAGAAGCACCGACCGTTATAGTCAGTGCTTGTAAGATATTATATTCGTTTTTCTCAGGAAAGATCATCCCAGTTTTTATATGTTCCATTGTACAGACCTGTAAGTTGTTTTATTGTAAGATTTTCCAGTGGATTTTCTTCATTTATCACAATAGCTATAGCATCTTTTCCAATGACTTTTGTTTCCAGAAGCTCTGCTTCATAATCCTTTAATTCTCTGGATGACATTGCGAAATCACACTCTCCACTTATCACCGCCGTAATCCCTCTTGAAGAATCTGTTGCTTTTACTTCTATTTCAGCATTTGGATTTTGTTTCTGATAGTCATCTGCCAGTGCTTTTACCATTGGTTCCATTGAAGTGGATCCTTCAATCAGAATCTTTCCTTCTGACTTGTCAGAAAGGAATGTTGTTGTACTGTCAGCCTGAATACAATATTGTTTCACAATATCCTGTCCTTTACTCTTTACATAAGTCAGGAAATCCTGTTCCACATCTGTCAGTTCTCCATTATAAGCCAGATAATAATCCCTGCAAAGAGGATAACTGTTATTGTCTATTGTTTTCTCAGAAGGAAGAACTCCGTTGATTTGAAGTATTTTTCCATTCGTATCTGTTGCGGAACTATATGCGACATAACCAACTGCGTTTTTATCTTCTTCCACCTTTTTCAGAACTTTCTCTGTAGAATCAACAACTATTCCTGTATCACTCTCAGGCAGTTTCAAAAGATTCTCAAATTCTGCTCTGGTTCCTGACCCTTCTTCTCGTGATACAGCTGTGACAGCTCCCATAGCAGACAGATCCGGCAATGGCTCTTCCTCGGTTCCACATGCTGTTATTCCCGTTGCCAGCATTATCATTATCAGCAGAAGTGCAGATTTTCGGATGTTTTTTTTCTTTACCATTTTATACTGCACCTCTTTCCATCATTGATTTTCCCGTCTCTTCATCAAGGTTTATAAAAGCCACATTATCACAGGCTTCTTCTGCAATGCTGACACAATTATCTGCCATACGGTCAAAATTATACATGATCCCAGAAAAATATCTTGTCATAGACGCATCACAAACCTCATTTTTTACACGGTTTAAATGTGCCTTACTGTATTTTTTCTCTGCTTTATGCATTTTTTTCTTATTTTTAAAAACTGTTTCAGCCACTACAGCATCACCCTTACGGATTGCCTCCATTGCTTTCTTTAAAAGCTGCTGGATAATATCAATGCAGTCTTCCATTTCTGAGGAGGCTTCACTGGTCAGTCTTTTTCCATTGTTATTTACTTTTTCACATATCTGGTCAATATCTTCACATCTGTCTGCAATCCTCTGAATACTATTGTTTACATACAGTAACCCTGCCGTCTGCTCAGACTGTTGTTCTGTAAGGTTTCCGCTTGCGAATAATCTGGTAATATATTCTGTCACACTGTCCTGTAACTGATGTACAATCTCCAGATTTTCTATAAACGAACCATGAGTTTTTGAGTCTCCATCTGCTACAATCGCCGTTTTTAAATCACTTAACAGAGATTCTGCCAGTTCTCCAAGTCGGTTCAGTTCCTTAGATACCAGAACCATAGCAGCCGCCGGCTGTTCAATCACTTTCATATCCAGATATTTGGGTTCAAAAGCTGCTTTCTCTGTTTTGTCATTTCCACGGATGATTGTTGTAACAATTTTTACCATCAGCGGAATCAGTGGCAGCCAGACCAGTGTACAGACGATATTAAACGTTGTATGTGCATTTGCAATCTGTCTTGAAATCACATCAATCTCATTTCCCTTTGGTGAAATAAACTGGACAAATTTTGCAAACCACGGAACCAGGAAAATAAAAACGCAGCTTCCACTGATATTAAAAATACTATGCGCAATTGCTGTACGTTTTGCATTTTTAGATTGTCCAATTGATGCAAGAAGTGCTGTGATCGTTGTACCTATATTATCTCCAAGAAGAATCGGAATCGCACCGGTAAGCCCTATTACACTGCTTACTCCGTCCGGTCCTGCCTGTGATGCAAAATTCTGCAGAACTGCAATCGTAGCTGAACTACTCTGCACAACCAATGTCATGACCGCTCCCAGTACAACACCAAGAACCGGAATGGATGAAACTTTTCCCATCAGATCAACAAAGACCGGACTTCCCGCCAAAGGTTTCATGACTTCACCCATGATTTCAATTCCTTCAAATAAAAGTCCGAATGAAAAAATTACCATACCGATATTTTTAACCTTTTCTTTTTTGCTAACAAAGTTCAGAATAAATCCAACAAAGATAATTGGTTAAATATAATTGCTGATTTTAAATGCCATCAGCTGTGCCGTCATAGTGGTTCCTATGTTGGCACCAAAGATAACAGAAATTGCCTGCGGAAGACTCATAAGTCCCGCACTGACAAAACCGATAACCATAACTGTCGTCGCTGAACTGCTCTGCAATACAGCTGTTACAAGTGCTCCGGCAAGTGCTCCCATAATTGGATTTCTTGTAAGAAATCCAAGGATTTTTTTCATTCGTTCTCCTGCGGCTTTCTGAAGTGCATCACTCATGCTGTTCATTCCATAAAGGAACAAGGCAAGGCCACCGATCAGACCAAAAACCACTTTCACATTCTCGTTCATTTCTCTTTCCTCTCCTGTTATTATATAAGATCTACATTTTCCTATACAATTATAGAAGACAGAAATCAAATCTATGTGAGTGCTTGTGTAAAATAGGTGTAAAAATCAATGGAAATCTTTATAATGTTATAATTGACTTATTCATTTTTCACCTGCTGACATATAGTTTTCATTACGATTTATTATTCAGTCTACGTAATACCAACATCGCCTCATTCCTTACATTTTTGAACGTTCTGTCCGGTCTTCCAAGAAAATATCCTTGTCCGTAATGAACACCTAATCTACACAGACACTCCAACTCTGCTTCTGTTTCTATCCCTTCTGCAATCAGAATTGCTCCTGTCTCATTACAGTAATGCAACAGAAATTCCATCATAATTTCCTTTTTCTTATGTTTTTGAATATCTCTGACCAGTTCTATATCAACTTTTAAGTAGTTTGGCGATGTATTTACTACACGGTTCAGACCAGAATATCCAGCTCCAACATCATCCAAAGCTATTTCATATCCCTGATCTGCATAATGCTTCATAATCTGTTGCAGAATCTGATAGTTTTCTATATCCGACCGTTCCGTTATTTCAAATACAATGTCACAGGACGGTACTCCGGCTTTCGCAGCCTTACGGTTTGTAAATCCCTGTATGAACGATTTATCCTGAATGATATTACCATCTACATTAAGAAATAATTTTGCATGTTCTGGTTTATTCGCCGCTGCCTTCAATGCTTTATTTCTGCACAATTTTTCCAATTTCCAAACACAGCCTACCTGTTCAGCAATCACAAACAAATCTGAAATCATAAGAGTCGTATCATGCCTGTCGATACGACTAAGAGCTTCATATCCTGCCACATCTCCAGTCTGTAAATTTACAATCGGCTGAAATACCGGATATATAGCCTTTCTTTCTAATATTTTATAAAATTCATCTGCATTTTTTACTTTCATTATTTCTTCTCTGCCTCTGTGAATACATTTTCTGTAACCCTATCAACCCACTATATGATATCATCACTTTTTCATCCTTCAATCAGATTTAAGTAAAATCATAGTAAATTTTCACCATTGTTCAGCCAGACCAATTCTTATATAACACAAAGCAAATACGTACTACCACCTGTTTTTTATTATGAAAACTATATTAAATGAGGCTCTTACTGTCTATACAATAAAAGCCTCGTTATATATAGTCTATGTTCTGATTATTCAGATCTTACTGTCTTTTTCACACACCAGTCTTTCATAATCCAAAAATCCCCGGATATACATTTCTTTTGCCACAATTCCCTCCATTGCATTTTTCGCTGAAATAATCCTGTCCAGTGTCTGCCACATCTCCTGTCCGCCATCTCTGAGGACCGGTTCCAGTATTTCTATGTAATGATGAATTTCTGCTTCCAGAGTGAACATCTCCGGGTCAGATTCAAGAAATCTTTCCAGCTCCCGCTGGTATTCTTCATAATAACTTTCAATCAGTTCTCTTCTCATATCTAGAATCCCCCTTATACATAAATCAGTTCCTGCTTGATGATCTCAGCAGCCCGGTTGCGGATATTGTTACAGTGGCATAGCCATTCCATAGGATTCTGTCTCTTCAGTTCCTCGGAAACTCCCTCCGCACTTCGCATCTGAGTTTCGATCAATTCAAAGCGTTCCTGTGCCTGTTCATTCAGATCTGCCAAATAACTGTCCAGCCTGGCGGTCAGAAGAAGATATGTATAAGTTCCAGATTTATGTTCTTTCAGATATTCCTTCCGAAGCATTCCCCATAAGCCAATCGGTCTGGTTTCCTCCGGGTAGTAAAGATTCGGTAAATAATAGTCTCCCACTTTTGTGTATTCGATTTTCATGGTGTCTCCTTTCGCTTTGCATGAAATTGTCATGTTATCTGCGTAGGATGTGCATTTTCTCTTTAAAATCTTTTCACATAGAAGACATTAAGTGTTTGATGCCCTGGCTCTTAGCGCCGGGATTGTCATTTCCATATCCTTCCAGAAGGTTTACGACACCCCACACGCCAAGACCTGCGCCGATTGCGACTACAAGAGTTTTTAAAGTTGTAATTGCACTGCTAAAAAATGCCATATACAGTCACCAAAACTGACTTCTTTCAGGTGTTTACGGGAATGAAAAAACACCGACTAAAAAGCCGGCGCACCTAATGTCAGTTATTCCTTTCCTCATTATTTTTCGTTCATTCCCAAGGTTACTCCGACAGCTCCACCTGAATTACCTCCACCTCTTCTTCGGGTTTCGGTGTGTACTGCGGATTTAACTCTTTTTCTACTTTGTACCGGTTCTTCTCGTTTTCATCTGCAAGAAGCCGATAGTTTTTGTGTTTCGTGATATCATATTTATCCGAGAAAAATGGTCTGGCACCACGGATCTGCAGGATACATTTTCCTCCATCCATGACTGCAATCTCATCTTCCGTCATCAGCTGTTTGCCTGTTTTCTGGTAATTCAATCCAAAGGACTTCTGATTACTCCTCGTCTCCGAAGTGTTATACAGGTCAATGGTTTCCTTCCCCAGAAGCTCACTCATTTCCTTTAAGGTAGTTTTCTCTTTGCCACCAAGAAAAAGTGTAGTATCACAGTTGCCCAGAATGGTATCTGCACTATCCTTATACATTGCCTTTAGCTGACTCTGGGACTGCAAAATAATAGAAGCAGAGATTTCCCTGCTTCGGATAGTTGCGATCAGCTTATCGAACTGAGGAATCTGACCAATGTTTGCGAACTCATCAGCGATGACACGCACATGCACCGGAAGTCTTCCACCATATTCATCATCTGCCTTATCGCAAAGCAGATTGAAAAGCTGTGACTGTAACATGGCAATCACAAAGTTAAAGGTTGTATCTGTGTCGGACATAATCAAGAACAAGGCTGTTTTCCTATCCCCGATCTTATCCAGTTCCATTTCATCGTAAGACATGATCTCACGAAGTTCTGCGATATCAAATGGGGCAAGTCTGGCTCCACAGGATATCAAAATCGACTTCGCCGTTTTACCAGTAACAAAATGTCAATAGTTTTTTAATCATTTTTCTCAAAAAGGCAAAAAAATAGAACGTATAGTTTATTTCCATACGCTCTATCTCACATTTCATATTAAATTTTGAATTCTACAAATTTTTTATATTTCGTTGTCAATATGTTTTCTACTCTAACGCCCCTTTTACTTTTTTGTGGGAAATGCACCGCTCCTCCCGATTGGCAAGTGCCTTCACCCTGCCTTCTAACAGAAGTTCCCTTCCTTTTTCATTTCTTGTATACACACAGTCATAATTTCCGATATACGGATGCATGCATTTTGCAAAACGTTCCGCATCCTCCTTCTTTTTCGAAAAACAATTTGGAATGGCATAGAAACCATTCAGTCCTTTGTGTCCCTTCTTTTTCACAAGTATGTAACGCTGGTTGTCGATCACATCAAAAAATTCATTGACACACTGTGCGAACAACGCTTTATCCCTGCCGCTTCCACCGGACAGATAAATAATATGGTTATCCGGTCCGTTTGATTCTGTCTCAACTTTACAGTGTGTTTCTTCCAGAAGCTGTTGCTCCTCTAATGCTTTGCGGATTCCATTTCCAAATGCCTTTAATCTTTTTAGCGGACTTCCCAACATGAAAATTTTCGGGAAACGTATCATAATTCCAGCCAGTCCGGCAGCAATGAAGAAGTAACAGGTTCCGGCCAGGATACCATTTTGGGACGCTGCAGCAACAATACCTGCCCCAATTGCCCCGATCAGACACAGAATTCCTGACAGGATCATTGTAAGAATCGCATCCCAGAAAACAACACTTGTGACAAATTTGTCTTTTACTTCTGTCTCATCCACAATATCCATTTTGTCATAGACTGCAAGTGCACTGTTCCAACGTTCTTTTAACGTATCGCGCTGCCCCGACATTTTCAGCATTTGTCTGTTAATCCTGTCAATATTCGTTTTATTAAATGGCGTTTTAATAACTGACAACCGTTTCATTCCATTTTCAATCGTATTTTCTGTATAATGCAGACCGAGAAAATGTTCCATCCTTCGCTCCAGCATACTGTAATCTTCACTGATCTGATTGTCATCTGCCTTTAGCACTTCGTTCCACGGTCTTAAACAGACTAAATGCCAGATGTTACTTGTTTTTTCCGGATGTTCTTTCATCACACGGATGGCACGCCCTCTCATCTGGTTGCTTAACATAAATGAGCCTACAAAGCTTGCAAGGATCAGGGAATTGATACAAGGAGAATCCCATCCTTCCCCTAACAGCGATTTTGTACCGATCAGCACCTGCATATAGCCTTTTGAGAAAATATCTGTTACCGCCCCTGTGAGAAAATGTGCATTTCCAACCGCTGTCACTTTAAGATAATCTGTTTCAGAAAGATTTCCGATCCTGCTGAATGTAACTTTTCCGCTCATTCCGATCGCCTGCTCTAATGCTTCTCTTGCCTCTGCCGGAATGATCACAATCGTTCCACAAAGCACCCCAAAACGGATTTGTTCGTTTTTCTTTTCATTGTCACGACGGAGCATCTCAAAAAACGGAAGCACTCCAAGTGAGTTAACATCATATTCTGTATTTCCAATTGCTTTTTCATATTCTTTCCGGATGTAATCTGTCAAAACAAGCAGCCTCAAATCCTGACCGGATGCCTCATATTCATGGAACACAATATCACGGATGCTGTTACATTTTCCAAGGGAATTTGTGAGCATTTTTTCCACTGCCGCACTTTTCGTCATGACGACTTTTTTCTTTTCTATCAGACCGTCGGATTTTAAATCAGCAATTAGCAATTCACGATATGTCTTGTCACACAGGTATGAATCCACATCATCATACAAGAATCCCTGTAACAGACGCTCCATCCATTGCACATTCATGTCCGGTAATTTTTTTGCCCCCAAAAGCCTCTGTAATCTGGACGGAATTGCAATATTTTTGCTCTGTAAATAAATCAACAGTGATGCCAGATATGCCGGATTATCCAGAAGCAGATCATCTGAGAGCTGTCCACTGAACCCCTTATGGCTTCTTACGTACGTAAGGAACTGAGTATCCCGCATGATTTTTTCTGTCATTGCTTTACTGCGTTCTTCAAAACGTCTGACTTCCTTCTCTTCTTCTTTTGTTGGATAGTTGAAGTAAACATAATCCTGATGCGGACAGAGGCTTCCCTCTTTTACGAGCTCCGGTATCGTAATCTCTTCATCGATCTCTCCACACATATTCATGTACCGCGTCCACATAGCCGGTGTGGAATCATATGGTGGTGTTGCTGTCAAAGCGATGATTTTAAGGTTATTCACCTGTTTTTTGAATTCTTCTAATGCTTTCCACCATTCACTTCGCAAGTGGTGGCATTCATCCAGACAGAGTACTTCGATCCCAGCCTCTTTCATCGTCCCAACCAGATCAAAACCGCTGTAATCTACTTCCTTTGTCTCTGTTTTCGCCGGGCACTCGTCTGTGCCTGTGCCACTATCCTCACCTGCATCTTCCTGTATTCCCTGAAATCTTGTCATGGCACTGTGTAATGCCTGATAGGTTGCAACCGTGATCGCCTTTGGCTGTTTTAAATTCTGTGAAAGATAATCTTCCCCCTGTATGCCCTCACATAAAAAAGCTTCCTCAATCCTTGCGATCCACTGCTCCCGGATCGTAATGGATGGTGCCAAAATCAGTGCTTTTCCGTTCATCCTGCGGATCAGTTCAATTCCCAATGTCGTTTTCCCGGATCCGGGTGCCGCTACAATATGTATTTTTCCATCTGCCATGTACCTGTCTGCGTGTTCCAAAACCCTTGCCTGATACCTTCTCCATGTTCCTTTAAACTCTAAAATACCTTCGTAATTCATAATCATCCATTTTCCTCTGCTTATTCCACTTTTTCTGTGGTCTGTAACTATTATATACAACTGCCAATTTTCTTACAAGAAAGATTCCGTGTCCAATAAGAAGTATGCCTATGTTGGGATATTTAAATCATTCTGCATCCTCAAAGCAAATGAATTTAAATAGAATTTCAGGTGTGCCTGTGATAAAATATTAATAAGTTTAACAACTGAAATTTGACTGTATCATTTTGTTCATCAAATTTATTATTCATAAGGTGTCTATTTTGATCCTAAGAAGAAATGAATTTTAGGTCTTGTATATTCATCAAACTGATCTTCTGTCTCTGTATCAAATGAACAAGACAAACTGATAGGCGCATCCTGATCATAGAAACGGAAACTCTTATAAAATGTCCCATTTAGAAATTCATCTTTAAATTGTTGTGGAATAGCCTGATAAGATAATATCTCAGGATTAGATACGGATACATTTAAATTCTCAAAAGACTTTTGTAATGTCGCAAAATCTTTTTCTGTCTGCATTAAATTCTCTTCTAAACTCTTATTAATATCCACACCTTCTACATATGAGATATTGATGATAGTACCACTATTATTGACTTGAACATGAACATAACAATCAGTAGCACCTGAATCTCTTAAATATCCCATAACAGTATAACTTGATCTACTACGTGATTCATTTGGATTGTCTGCATGTACTCTTACACATACAGGTTCTAATGCCTTTTTTACTATTTCTACTTGTTTTGCAGAAGCTGCAATTCTTTGATCCATTGCCTGCTTTCCTTTTATATATTGAGGTATATAAGTACCGACTACAATAAGTATTGGGATAACTGCAAAGGCAATGAGTTGTTTTTTTATATCAGGAATAGGGATTCTATAAGCATGTGCCATGTTCTCGGCATTACTTCCTGCTTCAGATAACATATCTATAGATGTAGAGACTGTACTTACTGCACCAGCCACCTGCATAGCACTTCCTATATTCTTTGCAGTATCATTATCACTTTCTTTAAGGAATCGACCAACAGCTTGTGACGCCAAAGCAGCAGATACCTCTTTAGAATAATCTGTTTCTGACTGTTTCACATTTAATCTACCTATAAGAGATTTCCATTTCTTACCGTTCATTCCAAACTTAGGGGCAAGTGCACAGAAACAGAATATAATAACATATATAATGACAAATCCTAATGCAGTAAACATCCCTGTAGGCTGAAAACCTTTGTTTTGGAATACTAAATCATCTATCATCTCTAATGGTACTATTAATGCACATTGTACAAATGAAAAGATGAGTGCAACCACTGCAATCTTTGGATATATACAATATCTTTGAATCATTTTTTTCTCTTTATTGTTAATCATGGATATCACCTCTGTTTCTAGTATAACTTATTTTTGAATGAAAAAAGAGCGATATTTTGCTCTTACTATATTTGTTTCTTAACTAAAAGGAAATTACGAATATTTTGATGTTTAATACCATACTCAAGTTTGATTGTATCATGGTTCATCCTTGACCCGTTAGAGGGCAACGCATTTAATCCGAACAGCTCATTTAAAATAATATTATTCCTTTATAATTCTACAAACTTGAATTTTGTCTGATTACCAATTATCTTTTGTAATTTATAGCTGCATCAAAAAGAATACCAATACACTCAAGAGTATCGTTACTATTCCCATTATGATAAACATCATGGAAGTAAAACTTTTTGAAATTGGTCTATCAACATAGCACTTTTTAGGATTGTTTGGATTATAATAAACTGTCATCTTACTGTTGATAGGCCACAACTGCTCTGCAAGTTGACGCAAATTTGCAATGGATCCAGTTTTTACATGTAGCCAGCCTTTTTCATCTTCATAGACTTCTGATTTCACCGGTACGGGTACTCCAGATATTTGCGTTGTTTTAATTCCACAAAATATTTTCTTTGTTTTATAACAAGTTCCATTCACAAAGTACTCCACGATTGGATACACCCTTCCATTTCCCGGAAACCCATATTGTTTAACAATACCGTCTGTCTGCTTTGTACACAATTGATTCTGTCTTTTTACAATGATATTGAAAGTAACTCCTAGTAAAACCAATATTACACCAAGACCTCCAACTGTCATCAATTCTAACCATGCAATTTGTATTTCTGTCATAGTTTCATCACCTCAAATTCCAGTTTTCTTGATTCTGCAAACTTGAATTTGTAATTACATTCCATACATATTGGCATTCTTTACAATCACTCTATCTCCTTTTTCTAATTGTTCCTTAGAAACTCCTCTTAACCCAAGTCCAACATGTTCTGTTTTATATCCACAACCATTTGATTTTCGTTCTTTTGTATGTATATCGATGTTAGTAATTATAGTCTCTAATACACCTCCATTTGTTTTATAAACACACGCATTTTCTCCTTCTCTACACATTCCTGTTGATATGTTTCCTGTGACAACTGTTCCACCCCCCATAATTGTAAATACATCATCAATAATCAATTCAAAGTCTTCTTTTAAACATAATGGAACATCTAATCTGTTCATATACTCTTTTTCTCGCTCTTTTTTGCTTTTACCAAATAATCCCATAGTGTTTCTCCTTTATAACTTCTAATTTGTTGCTCAAATCATATCACATTTTCAAACATATCTCAATTCCAATTGTCTCTGCCCCCATCTATTGCATTGCCTTTCGGCTTGCTTCTGTAACCAGCATCCGGTTAATCTTTTCTTGCATGGTTTCCTTTGCATCTTCATTGAAATGATAGCGGACAACATATACTGTCTGCCCGATTTTCTTTGTAAATGTGTTTCCCTCTGTTTTTTTATTCATCATTTTTTCCATAATCATCTATTTCCTTTCTTTCCTGTGCCCGACAGAGAGAGGTTTGCTTCTGTCCCTGCCGGGAGTTTATCGGCACGCTGACAACGCAAGTGTCAACATAGGGTTTGAAACTTTTTTCGGGTAGTTATTTCTGTTTTCCAAAATACTATTGAAAAGTTTTTTGAATGTTCTTGTTGACACCTGTTAAAAAGTAGCTGAAACACCGGTAAATACAAAGGATTTTGGTGTCAACAAAAATGTCAACAAGCAGTAAATTTCCGGGTAATCAGTAGCCTTTCGGCATCAAAATCAGCCTTTCTCTCTGTCGGGCAGATCAAATGGCAGCTCCAACTGTTCTGCTTTCGTCAGCTTTGTAAATCCATCTTTATCCGGTTCGTTGCCACCCTCTTCTTCTGCTCCTTCCCTGATCCAGCTTCTCTGTCTGCCATATCCTTCCTTTGAAAATCTGTGGACTCCGGCTCTCTTCCAGCCAGTGATCTGCGTATCCATAATGGAACAGATCTCATTTGTCTCGAATTTTTTCGGCTCCCGGTCAAAATGGTCAAAGGCTTCTTTCCAGATCTGGACGGAACATACATGACTACCTTTATAAGCGTCCAGCCAGCCTTGTATCATTCCTGCCATCGTATCTTCCTGTGTGAACTGTTTTCGGTATTCACTGATCTCCTGCTCCATTTCCTTTGAGAACTTCAACAGGCTGCTCTTATTCTCCGTTGACCAGTAGATTTCCATTACTTCTGCCCACAACTGGTCAAAATAGGATCTGGCTTCTTTTTCATCATCGAGGATATGCTTCTCTGCCTTACTGCTGTCTATAGCAATCGGCAGGAACCGTCTTGCCCCGGTACGGTCAAAAGGAATGAACTGCCTTGTGTTCGTTGAACCTGCAAAGATACACTGACGCTTCCGGTCTTCCTCATATTTATCATAAGGGTTCCGGTAAGTGTCTTTCTGTCTGGTCAGGAATGACTTGATTTCCTCATTGCTCTTTGCACTGATTGCAGCAATCATCTCCGACATTTCCATAATCCAGTGTCCCCGGAGATGCTCGTATATCTTACTGTCATTCAACTGCTTCAGATCATCAGAAAACCAGTCATCGTTCAATGCAAGAAAACGGAAAAATGTGGATTTTCCGGCTCCCTGCTGACCTACCAGACAAAGCATTTCATCTGCTTTACAACCGGGGCGGTAGATTCTGCTTAATGCTTCCATCAGGAAGTGCTTCACAACCTCATAGACAAAATCCGAAGCATCTGCCCCCATATACCGTTGCAGAACATAACGGATTCTCTCCTGCCCGTCCCACTCCAGTTGTTCCAGATACTCACAGATCGGGTGGTATGCCCGGCTGTTGGCTTCTATGCGAAGTGCCTTATCCATACATTTTTCACTTGTGAGTTTGTAATAGCGTTCAAAGAAATAGTAGAAATAAGTCCTGCCATCATCATCCAGCTTGCAGACTTCCTCATTCCACCAGAGTTTTTTTACAATATCAATCCTGCCTGTCAGCTTGTTGTATTTCATACTCTCACGCACAAGCGGATCATTTCTCAGCACAACCATATAATTTCCAACCGTTGCTTTCGCAGTTCCTTTCTGTGTATATTCCAGCATCTGTTTCACTTCATCGACTTTGCTTTTATCTACCATCCGGAACATTTCTTTCATGGCATCTTTCTGTTCTTTTGTGGCGATCTCCTTTATCTTCTCTTTCGCATTGCTCAATCCGCTCCACCTCCTTCCATTTTTCTTTTACAAGTGCTTCCTTATCTGCCCTGTCCCCAAAGAGCAGGATATCCAGATAATACTCAACAACTGACAACTCCCTGAGAGCAGTCATAAACTTTTCATGCCATTCTTCTGTCCGTGTTTTTGGTGCATACTGTTCTTTCCATTCCAGAAGCAGGCTCAGATAATCCAGATAGGCTCTCAGGCATCTCAGATGTTTTTTCTGCCAAAGTTCTTCTGGTGTCGGCTCTGGCTTTTTTGCTGAAACGCTTCTCCTGTTCTGCGGTGATCCCCTGTCCCTGCCGGAATAAGGAATCCCAAAATCATCTGCCAGCTTCATGGCTGCATCTTTCAATCCAATGTCAAACAGTTGTGCCGTAAAATCAATGGCATCTCCTGTACAGCCACACCCGAAACAATAATATCTCCGGTCAACTTTCATGCTGGGTGATTTGTCATTATGGAAAATGCAGCGGATCAGTCCGCTCCTGTTGGGCTTTAACCCATACCTCTCCGCAGCCTGCCGGACGGTCACATTCTGTTTTACTTCATCAAATAATCCCAATTCGTTTCCTCTCTTTCTTAAATCTGCTTCCCAAATCTGGGAAGCAAGTTTTCACAAAAAACAAAAAAGCACTTTGTCCTGTCCTTACGGAATCAACAAAATGCCCTTATAGTTCCAGATCACTGGAATGTGATCTTCCTTTATTCAGTTGTTTTCTCTCTGCCTCTTCTCTTTGAATCTTTGCTACGTTCAATGCAAGTTTTTCTCTGATTGACGGCTTCACTTCTTTTTTGATTTCTTCTACAACGGCTTTTTTCTTCTCTGGCTGTTTTAACTGACGGACAACCCTCACAACAGCTTTTTCCATCGCATATTCGATTTTTTTAATCAGACCGTCCAGCCTGTTTATCGCATATTCCTTTTCTTTTCGTGATGCCTTACGTTCCGGACTCTGAATCCATCTCTTAGAATCTTCCGCAAGACGAATGTCATCTTTTCTGGTAGCCCGCATTGTTTCCTCTGCGACTTTATCCACAGCCTTGTCATAGGCTTCACTGGATACTTCGTCAAGCAAGGTTTCCACATCTTCAATACGGAGGGTAAGCTGTTGCAGTTCCTCTCTCTGTTCTTCAATCAGCTCGCCCTGACTTAGAATCCGGTCAGAATTGGAAATGAAATTTTCTTTAAATTCTTTTTCCTGCTGTTCTATTTTTTCTTTCTGTGACTGGATAACCTTTTCATTTGCCCTGACATGGTTTGACTGCCTTGCAAGTTCCAGATGATTCGCATTGACCTTATCCCTCTGCTGATTGAGCATTTCCTGCTGAACCGCAATCTCTTCTTTCTGCTTCATTCGGATATAGTCCTGTTTCTCCAGATACTGCCTTCCTCCATAGGACGGTTCTTCGTCAATTTCCAGTCCATGACGTTTACAGATATCCAGGAACATTGTCCGGCAGGCAGAATCAAAAACAACCTTACGGTTATTTGTCTTTGATCTTTTCTTTTCCGGATTCGGAAGTTCAAAGCCAAGTTCTTCCAGTGCCGCTTCCTGTTTCGGTTCAATCTCCCCATACCGGTTCGTAGCATCGAATACATGACGCTCATGAATATGCGGAGTCGCTTCGTCCATGTGCAGTGACCAGTCAATGATATGCACATTAGAACCAAACCGCTCATCGAACTCTTTCTTGAATTCATCAAAAACCAAAACCAGCGTTTCCACAGAAGCGTGTTCATCTATCGTCCCAAGCTGATAGATACTTTCTTCCGGACAGGTCTTTTTATTTTTCAGAACATCTTCCACCCCTTTACATCTGTCGGGGTGTCTTGCTTTCTCATGACGTTTATTCTGGTTAATCACATAATCGCTGTAATGATCCACATAGTATGCCATCTCAATCTGGTTAAAAGAAAAATTATCCTCTTTTCCCCGGTCTGCCATTGTGGTATATCCCTGATAGCAGTCCCAGTAAATATTCTGACGGACACGTTCATTGTCAATATGCTCACTGTGTTCCGGGTCAAATCTCCGGTCATTGTGAAGCGGATTGTAAACACCGTCTTTCCCAGATCTGCCGTTATGCCTTGTGCCTTTCAATTCACATCTCTCCTTTTTTCAAGTTGTTTCCCCGGAGGGGATTGCAGCGAAGCTTCCAAAAGTCTCTGTCCCCGTTACAGACAGTACCCAGTACCATATGGCGAAACGCCATATCACTGGGCAATGGCTGCCGCCCTTAACCTGCTAAGGGCTTTGCCCCTTAACCCCAGCAAGATGCTGCCGCTCTTTGCAATCTGGGCACAAAGGACTTCCAGCCCTCTGTACTCCCAGCAGACAAAACGTAACTCCTGCCGCTGTCCCTTCAGCAGGATCTCCGTTCCGTCTGTTTTTCAAAAATCCTCTGCATCGGATTTTGTGAAAATATAAAAATGGGTAAAACAAAGGGCACTAACTTTTTACGGTTAATGCCCTTTCCTTTACTCATTCACTTTTCAGATAATTCCTGTATGTATCATTCTGATAATTGCTTCAGAACCATTTTAACATTCTTCCTAAGTTTCATTCCGTCCCTCAGTCCCAACCGGTAGAAAAATTCTTCTGTCTCTGCTCCACTGTTAAATATCTGGTCGCAATATTTTGTAATGGCCTCTTCCTGTTTCTGTGGAAGTGTGGCAATCACTTTTTTATATTCTTCCTCAACTTCATCTGGTTCTGTCACAGACGGCTGGCTCAGTTTCCAGTCTGCATACTCTTTTCCCATATGCTCCGTTATGGTCAGGTTGATAAATTCTTCAATCTCTTTTGTAATCTTCATTTAAGAATCCTATTCCTTTTTCCAGTGGTCTACTTCATCAATCTGATTTTGATTGTTTCCAGCCACACCACTGCCCAGCCAGAAAGCACAGCAGGATATAAAGTATAAAACCTGCCACAAGCATCCTGACCGCTTCTGTGCCTGTCTCCTGTCCGAATCCATACCCTAAAACTGCTGTAATGCAGATGATCCCCGACAGGATATGAAATACCGTTGCCGACAGCCATGTGAAGAACATAACCACCAGTTGTATCATTGTCAGGCATATACGCACTGGCAGTAATACGATTTTCACAATAATTCTTACAACAACCATGACTGTCCACCCCTTTCACTGTTTCAGATAACTACGATAGCTGTCTATCACAGAATCTGTCACACCGCTTTTGTAAATCTTTCGGATATCAACGATTTTTTCATCTTTCAAAAGTTTCAGCCAGTCCAGTAAATCTTTTCTGCTGTTTGCAAAATTACAACATCTTCCGTCTGCATATTCAATCCAGTATCTCATAAGTCCCTCCTACACATACACCAGTTCATTTAAAATAATTTCATCTACCCGGCTTCTTGCATTGTTTGCCCGGCGAACCCATTCCATCTGATCTCTGCTTTTCAATTCTTCCGTAATGCCTTCCTGCTCCATAATCTGTTCCATGAGGAAATCCCTGCGTTCCAAACACTGCTCATTCAGATCTGCGAGATACGTCCAGAGCTTACCACTCAATGTCAGATAGGAATACAAGCCACTCTTGTAATCTTTCAGATAGTTTCTGTGAAGACTTCCATAAAAACCAATCTCTCTTTTCTCTTCGGGTACTGCGATCAGTGGCAGATAGATTTCCCCGACAAGGATATAATCCAGACCATTACTGTTATCGTGAATGATTCTTTCTAATTTGCTCATGCTGATGCAACTCCTTTCTTCGGTTCTGCTGGGGGAAGCAGTGATAGCGGAATGAACACACCTTTTGCAATATCTTCCTGCCGGATCTCTTCTTTTTTTGCATCCAGTTCGGCTTTCTTTTTTGCCTTTGTCCGTTCATAGTATTCCTGCTGCTTTCCATTTGCTTTTCTTCTCAGGTAATTCTGGTGAAGCCTGTCTTTTCTGGCTTCCCGTTTTTCCATTTCTTCAATTTCTTCCGGTGTCATTTTCACCTCACCGAAATGTGGCGGTAAATATCTGCCGATGAAGTTAAAATAGATTTCCACTTCCTGTGTCGTCTCAACGCTTCCTTTCCGGTCACGCTCATGCACCACAATCTTTTCTACAAATTCATTCAGCATGTAAGTGGTCAATTCCTCAAAATTTTGGTATTTATCAACCAGAGCAATAAACTTCTCCGCTGATCTGCGACCTTCTTCATAGCCTGATAATTCAGCTTCCATATCTGCAATTTCTGCCGACAAATCTTTCTGTTCTTTAGAATACTGTCCATCAAGAATCGCATAGCGTTCATCTGGCAGCTTGCCAAGAATATTGTCCTCATAAATTCTGCAGATCAGTTTTTCCAGTTCCTGCACACGCTTTTTTGCCTCTGCCAATCTGCTTTTCAATCTTGTGATCTCACTGGACTGCTGTGAAGTCTGTGCCTTTTTTACTGTCTCCAAAAATTCTTCACGATTCAACTGTGAATACTCCGCAACAGCCTTTAAAAGTTCCTTAATCAGCTCCATAACCACATCAGCATTAATTCTGTGCTGTGTCTGGCAGAGTGTTCCAACCGGAACTTTAGAATATGCAGAACAAGTATATTGTGGTACTCGCTTGCCATTATTTACTCGATGGACATACATTTTGGAACCACAGTCTGCACAATACATCAGACCTGTCAAGGGGTGGGCTTCTCCCCATCCATCTGGATATCTTCTCACATTGCTTCGGATTCTCTGTACATTGTCAAAAGTTTCCTGATCTATAATGGCTTCCTGCGTGTTCTCAAACACCGTCCAATTATCTTCAGATACGTAATGGCTTTTCTTATCCTTGAAATGTTTTCTGGTCTTGAAGTTCACTGTATGACCAAGATACTCTCTTTTCTTCAGAATGCCTGCAACAGTAGAAGAGCCCCAGCCATAAGGATCTTTGATTTCTTCTACTCTGCCTTTCCATAATCCGGCATCTTTCTTTGCCATATGAACCGCTGGTATCTCAACCTTATCCTCTTTCAGTGCCTTGGCAATCTGATATGGTCCGTACCCATCCATTGTCATGTGAAAGATTCTCCGTACAACTACAGCTGCTTCTTCATCAACAATCCATACATTCGGGTCATCCTTGTCTTTCAGATACCCATATGGTGTTGTACTTGCCACATGCTTGCCGGATTTTCCTTTCGCCTTGAAAGTGGATTTTATCTTTTTACTGGTATCCCTTGCATACCATTCATTCATGATATTTCGGAATGGAGTAAAATCATCGTCCTCCCGGAAGCTGTCTACATTCTCGTTGACTGCAATCAGGCGGACATTCTTCTGTCGCAGCAATTCCATATATTGTCCGACTTTCAGATAATCTCTTCCCATTCGGCTCATATCTTTAATCAGAATCGTTCCGACTTTCCCCGACTCTACTTCTTTCATCATGGCAAGAAAGCCTGGGCGATCAAATCTTGTACCGGAGATACCATCATCAGTAAAATGAACAAGATTGGTAAATCCATGTTCTTTTGCATATTGTTCCAGCAGTTTCTTCTGGTTTGAAATACTGTTGGATTCCCCGTTTAATTCATCATCACGACTAAGACGTTCATACAACGCTGTCATGAATCCCTGTTTCTCTGTCATAGTCAGATGTCCTCCTTCCTTTGTTTATTAATTGCCTGTTCTCATCCCATATCCGTTCCTGTACCGGGTTCTGATGTTTCCGGGACGTATTAACCAAAAAAGACACGCTGAATGCCTATTCAGTTCTGGTATCACTACGGGCAGGCTGTTTCGTTTTCAAGGTTCGTGTAAGAAGTAAAAAAGATTCTTACACTAAACGAAATGCTCAGAGGTCTTTTTACAGCCCCCTTACTGCATCTTTTTTGATTTCGTGTCATCTTTTTAAAGTTCCTTACACAATCTCTGTACTGACGAAACAAAATACGGACATGTTTTGAAATTGTTTTTTACAAAATACAATTTTGTTCTTTAAGGTAAAAAAATAAGCCTCAAGAGACTTTTTAATCATTTTGGAGCTCCAACTCTTTAAATTTGATTGATTAAGAAGTCTCTTCAAACTTACTACACCAGCCGCCATTTTATATTTTTTATACTGTCTGACCGCAAAGTGCTGCGGATCTCTTTCTTCCAGCTCCTGGAACATCATATCCACAGGATTCTGGTAAGTTTCATCCTCTTCACGGGTTTCGCTTTCGTTCAAAAGATCCAGAAGGGTATTCAGATTCTTTTCCTCTTCATCCCCTTCATACCAGATAAAAGCAATCAGTGCTGTGTACAGCAATTTCTCTGCTTTCACCCAAAAATCTTCGGAAGCTTTTTCCCCTTCGCCTTTGGTATTCACAATGATTGTTGTCACCAGCTTCAAGATATCTTTTTCAGACCGTATGTCGGGTAAGAGACTGGCATTGCTGCCAGCCCCTCCCCTAAGAACCGTACGTGACAGTTTCCCGTCATACGGCTCAAG
>NZ_WQQE01000021.1:0-194410 GCF_018785655.1 Blautia sp. MCC269 | reverse complement strand
GGAAAAAATGAAGATTGTGTTGGGAGTATAGGAGGAATTATCTGTGGTGTTCAACTTATTCCTTTAATTGGGTCTATTCTTCCAACAGAAATAGCATTAAAAAAGAATTTTGATAAGAATGGAACAAGACGATAAATTCCAGGTTGTAGTGATAAACAATAACATAACACAGCATCAGTCACCTAGTTGGCTGGTGCTTTTTTCGTGGGGGAAATGGAGGTGGCGGGATGTATTCTGTGTCGGATGCTTTTCTGAGGGCAGTCAGGAGTAATACAAGAAAATATTTCTGGACGGGTACGATCGTTACCAAGGGCGGAATGACGTATGAGTTCGGGGCGAAGGAGATTGTGAAGGGTTCCGGGTATATTTCCAGGCAGTGCTGCGGGAGTACGGAGATTGAGCTGGGGACGGTGTATGCGGCGGAGATGGGGATCACTCTTCTGAGTGATATTGACAGATATACGTTGGAGGATGCGCTGGTGACGCTGGTGTTTCATCTGGTGCTGGCGGATGGTTCTGTGGAAGATGTGCCGATGGGAGTTTTTGAGGTCAGTGAGGCGAACCGTCTGGCAAAGTGCCTGGAACTGAAAGCCTATGATTTTATGCTGCGGTTTGATAAGAGTTTCAACGGGTTTGAGACTGTGGGGACTGCTTATGATTTTATTGCTTTGTGCTGTAAGAGATGCAAAGTGGAGCTTGTGAATAAGAGGGCGGAGATTGATGCCATGCCGAATGGCGGGGTGACGCTTTTTGTTTATACTGAAAATGATATTGAGACCTGCCGGGATGTGCTGTTTTATGTGGCACAGGTTCTGGGAGGTTTCTTTATTATTAACAGGGAGGGGAAGCTGGAACTGAGAAAGTACGGAAAGGATCCTGTGATGAAGGTGGAGCAGAGACACCGGTTTTCTTCCAGCTTTTCGGATTTTATTACCAGGTATACGGCGGTGAGTTCCACGAATAAGCAGACGCAGATTGCAGAGTATTATGCTCTGGATCCGGATAATGGGCTGACTATGAATCTGGGAGTGAATCCGCTTCTGCAGTTTGGGCTTGAGGAGACCAGGGAGATGCTGTGCAGGAATATCCTGGCAGATCTGTCTGTGATCCGGTATGTGCCTTTTGATTCGGATACCATCGGGAATCCTGCCTTGGATCCGGGGGATGTGCTGACATTTTCAGGAGGACAGGCGGATGAGGGACAGATCACCTGCATCACTTCCATCAGACAGAAGATCGGGGGAAAGCAGAGCCTGAAATGTGTGGGGAAGAACCCGAGGCTGGCTCAGGCAAAGTCAAGGAATGACAAGAATATTTCGGGGCTGCTGAATCAGATTGAAGACAATGCGAAGACTGGGAAGATCGGGATCCACACGTTTACCAATGCTTCCGTACATGAGATCGGGCAGACAAAGGTGAAGCTGATCAGTATCCAGTTTGCTTCTTCTGAGGAAAACCATATGCAGTTTTTTGCACAGGTTGTTGTGGATGTGGCTGCGGATCCGGTGGAACGGTCTGCGGAGGCTTCCGGGACTGTGGTGATTCCGTTTCCGGGCGGAAGCGGCGGCGGAACTGGAAGTGGTACGGGTGGTTCTGATGGAACCGGGGAGGCATCGGATGCAGGAAGCTCTGAAAATGATGCGGCAGGGAATGGGGCTGGAAATACTTCCGGGAATGAGAATACAGGAAGTGGCGATGAGGCTTCCGGTGGAGCAGATGCAGGATCCGGGAGTGGTTCTGAAATTTCTGTGGATGTGAGCCTGCCGGTGAAGTGGCAGGAGGACGGACTGGCGGTCTGCCGTGTGGTCTTTGAATTTAACAATGAGGAGATTGTGGAGCATTGTCCGGTGGAGACCTGGCATTCCGGGAAACATATTTTGTCACTGTATTATCCCATTGAGAAGATCGTTGCCAATTATACGAATACGTTCAATGTGTATCTCTGGATGGAGAATGGAAGCGGGACAGTTGATGTGGGAGACTGCATTGCTTCTGTCAGCGGACAGGCAATGGCGGCTGGGGAAGCATGGGATGGAAAGCTTGAGGTGGAAGATTATACCACGAGATTTGCCATTGGCGGAGGACTGGATATGAATGTTTTTCGGGATTCGCTGTCCATGCAGATGAAGGAAACAGTGAACAGAGGCTTTGAGGTGTATTTTGCTGAGAAAGCGGGAATCAGCGGTTTCTGCAGGCCGGTAGAAATGGAGGGCGTGTGATGAGATTAAAAGGTGAGATGGTCATTGAACTGACCGATACGAATACGGGTGCGGTGGAAACCGTGCAGGAGACGAACATGATCACAGAAGCGGTGAATAATATTCTGGGGCTGAATCCCATGGGGATTTATCTGAAAGCCAGCGGAGAGTATGACAATTCTGTTTTGTGGAACGGGACGCTGCTTCCCATCTGCCCGAACATGATCGGCGGGATCCTGCTGTTTCCGGCAGTGCTGGAAGAAAAGGCGGATCATATTTACGAGCAGGGGAAGAACCTGCCGGTGGCTTATGCTTCCAACAATGTTAATTCCGGTTCCAATGTGGCGAGGGGAAGCCTGAACCAGACGGAGAGCAAGAAACTGGACAATGGATATAAGTTTGTGTGGGAGTTCACTCCCAGCCAGGGAAACGGGAATATTGCAGCTGTGGCACTGACCAGTGCCCTGGGCGGGCAGAATGCTTTTGGCAGTGCGGCAGGGGATGCCAGCACGTTCCTGCTTCTGAAAAAGGTGGATATCGGGGATATCCCGAAGGCGAAGCAGATGACACTGTTTGAGGCAGTGGAACTGGATTTTGAAAAGAACCTGCTGTATTCCATCACCTTTGGGACTTCCAGTGTGACCATTACGAAGATCAGGATCCCGGTGTTTAACATCGGGCTGAATGAGAAGCTGGATGATACCACTTATATCGTACTGGAGGAACAGACACTGACAACGGAAAGTTTTACGTTCCTGGGGGATTACACGAAGTACGGGGAATTTATGGACGGACATGACGGATACTGGTATGGATTTTCCAATGAGCCGAATGCTTCCGGGGATGCGAAGATGGTGTGGATCCGGATCTCCAAAAAGGATTATTCCTTTACGGAGGGAAGCTGGACACTGTCCAAGGCGAAGCTGTCGGAAGTGGGCACAAGGGCAAAGGACGGTTCCTATCCGGAGCGGAATGTAAAATGCTGTGTGAGGAAGGGGTATCTGTATGTGCCTTCTTATGATAAGAAGGGAGTTTATAAGATCAATGTTGCAAATTCAGCGGATGTGACGCTGATCCCGCTGGGATTTACTTCCAAACTGAAATCCCTTGGGGAGGCTGGTTCCTGTGAGGTGTATATGACGCTTCTCGGTGACATGATCGTGGCAGGGGATTTCCAGATCACGGCGGATGACAGGGTGATCAAAACACAGGGGAGTGCAAGGTTTGAAGCCATGGCAACGCCTTTGTTCCAGTATAAGAACTTTGTGTTTATGTGGGGCGGCAGTTACGGGAAGGAGCACAGGTGTGCTTACCTTCTGACGCCTTATCTGGCAAGTATTAATAATCTTTCGTCAGCAGTGGTGAAGAATACAGACAAAACGATGAAGATCACGTATACGCTGACGGAGGAAACAATGTAGGTCTTTCTGCCGCAAGGCATGGAGATAGAAAACTTATTTATGGCAGTTCTCAGAAATGGGGGCTGCTTTTTTCATGGGAGGAGGATTCTGGCATGAAGGAATTTTGGAACTTTATTCAGATGGTTTTTATGGCTGCAGGCGGATGGCTGGGCTGGTTTATGGGAGGCTGTGACGGGCTTCTGTATGCCCTGATCGCTTTTGTGGTGATCGATTACCTGACCGGGGTGATGTGTGCTTTTGCGGATCATACGCTTTCCAGTGAGGTGGGATTCCGGGGGATTTGCAGGAAGGTGCTGATTTTTCTGCTGGTGGGAATGGCAAACATTCTGGATGTGGCTGTGATCGGGAATGGATCTGTGCTGAGGACAGCAGTGATTTTTTTCTATATTTCCAATGAGGGTGTGAGTTTGCTGGAGAATGCAGGGCATCTGGGACTGCCGATCCCGCAGAAGATGAAGGATGTGCTGGAACAGCTGCATGACAGAGGGGAAGGAAGTGATGGGGAATGAGACTGGTTGAAAGTTTTCTGACAAAGAACCCCTGCTATACTGCAGGGAGAAAGATTACGGTAAAAGGCCTGATGCTTCACTCGGTTGGATGTCCGCAGCCGAGGGCACAGGTCTTTCTTGATTCTTGGAATCGCGCTTCTTTTGGAAGTGCATGTGTGCATGGTTTCATTGATGGGAATGATGGAACGGTGTATCAGGCGCTGCCCTGGAACCACAGGGGTTGGCACTGTGGCGCTGGAAGTAAGGGAAGTGGAAATAATACGCATATTGGTGTGGAGATGTGTGAGCCTGCCTGTATCCGGTATACCAGCGGATCAGGTTTTACCTGCTCTGATCTGGAGAAGGCAAGAGCATCTGCGGTGCGGACGTATGAAGCTGCGGTGGAGCTGTTTGCCATGCTTTGTAAGAAGTTTGGTCTGGATCCTCTGGCAGATGGTGTGGTGATTTCCCATAGAGAGGGACACACAAGGGGAATTGCAACAAATCATGGAGATCCGGAGCATCTGTGGAAAGGTCTGGGACTGCCTTATACGATGTCTGGATTCAGGAAAGCTGTGAAGGCTGCTATGTCTGGGAAAGCTGGAGGGGCGCAGGCTTCTGTGTTTCTGGGGCTTTCCGATGAGAAGGCAGCTGAGCGGATTGGAGTGCTGTGTGCAGAGAATATGAAAACCAGTGGGATTCTGGCATCTGTGTCTGCGGCACAGTTTATTCTGGAATCGGGTTATGGCAGGACGGAACTGGCGCAGAAGGCAAATAACTGCTTTGGAATGAAATGTATGCTGTCTGGGAATAGCTGGGGCGGAAGTGCCTGGGATGGAACCAGTAAGTACCGGAAGAAAACGCAGGAGGATGATGGAACTGGAAAGCTTTACACTGTGACTGCGGATTTCCGGAAGTATGCCTGCGTGGAGCAGTCGATTGCGGATCATTCGGCTTATCTTCTGGGAGCGATGAATGGGAAGAAAAAGAGATATGCAGGACTGGCTGGGGAGAAGGATTACCGGAAAGCTGTCCAGATTATTAAGGATGGCGGCTATGCAACGGATAGTTTATATGTGCAGAAGATTTGCGTTATTATTGAGAAGTATGGGCTGACACGGTTTGATGGCGGGAAGACGGAAAAGGAGATCTGGTACCGTGTGAGGAAGAACTGGCAGGATGCGGAGAGCCAGGTGGGGGCATTTAAGGTGCTGGAAAACGCAAAGAAAAGTGCAGACGAGCATCCGGGGTTTTCGGTGTTTGATGAGAATGGAAAGGCAGTGTACAGTTCCGTGGATAAGAAGCAGGAAGAGGTGTTTCGTCCGTATCTGGTTCGTGTGGAGATTTCGGATCTGAATATCCGGAAGAAGCCGGGAACGGATCAGGAGAAGGTTGGAAAATATACGGGTGTTGGCTGTTTTACTATTGTTGCTGAGGCTGACGGTGTCGGAGCATCAAAGTGGGGGCTGCTGAAAGCGTATGAGAAAGAGCGGAATGGGTGGATCTCGCTGGATTTTGTGACAAGAATATAATAGTGAGTGATGAGGCTTTGCATTGCGGCGGTGGTCGTGGTGTGAAGCCTTTTTTTGTTAGGGCAAAGCCCTGTTTGCCATTGTGGAGTTTTTCGTTGATTCGAAAAACGGAGCTTTTGGTCGCTTTCAATATAACATCCGGAATCGAGGTATCTTTTTTTTCTGCAAAATCACGAACTTTGCTCATTTATAGATATCAGAAAAAGGAAGATACTTTGAGGAATCTTTACGAAAAGAAAAAAGAGAAGTTAATCTCATATATCTGCTTCTTGGCTAGTTTGGGATTAAAAGTAACAATCCTTTTTTCTGTTATCTTGAACTTTTTAATTTTTCCTGTTTCGGAGTCCTTGAATTTATATTCAAACTCATCTACACATTCTTTGATGCGGTACAAAAGTATTAAGCAGTTAAAAACAAAAATCCAAGAAGATATTTACTAATCTTATTGACATAGAACAAAAAATGAATATAATCATAGTTGAACAACTATTCAACTTCGATTATACGAGGTAAGTGTATGTCTAAACCGTCTTATATTTGTAATTGTGATGTGATTCATGAGGATATTGTGAATGATGTGAAATCCAAGATGCAACCCAAAGATGATTATATCCAGTTGGCATCTTTATTTAAGCTATTTGGAGATGGTACCAGAGTACAAATCTTACACGCTCTGGAACAGAGTGAGATGTGTGTATGTGATCTTGCTGTGCTACTGGGGGTAACGAAATCCGCAATCTCACACCAGTTAAAGGCATTGCGTCTTGCGAATTTGGTAAAATTCCGTAGAGAAGCGCAGATAGTTTACTACTCTCTGGCAGATGATCATGTGAAAGAGATTATTGATAAGGGATTTGAGCATCTATGGCAGAAATAATATTTTTAGCATTATAGTTGAGCAATTGAGCAACTAAACAAATTACAAGGAGGTCATTATGAAACGAATATTTTTATTAAAAGGCTTGGACTGTCCGAACTGCTCCGCAAAAATTGAAAAAGAAGTCGGAGAATTGGATGGTGTACAATCCTCAGTTGTAAATTTGATGAAGCAGACGCTGACAATCAATGTTGCTCCAGCTGCCGCAAATACAATAGCCAGTCAGATTGAAACGATTGTCCACAGCCATGAGCCAGATGTAGAAGTTTCCGAAATTGCACAGGAATACTATATACCTGCAAAAAAACAGGATACCAATACATCCTATAACAATGAGGACAAGAAGTTGACGATTCGTTTAGCGATTGGCGCAGCAATCTATGGTATTGGTATGGCATTGACAGTTTTTGCGAAAGTGCCACTGCCTGTCGAGTTAGTTTTTCTCATTGTCTCCTATATTATTCTTGGCGGGGATGTTGTATGGCAGGCTGTGAGGAATATTTCAAAGGGACGTGTGTTTGATGAACATTTCCTGATGAGCGTTTCTACGATTGGTGCTTTTGTCATTGGTGAATATCCGGAAGCAGTTGCTGTTATGCTGTTCTATCAAGTTGGTGAATTTTTCCAGTCATTGGCTGTTGAGCATTCCAGAAAATCTATATCAGATTTAATGGATATACGTCCGGATTGTGCTACAGTCAGAAGGAACGGAGAATTGATTACCATATCTCCTGAAAGTGTTGCCATTGGTGAGATTATTATTGTAAAGCCTGGTGAAAAAATCCCATTAGACGGTGTGGTATTGGATGGAGATTCTATGCTGGATACGAGGGCTTTAACTGGAGAATCGGTTCCGAGAAGCGTTCATAAAGGAGACGAAGCACTTTCCGGTTGTATGAATCAGACAGGTGTTTTAACGATTAAGACAACGAAAGCATTTGGTGAATCTACTGCATCAAAGATTATTGATCTTGTGGAGAATGCGTCCAGTAGAAAAGCACCAACAGAAAATTTCATTACTACATTTGCACGTTATTACACTCCTGTTGTTGTAAGCTTAGCAGCTATTCTGGCAATTCTGCCACCGATCCTTCTTGGTGGAGGTTGGACAGAGTGGATTCGCAGAGGATTTGTTTTCCTTGTGGTATCTTGCCCATGTGCATTGGTCATTTCAATCCCGCTGACTTTCTTCGGAGGTATTGGTGCGGCATCTAAACGAGGTGTTCTTGTAAAAGGAAGTAATTATTTAGAGGCGCTTAATAATGTCAGCATTATTGTGTTCGATAAAACTGGAACACTTACAAAGGGTGTTTTCAATGTGACTGATATTCTGCCTGCAAATGGATTTTCAAAAGAACAGGTTCTGGAGTATGCGGTCCAGGCAGAGAGCTTTTCTAACCATCCTATTGCAAAATCCATTCTCTCTGCTTATGGAAAAGAAATTGACCAATCAGTTATCTCTGATTACAAGGAAATTTCCGGATATGGAATCAGTGCCATGGCAGGAAAGAAGAAAGTTTATGCTGGCAATACGAAACTTATGGATTCAGAGCATGTGGAGTACACAGCCTGTGAAAAAGTTGGTACAAAGGTTTATGTAGCCGTAGATGGTCAATATGCCGGATGCATTCTGATAACAGATGAAGTAAAGCCGGACAGCAAAAAAGCAATTTCTGATTTGAAACATATCGGTGTGGAAAAAACAGTCATGCTTACTGGTGATGATGAAAAAATCGGAAAGGCTGTTGCGGAAGAATTGCAGTTGGATGAATATTATGCACAACTGTTTCCTGATCAAAAAGTGGAAAAGGTTGAGCTTTTAGACAGTAAAAAGAGACAGGGAAGCAAATTAGCTTTTGTTGGTGATGGTATCAATGACGCTCCTGTCCTTGCTCGTGCGGATGTTGGTATCGCAATGGGTGGTCTTGGTTCAGATGCGGCCATTGAAGCTGCGGATGTGGTTCTGATGACAGATGAACCATCTAAGCTGGTGGATGCGATTGATGTGGCAAAAGCGACAAAACAGATTGTCATGCAGAATATAGTGATTGCCCTTGGAATTAAGAGTGTGTTCCTGATCCTTGGTGCTCTGGGTATAGCTGGAATGTGGGAAGCTGTATTTGGTGATGTAGGCGTTACCATAATTGCCGTCTTGAACGCAATGAGGATTTTGAAAAAATAAGAAACGAGGTGGCAATGTGAAACGGAAATTGATTCTGTTAGCAGTTACAATTGTTTTTCTTGCAGGTTTCGGTGCACTTTTGCATTCACCGCCTTCTATGATTGATGCAGTCACAGGAGCAACACCGAAGTCAAAAAAGGCGGCTCAAGCCTCCGCACAGTTGGAAGGCTCTTATGTTCTCGGTATTAATATGATGTCAGATGGTCTCGACAACGAGAACACCCGGAATAAATTAAAAGAATTGGCACTGGACGATTCGGAAACAAATGAAACAGATCTCATGAAAACGGACATTAGTTTTCGGTTATATGTATCTGAGACGGATTATCCGCTTGTCAGTTATGCTAAGAAACTCTGTGACAGGTTGAAACAGGCCGGTTTTTCCGTAGATCTGAAAGAGTACAGTAACACAATGATGCTATCAAGAGTGGTAAGTGGAAAGTATGATGTATTCCTGGCATCGGATGATTTTATTGACGTTACAACGCTAACACAGATGGACTATATGATCATGGACAGCGAAGAAATGAGGTGAGCGGGAATTTATGAGAAAATGGAATACGATTTTGTCTGTTTTAATGCTTCTCATTTTTATGATTCATGGAATCATGGGCAGCTTTATGCTGAACGGAGTTGGAAGTAGTGCAGGGAAACTTCTTGCATGGATTGGTGTTGGTATTCTTGTTGTGCATACGGTGATTGGTGTCATCCTGACAGTTCAGAGTTTACAGACAGCGAAGCAATCAGGAAAAATGTATCTGAAACAAAACGTCATATTTTGGGCGAGACGAGCCAGTGGGATGGCAATACTGATTCTGCTGTTATTCCATATTGGCTTGTTTGGAAAGGTGCAGAATGGGACATATATTTTGTTCCCTTTTACAACTGTAAAGATGGTAACTCAGCTTTTGTTCGTAGCGGCAATCTTTGTCCATATTTTTATCAATATCCGCCCATTGCTCGTATCACTGGGAATCATCAGTTATAAAGAACAAAGGAGTGATATTTATTTGATCCTTTCGGTGCTTCTTCTTTTTATAGCGGGAGCGGTTATTTTATATTATATTGGGTGGCAATATCTATGAGTAAGACAATTATTATTATAGGTGCTGGACTGGCAGGACTTTCAGCGGCTTTGCAGGCAGCGGAAAATGGATGCAATGTAAAACTGGTTTCCTCCCTTCCGTCAGAGCGGGCACAGTCTGTTATGGCGGAGGGCGGAATCAACGCAGCTTTGAATACAAAAGATGAAAACGACAGTCCCGAAGAACATTTTACAGATACAATAAAGGCAGCATGTGGTCTGGCAGATCCAAATGCAGTTTGGGGAATGACACAGGCAGCACCGGAGCTGGTGCACTGGCTGCTAAAACTTGGAGTTAAATTTAACATGAGTGGCTATGATGATGTGGATCTGCGGAATTTTGGCGGGCAGAAAAAGAAACGGACTGCTTTTGCACAGAGCGATACCGGGAAGCAGATCATGATAGCTATGATAGACGCTGTTCGCAGGAAAGAAGCATCTGGTATGGTAGAACGGTTCAGCCATCATTCTTTCCTAACACTTCGTCTGTGTGGCAATATTTGTTGTGGCTGCGTAATCAGGGATGAATACAGTCAGGAAATTGTGGAATTACCGGGGGATGCGGTTATTGTTGCCACCGGTGGTATGCACGGATTGTTTGGAAATACAACGGGTTCGCTGAGCAATACAGGAGAAGTCACCGCAGAATTGTTCCGGCTTGGTGTTCCTCTGGCAAATGGCGAGATGATCCAGTACCATCCGACAACTGTGAAATGTGGTGGAAAACGCATGCTCATCAGCGAAGCGGCCAGAGGGGAAGGTGGCAGGTTGTTTGCCATGAAAGATGGAAAACAATGGTATTTCATGGAGGAAAAATACCCGGAGCTTGGAAATCTGATGCCACGAGATATTACCGCCAGAGAGATATGGAAGGTCAGCCATGAATCAGAGGTATTTCTTGACATGACGGAAATATCGGAGGAGATTATTTCAAATAAGCTATCTGGTCTGGCAGACGATTGTATGACCTATCTGCATAAAGATATACGAAAGGAACCGGTGTCTGTTTTACCGGGAATTCACTATTTTATGGGAGGCATTCTGGTGGATGAGCAGCACAGAACGCCGATTCAGAATCTTTATGCTGCCGGAGAATGCTGTGCCCAATATCATGGTGCCAACCGTCTTGGTGGAAATTCTCTGTTAGGAGCGTTATACGGAGGACGTGTTGCGGCAAAATCAGCATGTGAACAGGCAGATGTAGTAGATCTATCTTGTGCGACACAGATAGATTTTCCACCAACGTCTCAAATTTCAGAAATAAAGCAATTAAACAAAGTGATGCAGGATACTATGGGCGTTGTCAGAAATGAGAATACGTTGTTAAATGGGATTCAAACGGTACAAGCGCTGACAGGAAATCTTCCATTGCTTGGCATGGCAGTTCTAAAGAGTGCTCTTGCAAGAAAAGAAAGCCGTGGTGCACACTGGCGGGAGGATTATCCGAAGAGCAATGACGATGATTACCTTAAAACAACGGTAGCCAGATTTGATGGAAAGCAGATACAGATTTCCTTTGTACCTGTTCCAGAAAGGCGGTGATTCACTTGGTATATAAAATAAGAATCAGGCGGCAGGAGAGTCAGAAATCAGACAGTTATTGGCAGGAATGTGAGTTTGACGGAAGCAAAAACAGCTCTGTTGCCAATGTTCTAAAGGAATTGAACAGTAGAACACCTTTGAAAGATAATTCAGGGAATATAGTTACTCCCATCAGCTGGGAATGTAGCTGTATGGTGCGAAAATGTGGGGCTTGCGCCATGCTGATTAACGAACGTCCGAGGCTGGCATGCTCTACATTTCTACATACGTTAAAAGGTTCTACAATCACCTTGGAACCTTTAAGCAAATTTCCGCTTGTAAGAGATTTGATCGTTGACCGGTCAATTCTGTTTGAAAATTTGAAAAAACTGAACCTTTGGCTTGAAAGTGAAGCTTATATGAATCCGTGGACACATGAACCGAGATACCAGTCGGCACGCTGTCTGATGTGTGGCTGCTGCCTTGAAGTGTGTCCTAACTTCTCTGCAAATGGGACTTTCGCAGGCGCTGTTGCTGCAGTCAACGCATTTCGGATTCTGAATGAAGAACAGGAAATAAGCCATCGGAATGAGGTTTCAACTCAATATAAGGAAAATTATTTTGAGGGATGCGGGAAATCATTAGCTTGCCATAACATTTGCCCGATTGGTCTGCCTGTCGAAGAATTGATCGTGAGGTCAAATTCGGTAGCTATTTGGGGAAGACAGTGAGTATCAAAACGCTGATTAAAAAAACATGATTAACCTACATCTATGGTTTTACCAAAAATAGAGACATATCCTTTGTTTCGGTGTGGTAGCGGTTTTATTATGGACTGGATTCCGTCAAGGATGAATTTGATGCTTCCCTGAGAGAGTATATCCAGTCGGAAGAATATGTCTCAGCAAAGCAGCAGAAGAGATATTGATCAAATTATGTCAATGTCTCTTTTTTTATGGAAGAAACAGGCTGATCAGAAATATGCAAAAGAGTAGCCTATTTTAATTATTTAACGAAAGGCGAACAGGGGTGTTCACAAGGGTGTGCACCGTTAAATTGTATCAATTTCGTAGTCACAACGAAACCTTGCTGTTGTGGATATTACATGAATATATTTTGCGCTAGAATAATTATTGGGTATATGTTAAAATATAAAGAACATATATTCGAGTGTTTATCAAGGTGGTGTATAGCATTGACAAAGGCAGAGAAGATACGAAAAATTCAGGAAGTATTGGAATTAAAGAATCCACAAGAGAATCTGTATGCAGATCTGTTAAAGACAATGGGAGATTTGAAAACAAATTATGGGGATTACATGATTACGGAGCCGATTGACTGTAATGAGGAACTGAAACGAATTTCGGGTGCAGATTATGAGCTTTGTACAGCATTACTGACAATGCTGCTGAGAGAGGATCATTTTTCCAATGGTTCTTTTGACCGGAGATTTGCTGACGGGCAGGTGCTTCCGGTTCTGATGAGGATGAAGGATGTTCTGAGTGTGGGAGTGTGATCTTATGAAAGTCGGGGATACTGCATATATTGTGGAATCAAACAGGTATGTGAGAGAGGTGGAGATCCGCAGGTGTTCAGGCGGGATGTTCCTGGTACGTTTTACAGATACGGGTGGCGGAATACAGGTGAAGGCTCACAGGCTGTTTGCAACGAGGGAAGAAGCTGAAAAGAGTATTGAGAAGGCACCAGAGACAAAGAAGGTGCGTGGGAATCCGTATGACCGATGGTATTGAACGGATGATAAAGTAAATAAATGCATCAGGGGAAACCTGTTGCTGTTTGCGGAGAAATCTGTGGATGGCAGCGGGTTTATTTTTTTGTCCGGAAAGTCAAAAAATCAGGGACCAGGACTCCTTGGAACAGTAGGAGGTGGTTTTTGGCTATGGGAAAAATTGAACTGATCGATACCGGCAGACTGACGGAGAAACAGGCCAGGCTAAACATGGAAAAGTGTGCAGAGTTTCTGGCAAGGATGATCCAGAAGTACGGGGATGTGGTTCTGGGGGAGATTGAGGAGAAAAATGCACAGCTGCAGGGGAAGTGATCGAGTGTGCCGGTGGTCTTTTGGGGCTGCCGGTCTTTTTGTGCTATGGAAACCGCATAGGGAAGGTGGATTTTGGGGCAGTTTTTTTGGTCGTTCTGCGAGTTGGCGCAGACTGGTGATTCCGATATATTTTATGTACGGCAACCGTATGACGATGGGCAACCGAAATGAGGTGAAGATTTGAGAAAGAAATGTTACATATATACCCGTGTTTCTACGGCGGCTCAGACAGAGGGATATAGTCTGGAAGCACAGACAGAGCGGCTTCGGAAGTATGCGGACTATAAAGAAATGGAAGTGGTCAGGGAATACTGTGATGCAGGAAAGTCCGGAAAGAGTATTACAGGCAGACCGGAGTTTCAGCGGATGCTGCAGGACGTGTCTGAGGAACGTGACGGGGTGGCGTTTATTCTGGTGTTTAAGCTGTCACGTTTTGGAAGGAATGCGGCGGATGTTTTAAATTCCCTGCAGTTTATCCAGGATTATGGTGTGAACTTGGTCTGTGTGGAGGATGGGATTGATTCCTCTAAGGATTCCGGCAAGCTGACCATCACGGTGCTGTCTGCGGTGGCTGAGATTGAGAGGGAGAATATTTTGGTCCAGACGATGGAGGGAAGAAAGCAGAAGGCCAGAGAGGGGAAATGGAATGGCGGGCAGGCTCCTTTCGGATATGATCTGGATTCCAGGAACAGCACTCTGGTGGTGAATGAGGAAGAAGCGGAGATTGTGCGGATCATTTATGACAGGTTTGTGCATACGGATATGGGAGCAGATGCTATCTGCAATTATCTGAACCAGAGAGGTTATACGAAGAAAAAGGTACGAGGACATGAACTGAATTATTTTGCCAGAGGGCTGATCATGAAGATTCTGGATAATCCGGTTTATACAGGGAAGATTGCTTACGGAAAGAATGTTACGGAGAAGGTGAAGGGAACGAGGGATGAATACCGGCGGGTGAAGACTGATGATTACCTGTTGGCGGACGGACTGCATGAGGCGATTGTGGATGAGGAGACGTGGGAAGCGGCGAGAGAGAAAAGGAAGAGGACGGGGGTTAGATTTGTTAAAACTCATAGTCTGGAGCATGAACATATTTTAACTGGATTAATCAGATGTCCTCTTTGCGGCGGTGGAATGAGTGGAACTGTTCAGCGACGGCAGAATAAGAAAACTGGGGAATACAAAGATACATTTTATTACAGATGCCATCACAGAAAAAAAGTTGATGGAAAGATTTGTGACTACAAGCCGATGCTGAACCAGAAAATGTTTAATGCAGAAGTAGAGGAATTTATCCGGTATATGGTTGCGGGGGATGAATTCCGAAAGTTTGTGCAGGAGAAACTGGAAGAGAAGGTGGATGTTTCTGCTTTGAAAACTGAGAGGGAGCAGCTGCAGAAACAGCTGAAACAGGTACAAGGGTCGAAACTGAAACTGATACAGATGCTGGATCGTCTGGATACTGGGGATAAGCATTATACGAGAAAATACCAGGATATGCAGGACAGGCTGGATAACCTGTATGATAAGGTGGCAGAGTTTGAGGAGGCGATGAAAGATATTGATGCTAAGATTGGGGCATCTTACGGGAAAGAAATTACGGGTAAAAAATTGTATGAATTTCTTCTGGATTTTGATATACTGTATGATAAAATGACAGATATGGAAAAGAAAGAATTTATGAATACATTTATTGAGAAGATTGAATTGAAGAATGAAACTGTTAATAATGGGACAGGTCAGGGGTCACGCATTGAACATATTGATCTTGCGTTTCCGGTGTATTATGGAGATTGTAAAGGGACAAGAATTCGTATGCCCGAAGAAAACACAGTCGAAGTCGTCTGTCTCCTGGAAAACCGCAGAACCCGTCCGGGGAAACGAAACAGCGGGAGAGTTTGACAAAAAATACGATATTATCGAGGAAAAAGTATGAATAAGAGCAGGAGAACTTTATGCAGACATGTGGGGCTGGCATTATGTCTGCTGATGATCTTTACAGTACTTCCGGTTCCTGTGGCTGCTTCGGAAACGAAGACAGATACAGAATCGAAAACAGTCAGGGTAGGTTGGTATCCGGATTCCTATCATATTACCGGTGAAAATGGTGAACGAAGCGGATATGGTTATGAATACGAACAGGCAGTTGCCGCCTATACAGGCTGGAATTACGAATATATAAAAGGCGACTGGGGAGAGCTTGTGGAAAAGCTCCAAAATGGCGAGATCGACCTGATGGCTGCACTTTCCTATACCGATGAACGTGCTGAGACGATGCTGTTCTCAGATCTCCCCATGGGAAAAGAAAAATATTATCTGTATGCAGATCTTACAAATACGGATATTTCTCCGTCAGATCTTTCTACCCTGAATGGCAAAAGGATCGCGGTAATGGAAGAGAGCGTACAGGGAACTCAGTTTCGCGAATGGGAAGAAAAGCAGAATATAAAGACACAGCATTTGGATGTGGACAGCTTCGAACGGGCGAAAAAAATGGCCGGGAATCGGGAGATTGACGGAGTGATATCTACAGAGACTCCTGCCTGGGTTGAAGCCGGAATGTCAGCGGTTGTGACGATCGGTGGCTCTGATATTTATTATGGCATCAGCAAAGACCGTCCGGATCTGAAAGAAGAACTGGATGCAGCCATGCGTTCCATGGAGTATGATAAACCATTTTACGGCGATGAACTTTACCAGAGATATCTTTCTGCACAGTCTGTTGCCGTCCTTTCCAGTGAAGAAAAGGAATGGCTGGAACAGCACGGTGAGATAGGTGTGGGATTTCTGAATAACGACCAGAGTTTCAGTACTTTTGACAAAGAAAGTGGTGAAATGACGGGTGTGATCAACGATTATATTAAATATGCAGTGGACTGTCTGGGAAACAGCAGCCTGAAGTTTAATATAGAAGGCTTTGACTCCCAGGAAGAACTGATCCAGGCATTAAAAGACGGCAGGATCGACATGATCTTTCATACCAGCCAGAACCCTTATGCTGCAGAACAAAATGACATGGCCCTGTCCAATACGGTCCTTGTTTCCAGTCTGGCAGCAGTGACCGGTAAAAGATCCTTTGATGAAAATGAAGAAAACAGCGTTGCTATACCGAAAAGTGATCTGAATTTAAAATGGTTTATTTCCTATAATTATCCGACATGGAAAATTATGGAGTATGATTCCTTTGAGGATGCAAGAAAAGCCGTACAGGATAAAAAGGCAGACTGTTTTCTTTCCAGTTCAGGCCGGGCGACAGAGTATGTCAATGACAAAAAGCTTTACAGTGTTTTTCTGACACAGCCGGACAATATATCCTTTGCAGTCAGCCGGGGAAATTCCGTTCTTCTGTCGATCCTGAATAAGACTTTGAAGTCTATGCCTACATCCAAACTTACAGGTGCACTGTCTGCCTACGATAATGCTTCCCAGAAAGTTACTCTGCTGGATTTCATAAAGGAGAATCTGTTGGCGGTGGCAACTGTGTTTATCTGTGTATTTCTGGCAGTATTGCTGGTGATCCTTGGTATCCTGCAGAAAGCCAGGAGCGCAGAGACAAAAGCCAAAAAGGCAGCCAGACAGTCTTATGAACTGAACCAGAAGCTGAAAGAGAGCCATCATGAACTGGAAACTGCCCTGATGCATGCGGAAAGTGCAAACTCTGCAAAAACTACATTTTTGAATAATATGTCCCATGATATCCGAACACCTATGAATGCTATCATTGGTTTTACATCCCTTGCTGCTTCTCATGTGGACAATAAGGAGAAGGTAAAAGAATACCTTTCCAAAATATCAACCTCCAGCGAACATCTGCTTTCGCTGATCAATGATATCCTGGATATGAGCAGGATTGAGAGCGGAAAGGTAAAGATCAATGAGAATCCGCTGCATCTTCCGGAGCTGCTCCACGACATACGTACTATCGTGCAACCCAATATTACTTCCAAGCAGCTGGATTTTCTGATCGATACCGTAGATGTAAAAAATGAAGATATCATTGCGGACAAATTGAGGCTGACGCAGATCCTGCTGAACATTCTGAGTAATGGTATCAAATTTAACAGGACCGGTGGAACGATCAGTTTAAGGATCCGGCAGCTGAAATCTGCACCGACAGGATATGGAAACTATCAGTTTATTATCCGGGATACCGGAATCGGCATGAAGCCGGAGTTTCAGGAACATATATTTGAATCCTTTACCAGAGAAGAAACCTCAACGGTAAGCGGAATCCAGGGAACCGGCCTTGGAATGGCGATCACCAAGAATATTGTAGATATGATGGGAGGTACCATCACAGTAAAAAGTGAAGAAGGACAGGGCAGTGAATTTACTGTAAATCTGACCTTTAAATTATGTGGCGAAGCAAAAAGCTACGAAAAGATTGAACAGCTTCAGGGCCTTAAAGTTCTGGTTGCAGACGATGATACAGATACCTGTCTCAGCATTTCCGGCATGCTGACAGAAATAGGTATGCGGTCAGAATGGACGGTTTCCGGAAAGGAAGCGGTGATCCGGGCGAAGCATTCCATGGAAATGGGTGATGAATTTTACGCATATATCATTGACTGGCTGATGCCGGATATGAACGGAATTGAAACGGTAAGACGTATCCGACGGGTTATCGGGGACAGCAGCCCGATCATCATACTGACTGCATATGACTGGTCAGATATAGAAGAGGAAGCAAAAGAAGCAGGTGTAACTGCCTTCTGCGAAAAGCCACTGTTTATGTCGCAGCTGCGGGAATTGCTTACGAATCCTGTTCCTAAGAACAAAGAACCGGAAAAAAGAGGATGTATTTACAGGGGAAAAAGAATTCTTCTGGTAGAAGACAATGAACTGAATCAGGAGATTGCGCAGACAATCCTGGAAGATGCAGGATTTATGGTTGAGACAGCCGGTGATGGTGTGGTCGCGGTCAAAAAAATGGAACAGGCGGTTCCGGGACAATACGATCTGATTCTGATGGACATCCAGATGCCTGTTATGAATGGCTATGAAGCTGCAAAACAGATTCGTTCATTAAAAAACAGAGAAACAGCGTCTGTACCGATTGTTGCAATGACGGCAAATGCGTTTGAGGAAGACAGAGAAAAATCTTACGAAGCCGGTATGAATGGATATCTGGCAAAACCTGTCAGTGCGGAAGCTTTGATCAATACGATTGATAAGATTATGAAAGATAACTGACAGAACATTAACCGATATGTATATAAATGAATGTAAAAACTGACCAGGGGCCTGTTATACAGCCTTCTGGTCAGTTTTTACATACAAAGCAGAGAGATGATCATTTTAGGAATCAATCATATTTTGGGCAGTTCACAGTGATATGCGATGCCAAGGGGTGTAACGAGAAGAGGATGTACAGGTCTGTACACAGGAAGTTTCAGTTTCTTCTCAAAAACGGTTGTAAATTCTTTAAACATGGAAGATCCGCCTACAACGTAAACAGCCGGAACCTGATAACCATGGAGAAATTTTTCGGTAATAACAGCCATTTTTTCAACGGTTGCTTTGATTACAGGAAAAATTTCATCTTCTTTTTCCGGAGTGGTCTTTAAAATTTCCGCTTCCTCATAAGGGATTTTATAGTGTCCGGCCACAGTCATGGTCATATGGCTGCCTCCGGTAGCCTCATCGTCTGTGTAAATGACTTTGCCATCTTTCAGGATACTGATGCCGGTTGTACCGCCGCCCACATCTACAACGGCGCCGTCTGTAATTTTGAGGACAGCAGCGGCAGCGGTAGGCTCGTCTACGATATTGGTAACCTCAAAACCTGCACCTTCCAGGACATAACCGATGCTTTTGACACTGCCTTCCGAAACACCAGGAGGGATGGCAGCTGCACCGTAGGTAAGTTCTGTGCCAAGTTTTTCTTCCAGTTCATTTTTAAGCTTTGTTACAAGCTGGACGGATTCGTAATAATTAACGATCACACCATCCTGAATGGCATGGGACGGTGCGGAAATTCCGGCGATGGGACGGTTGTTCCGGTCAACGACAGCAAGAACGGTGTTGGCAGTACCAAGGTCAATGCCCGTTTTCAGACGGCCGCGGAATTTTTTGCATTCACCGGTTTCCACAAGTTCTGCGAAGTTGGACAAAGTTCTGTTTTTTAATTCCATTCAAAATACTCCATTTCTTTCGGACAAGGACAAAAAAGATTTTGTCCCTGATATGAATTTTAATAATTACGACCGGTAAAGATGGCAACGGATCTGGGCCGCATGCAGAAATCGTGCTCAATACGTGGCTCCTGGCTTTCTTCATAGAAATAACGGCCATCTCCGTCTCCAAATGTGTTGACACAGAGATACCATGCACCAGGGCGTGCAAGTTCCGGAAGCGTAACCGTTACATCTTCCCAGTATGCGTTGATAACGATGTAGATCAGGTCATCGGCGCCTTTACTCTTATCATAACCTGCAAAGCTTACGGCGAAGGTGTGGGCATCTCTTGGGATGGTCACATCCCTTGCATCAATGTTATGGGTGTGTATGCTTTCCATACCGCATACTGCGTTTGGAAGCTTGCGGGAGATGACAGGGTGGTCTTTTCGGAACTGGATCATATATTTGAAAAATTCGAAAAGATCGTGATTTTTCTCCAGAAGATCCCAGTTGATCCAGGAAGTTTCGTTATCCTGGCAGTAGGTGTTGTTATTTCCATGTTTGGTGTTTCCAAATTCGTCACCTGCAAGGAACATCGGGGTTCCACGGCTGGACATCAGTACCGCGCAGGCGTTTCGGATCATGCGGAAGCGGAGGGAAAGGACTTCCGGATTGGTGGAATCACCCTCTTCTCCACAGTTCCAGCTGCGGTTGTCGTTGGAACCATCTGTGTTGTTCCAGCCGTTTGCCTCGTTGTGTTTCTCGTTGTAGGAATAGAGATCATACATGGTAAAACCATCGTGGCAGGTAAGGAAATTGACGCAGGAATTGTATCCTGCATAGTTGTCATTGTGATCGGAATAAAAACCGCCATACAGGTCACCGGAACCGGAAATGCTCCATGCGGCGTCCCAGGCGTTCCAGAAATCTCCCTTCAGGAAAGAACGGAGGCAGTCACGGTAACGGCCGTTCCACTCAGCCCATCTGCGGCTGGCAGGGAAAGAACCTACCTGATACAGTCCGCCGGCATCCCAGGCCTCTGCGATCAGCTTGACATTTCGAAGAACCGGATCGTAAGCAAGAAGTTCCAGAAGTGGCGGGTTGTTAAGAGGGGAACCGTCCTCATGACGTCCCAGGATACTTGCAAGGTCGAAACGGAAACCATCCACGCGGTAGTTGATGGTCCAGTAACGTAAACACTCCAGGATCATCTGACGCACGATCGGATGATTACAGTTCAGAGTGTTTCCACATCCGCTGAAATTGTAGTAATTTCCTTCCGGAGTCAGCATATAATAAACTTTATTGTCAAATCCTTTAAAGCAGAAAGTTTTTCCAAGTTCATTTCCTTCGGCAGTGTGGTTGAATACAACATCAAGAATTACTTCAATTCCATTTTCGTGAAGTTCACGGATCAGTTCTTTCAGTTCGGTTCCCTCACAGTTATGTTCTGCCTTGGAAGCATAGCTGGTGTTTGGGGAAAAGAAGTTAACGGAATTGTATCCCCAGTATTCCAGAAGACGCTTGCCGTTTACGGTACGGGCATTCATGTTCTCGTCGAACTCGAAGATAGGCATCAGCTCCAACGCATTGATTCCCAGTTCTTTGAGGTAAGGGATTTTTTCACGAAGCCCGGCAAAAGTTCCCGGGTGTGTGACACCGGAAGAAGCGTCCTGTGTAAATCCGCGGACATGAAGTTCGTAGATGATCAGGTCACTGATCTTACGGGTGGACTGAGGCATGTCTTCCCAGTCGAAAGAATCGCGTACCACACGGGCGTGATAGCTTCCAATCTTCTGCTGTCCCCATTCGCGCTGACCGGCAACGGCTTTGGCATAAGGATCAAGAAGAACTTTTGTCTTATCGAAGATATGGCCTTTTTCCGGTTCATAAGGACCGTCGATGCGGTAGCCGTATTCCAGATCTTCGATGTCCAGTCCCATAACGACCATGGAATATACATCACCGATACGACAGGCATTGGGAAAAGGAAGAACTGCGAAAGGTTCCTCTTCTCCGGAGTGGAAAAGAAGAAGTTCGCAGGATGTACCGTGACGGGTATGTGCGGTAAAGTTGACTCCGTTGGAAAGAGGAGTAGCGCCATTTAATTCAAAAAAACCGGGACGTACAGGAAATCCCGCGATAATATCTGTGGGTCGGGATGTCAGTGTATTCTCAGAAAGCATAGTCTGATTCTGTGTTTTCATTTCCGGTATCCTCCTTGGTAGAATTTTTTACAAACAAAAAATATTATAACTGATTTTCAGAAAAAAGTACAGGCTGGGGTCTTATGAAGTTCGCAGGAGTTGACAGAGATTGCAGAAATATGGTAAAAACCTGTACAGAGATGAGGTGAAAAAGTGGAAGAAAAAAAAAGAGAAGAGTGGATGGCAGTTTTAAGAAAAAGCCGGCTCTGCAGAAATCTGGAAGAAACAGAGCTACTAAGCCTCATGGAGCGGGAAGGAACGGTACGGACTTATTCCAGAGGGAAGCGGATCTTTCAGGAAACAGACCGGCCGGATTCGGTTTATATGCTTCTTAGCGGAAGTGTGATCATTGCCAAAGAAACATTTTCCGGAAAAAGGATCCTTCTGGCTCAACTGGAAGATCCGGGTGCTCTGTTTGGGGAGGTTTATGCCTTTATGGGAAAATCTTCCTATGATATGTATGTGGAGACGCTGACGCAGACTTCTGTCCTGATCATGAGCAGCAGGATCTTTACGGACAGGGAAGAAAATAGTTTAAGCCGGAAACTGCGGGAAAATCTTCTTGAGGTTTTTGCCGGGAAGGCTTACAATATGAACCAGAAGCTTCGGATCCTGGGAAGTGGCAGTCTCCGTGAGAGGATCGTCCGTTTTCTTGTGGAATGCCAGGACAGTGAAGGGAAGATCCATATGAACCTGTCCAGAGAAGAGATGGCGGATCATTTAAACATCACCAGGCCGTCTCTTTCCAGAGAGCTGGGAAAGATGCAGGAAGAAGGAATCCTGGAACTTGACAGGCGTCAGATCCTTGTGAAAGATCAGGAAAAAATGGAGTTATATCTGTAAGGTAACATATGTTACCGAAGAATCTCCGGGATTTTTGTATGATGTCAGTGAAAACAAAAAAACATTTGCAGAAATATAAAAATCAGGGAGAGATGATATCATGATAAGAAAGATCGTACACATTGACGAAGAGAAATGCAACGGCTGTGGTGCCTGCACAGCTGCCTGCCACGAAGGAGCTATTGTCATGGCTAGTGGCAAGGCGAAACTGATCCGGGATGATTACTGTGACGGACTGGGAGACTGTCTTCCGGCCTGCCCTGCCGATGCGATCCGCATTATAGAGCGGGAAGCCGCAGATTATGACGCGGAGGCAGTGGAAAAAAGAATGAAGCTTAAGAAAACAGAGGCCTCGATGCCAGCAGGGAAGCCACACGTGTGCCCCGGAAGTATGGCAAGAAGCCTTAATAAAAAGCAGGAACCGCCGGTGCAGGCAGAGCAGAAAGAAGTTCCCCAAAATGCAGGGGAACAGACAAGCCGTCTTGCCCAGTGGCCCGTACAGATCAAACTGGTTCCTGTCAATGCACCATATTTTGAAAATGCACAGCTTCTGATCGCGGCAGACTGTACTGCCTACGCTTATGCAGGTTTTCATGAGAAATTCATGAAAGATCATGTGACGCTGATCGGATGCCCCAAACTGGATGAGGGAGATTATGCAGATAAGCTTGCAGAGATCATAGGAAATAATTCCATCCGGAGTATCCGTATCGTCCGCATGGAAGTTCCCTGCTGCGGAGGCATCGAGAATGCAGTGATCCGTGCCATGGAGCGAAGCGGAAAGATGATCCCATGGCAGGTAGTGACCATTGCCTGTGACGGCACGATCAGGGAGGAGCTGTAAGGAAAGGAATAAAAACAGCATGAGTGAAGAAACACTGGAGATTTCTTTTGATGAAATAGAGAAGGAACGGGAAAAATATCTTCTGGTAGATACCCGTGATAAAGTAACTGTGGAATATGGAATGATCCCGGGAGCGATTTCTGTTCCGGAGCAGGAACTGGAAGAACGGGCAGAAGAACTGAAAGGGGATAAGATTCCGGTTCTTTACTGTACCAGAGGACTTTTCAGCCAGGAAGGGGCAGGGATGCTCCGGGAAAAAGGAATTCCCGCACGGAGCCTGAAGGGCGGATATACAGGCTGGCTTTTCCAGCAGATGCAGAAAGAGTCCAATAAAGGGGACAGTGAAGAAGAGGAAAATGAAGCAATGGAACAGCGCCGGAAAGATATCGAGCTGAGTATCCGCAAGAAGTTCCACAAGCAGCTGTTTTCCAGATTCGCCAGAGGAATCAACGACTATGAACTGGTGAAGCCGGGAGACAAGATCGCGGTCTGTATTTCCGGTGGTAAGGATTCCATGCTGATGGCCAAACTGTTCCAGGAGTTGAAACGTCATAACAAGTTTCCTTTTGAATTGGTATTTCTTGTGATGGATCCGGGATATAATGAGGCCAACCGTGCGGTGATCGAACACAACGCCAAGCTTCTCGGAATCCCGATCACAGTATTTGAGACTGAGATTTTTGATGCAGTTTACAATGTGGAAAAATCTCCGTGTTATCTCTGCGCCCGTATGCGGAGAGGATATCTTTACAGCAAGGCAAAAGAACTTGGATGCAACAAGATCGCCCTTGGACATCACTATGATGATGTGATTGAGACCATCCTGATGGGAATGCTTTATGGAGCACAGGTACAGACCATGATGCCGAAACTCCACAGCACAAACTTCGAAGGGATGCAGCTGATCCGCCCTATGTATCTGATCCGGGAGGCAGATATCAAGCACTGGAGAGATTACAATGACCTGCATTTTATCCAGTGTGCCTGCAAGTTTACCGATACCTGTACTACCTGTCGTACAGATGGAACCAGTGTTTCCAAACGAATGGAGATCAAGAATCTTATTGCAGAGCTTAAGAAGGTAAATCCTCATATTGAAAGCAATATTTTCCGAAGTGTGGAAAATGTGAATCTTCATACAGTCATTGCCTATAAGAAAGATGGCGTGAAACATTCCTTCCTGGAAGGGTATGACGACTGATATACAAAAACAAAAGCTGCTCAGGCATTCGCCCGGGCAGCTTTTACTTTTTCCCGTTGTCTGGTAAGATCATAATATTCATCAGAGATGATCCCACGGCTGGAAAGTGCTTCGTAAGTTTTCTGCTGTGCGGGGGTCATTTTCATTCCAATGGCGGAATTGACATCTGTCAGCACGCAGCCTGTTTTTTCTACCAGCCAGAAAAGAGCGGAATCATCTTCCGGGATCATTTTCCAGATTTCGTTTTCCGTATATGGTAAAAGGGCCATAAGGGTCTTCAAATGTCCGTCCTGGATTAGGCGGTAATCCCCATCCGGCATGATGATGCCGTCACCGTAGAGTTCTTTTTTCTTTTCCATTTCTTTCAGAAGTTCTTCTGTAAGTTTCATGATCGGCTCCTTGAGATTTGCTGCTTGGGGCAGCTTTTTTGTGCTGTTTTAACCGAATCAAGGAAGTACCCTGCGGGGTTGCGAATATCCGTTTGACTACGAGTTAAAAAAATAACGAACAGCGCCTATATTGTATGAAGAGAAGATCAAAATGTCAATAGGTTAAAAAATATTTTTAGCTGTTTAACAAGAGTTACAATTGTGCAATATGGATATTTTTTCGGAATGATGCGTTAAATCTATGTAAAATTCGTCGTAAAACAGGGACTCCTGTGGTATAATAAGAATATTCAAAAAATTCGAGGAAGGACGATGCAGATGTTAAAAAACTGGAACCCGGAACAGATTCCGGAAAAAGAGGATATCAAAGTGCGTTTAAGTGCTGCAAGAACCAGATTATATGAGCTGCAGATGGCTCTAAAGGAGCATAAGATTCCGGTGATCGTGTTGTTTGAAGGCTGGGGAGCTTCCGGAAAAGGCAGTACCATAAGTAAAGTGATCAAGAATATCGATCCCCGTTTTTTTAAAGTCGCAACTATGTCAGCGCCTACAGAAGAGGACCTTCGGAAACCATTTCTTTACCGGTATTTTAAGGAGATCCCGGAAGCCGGTAAATTTACATTCCTGGATTCCGGATGGATGGATCAGACCTGTCGGGAGCGCATGGACAAAAAACTGAAAGGGGATGATTATGTAAAACGGGTTGACAGCATCCGCAGATTTGAACGGCAGCTGACGGATAACGGATACGTACTTCTGAAATTCTTTATGCAGATCGACCGGAAAGATCAGGAGAAACGTATGGGCATCCTTCTGGAAAGCAAAGATACCCGATGGAGAGTGAATGAATACGATCTCTGGCAGAATGATCACTACAAGAAATGCAGAAAAGTTTTTGACCAGTATATGCAGGATACCAACACTTCTTCTGCTCCGTGGTATATCGTAGATGCCAGTGACCGGAAATGGGCGGAATTACAGGTACTGGAAACCATGATCAGCAACATCGAGGTTGCCATGGAGAACAGCAAACATGCTGTGCCGATTCTCCAGAATGTTTTTCCTCTGGTGGAGATGCCGAAATTAAGCGAGATCCCTCTGGATGGAAAAGAAGTGGGAGACGAAGAGTACAAGGCAGAGCTTAAAGAACTCCAGGCGAAGCTCGGAAGCCTGCATAATCGGCTCTACCGCAAAAGAGTGCCGGTGATCATCACCTATGAAGGCTGGGATGCTGCCGGAAAAGGCGGAAATATCAAGAGGATCACGGAAGCTCTTGATCCCCGTGGTTTTGAGGTACATCCCATCGCCAGCCCGGAACCTCATGAAAAAGCCCGTCATTATCTGTGGCGTTTCTGGACAAGGTTGCCTAAAGATGGACACATTGCCATATTTGACCGGACCTGGTATGGAAGAGTGATGGTGGAAAGACTGGAAGGTTTTTGCAGTGAGAACGACTGGAGACGTGCATACAATGAGATCAATGAATTCGAGAAGGAACTTTCCGACTGGGGTGCTGTGATCGTGAAATTCTGGGTCCACATTGATAAAGATACCCAGCTTGCAAGATTTAATGACCGCCAGAGCAACCCGGAAAAACAGTGGAAGATCACAGACGAGGACTGGAGAAACCGCGAGAAATGGGATCAGTATGAAATGGCAGTAGATGAGATGCTGCAGAAAACCAGCACGGTTTATGCGCCATGGCATATTCTGGAATCGGTAGACAAGAAATATGCAAGGCTGAAAGCGCTTCGGATCGTGATTGAGGAAATTGAGAAAGCGTTGAAATAAAAGATAAAAACTGCGGCAGGATAATGGATATTCTGCCGCAGTTTTTGTTTGAAGATATTTATGAATCAATTTCTGAGATAATTTCGCATACTGTGAAGGGCATGTTTTTCCAGGCGGCTGACCTGGGCCTGGGAAATGCCGATCTCATCGGCCACTTCCATCTGGGTTTTTCCTTCGTAGAAGCGGAGATCAATAATGTGTCGTTCCCGTTCTCCCAGCCGGTTCATGGCGTCCCGGAGAGAAATATCTTCCACCCAGTTTTCCTCCCGGTTCTTTTTGTCGCTGATCTGATCCATGACATAGAGAGTATCTCCTCCTTCGGAATACACCGGCTCAAAAAGGCTCACCGGGCTCTGGATCGCATCCATGGCATAGACGATCATTTCCTTGTCAATGCCGATCTCATCAGCGATCTCCGCGATGGTAGGCTCTTTGAGATGCTGCCGCATATAGTTTTCCCTGGTGTAGATGGTTTTGTAGGCAATATCCCGCAGAGAGCGGCTGACCCGTATGCTGTTGTTATCCCGGAGATATCTTCGGATCTCACCGACGATCATAGGAACTGCATAGGTAGAAAACTTTACCTGAAGGGTGGTATCAAAATTATCGATTGCTTTGATCAGGCCGATACAGCCGATCTGAAAAAGGTCATCTGGATTTTCACTGCTGTTCTGAAAACGGCGGATCACGCTTAAAACAAGCCGCAGGTTGCCTTTGATGTACAATTCTCTGGCTTCTTCATCGCCAGCTTTGATTCTTTTGAAGAGCTCATCCTTTTCTTCCTGGTTGAGAACAGGAAGCGTTGAGGTATTTACTCCGCAGATTTCAACTTTATTCAGTGCCATCTTAGAATCCTCCTTGTCTTGTCAGTACATTAAGATGATTCTCAGAGGGCGGTTGAAATATACTTTTCCGGGGAAAATATAAAAAATAAAGGGCCTTGACAAATGTAGTCGGTTCAGTCTCCTCCCAGCCGTTTTTCATCACGGAAATCAACAAGGATGATATCTTCACCAATCTGGCGGATGCAGTCCCAGGGGATGATGCATTCACTTTCTCTTGAAAAACACCAGCAGAATTTCCCGGGTTCCGGCATGATCAGGGCTTTCAGCCGGGCGGTTTCACAGCAGAATTCCACATCAAGAGGACAGCCAAGGCTACGGCAGGTGTGGATATTGATCACTTCTTTCTGTTTCAGTTCGCAGATACGCATAAAATTCATCACCTGATATGATTTTATGGAAAATCTGTAAAATTTATGCAAGTCCGATTATTGACACATTATATGCATTTATTCTATAATAAAAACAAATTTAGTAATGATTTTTTGATCCGGAAAGGGGGAGAGTTCCGTGAGATGTCCGTTCTGTAACCAGGATAATACAAGAGTTGTAGATTCCAGACCTGTAGAGGATACCAATTCTATCCGCCGCCGCCGTCTCTGTGATGCCTGCGGAAAGCGTTTTACAACTTATGAGAAGGTGGAAACGATTCCACTGACTGTGATCAAGAAGGATCAGAACCGGGAGAGCTATAAACGTTCCAAGATCCAGGATGGTGTTCTTCGTGCCTGCTATAAACGCCCCATTCCCATTGAGAGAGTGGAAGAGATGATCGATTCCATAGAAGGGGATATTTTCCGGTCAGAAGATCGTGAGATCAGCAGCACCAAGATCGGAGAGATCGTCATGGAGCATCTGAAGGATCTGGATGCTGTGGCATATGTACGTTTTGCGTCTGTATACAGGGAATTTAAAGATGTCAGTACCTTTATGGACGAGCTGAAGAAACTGATCAACTAGAAAAATGAATGTTGAATATTTAAGACCGATTGTCAAAGGGCAGCCGGTCTTTTTTTGTACGATTTTTAATATGGATTTCAATTTATGAGTTATCACAGACAGTAAAGCAGGATATAAAAACAGGGACCGCATGGGAAAATTCCTCTGCGGTCCCTGTTATAACTTACGTTAATGATTCAGGAAACTTAAATTAAACAATACCCTGAGCTTTCATAGCGTCAACAACTTTTTCGAAGCCGGCGATGTTTGCACCTACAACATAGTTGTCTTCCATACCGTAACGTTTAGCAGCGTCATCAGCTTTGTGGAAGATGTCGATCATGATGTTGTGAAGTTTCTCATCAACCTCTTCTCTTGTCCAGGAAAGTCTCATGGAGTTCTGGCTCATCTCCAGTGCGGATGTGGCAACACCGCCAGCGTTTGCGGCTTTACCAGGCATGAAGAGAACACCGTTCTCCTGAAGGTATGTTGTTGCATCAAGAGTAGTAGGCATGTTAGCACCCTCAACGACATATTTGCAGCCGTTTGCAACCAGTGTTTTAGCTCCGTCAAGACCAAGCTCGTTCTGAGTAGCACATGGAAGATAGATATCACATTTGATGTTCCAGATGCCAAGTCCCTCTGTGTAAGTAGCACCCTCAACACGGTCAGCGTACTCTTTGATACGTCCACGTTTAACTTCTTTGATGTCTTTTACAACGTCAAGGTTGATTCCGTTCGGATCGTAGATATATCCGTTGGAGTCGTTCATTGCAACAACTTTGGCACCAAGCTGAGTAGCTTTCTCAACAGCGTAAATAGCTACGTTACCAGAACCTGTTACAACAATTGTTTTTCCTGCTACGGAGTCGTTGTGTGCTTTTGCGATCTCGTTGAGCATGTATACAACACCGTAACCAGTAGCCTCTGTACGGATCAGGGAACCGCCGAAGGAGAGGCCTTTACCTGTGAGGACACCCTCATAAAGACCACGGATTCTCTTGTACTGTCCGAAGAGATATCCGATCTCACGTCCGCCGACACCGATATCACCAGCCGGAACATCTGTATCTGCGCCGATATATTTGCAAAGCTCTGTCATAAAGCTCTGGCAGAATGCCATAACCTCTCTGTCAGATTTACCCTTAGGATCGAAGTTGGAGCCACCTTTTCCGCCACCGATCGGAAGGCCTGTAAGAGAGTTTTTGAAGATCTGCTCAAAGCCAAGGAATTTCAGGATACCCTGATTTACAGAAGGATGGAATCTTAAGCCGCCCTTGTATGGTCCGATAGCACTGTTGAACTGAACACGGTATCCTTTGTTAACCTGTACAGTTCCGTTGTCATCGATCCACGGTACTTTGAAGGAGATGATTCTCTCTGGCTCTACAAGACGCTCAAGAATGGAAAGCTTACGATACTCTTCCTCATTTTTGTCAATTACGACTTTAAGGGAATCGAGAACTTCCTTAACTGCCTGATGGAATTCTGGCTCGCCAGGATTCTGTGCTACAACTCTTTCATAAACTTCTTCTGTGTAAGACATTGTTGTTTCCTCCTCATCACATATTAAATTGCATTGAAAACTAAATTCGAGTGCTATTATACATTAACATGTTAAAAAAGGGAAGTGCTAAATTAAATTTTTTTAAATTTTTATTTCTTGCGTTGAAAGCCCAAATGTGAGAAGATATAGAAATAGATATTTTTTGACTATGAAATTAAAATGGTTAAATAATAGTGAAAATTAGAAGAGGAGTGGTTTTTATGAGAACATTCGGGAAATCATCAAAGCTTGACAACGTGCTGTACGATGTGCGCGGACCGGTTGTGGATGAGGCTGCCAGAATGGAAGAAGATGGAATGGAGATTCTGAAGCTGAATATCGGCAACCCGTATCCGTTTGGGTTTTCAGCACCTCAGGAAGTGATCCTGGATATGCTGAGTAATGTACGTACTTCCCAGGGATATTCCGATTCCAAGGGCATTTTTTCCGCAAGAAAGGCGATCATGCAGTATGCACAGCTTCGCGGGATCCCGGGAGTTACCATTAATGATATTTATACGGGAAATGGTGTCAGTGAGCTGATCAACCTTTGTATGCAGGCGCTGCTTGATAACGGGGATGAGATCCTGATCCCGGCTCCGGATTATCCGTTGTGGACAGCTACTGCAACTCTGGCAGGTGGAAATGTAGTTCATTATATCTGTGACGAACAGTCTGACTGGTATCCGGATATTGAGGATATCAAGAGCAAGATCACACCAAGGACCAAGGCGATCGTTATCATCAATCCTAATAACCCTACAGGTGCGGTATATCCGAAGGAAATCCTGGAGCAGATCGCGGACATTGCAAGAGAGCATGAGCTGATCATCTTTTCCGATGAGATCTATGACCGCCTTGTTATGGATGGATACAAACATACTTCCATCGCTTCTCTTGCACCGGACGTATTCTGCGTGACATTTTCAGGACTGTCAAAGTCTCATATGATCGCAGGTTTCCGTATCGGATGGATGATCTTAAGCGGAGCCAAGAACAAGGCCAAAGGTTATATAGAAGGAATCAACATGCTTTCTTCCATGCGCCTTTGCTCCAATGTTCCGGCACAGTCGATTGTACAGACTGCACTGGGCGGATATCAGAGTGTCAATGAGTATATCCAGCCAGGCGGACGTGTTTACGAGCAGAGAGATTTTATCTATAAGGCTCTGAATGATATTCCGGGAATTTCCGCTGTAAAGCCGCGTGCGGCATTTTACATATTCCCGAAGATCGATACCGAGAAATTCAATATCTATAATGATGAGCAGTTTGCCCTGGATTTCCTTCATGACAAGCAGGTTCTCATCGTTCCGGGTAAAGGCTTTAACTGGAACCAGCCGGATCATTTCCGTATTGTTTATCTGCCGGATATCCGTCAGCTGGATAAGGCAATGAAGAAGATGAAAGAGTTCTTTGCTACATATAAGCAGGTCTGATCACCAATACAAATATTTTCGGCATAGACCAAAACGGAAAAAAATGCTATAATCATATCTGAAATATCCCGGTCATCAGGGCCGGGATATATGAAATAAGACCAGAATTGCTTGAGAGGGGAATGAGGAGGGACCGTTATCGGACAGCAATAAAACAGAAATCGAAAGGGGAAATAACGGATGAGCAAATTCAACATGAAAGTGACACCTGAGATTGAGAAACTTACGCAGATCTGTCGTGAGAATGATAAACTGGATCTGTCTTTATATGGCAAGTACGATGTCAAGCGAGGTTTGCGTGACCTGAATGGAAAGGGTGTCCTTGCGGGACTTACCCAGATTTCCAATGTCCAGGCAACCAAGATCGTGGATGGGAAAGAGGTTCCCTGTGCAGGTAAGCTTTCTTACCGGGGATATGATATCAAGGATCTGACAAAAGGCTTCATCAATGACCGGCGTTTTGGTTTTGAGGAAGTAACCTATCTGCTTCTTTTCGGAAAACTTCCGAATCAGGAAGAACTGAATGAATTTTCCGGGATTCTTGCGAATCAGCGCCAGCTGCCGCGGAATTTTGTAAGGGATGTCATTATGAAGGCGCCATCCAGAGATATTATGAATGCTCTGTCAAGAAGTGTGCTGACACTTTATTCCTACGACAAAGATCCGGATAATATTGAACTGGAGAATGTGCTCCGTCAGTGTATTAATCTGATCAGTGTTTTTCCGCTGTTATCTGTTTATGCGTATCAGGCCTATAATCATTATGAGAAAGGTAAGAGCCTTTATATCCATCAGCCGAAGAAGGAACTTTCCACAGCAGAAAATATTCTACGCCTTTTAAGACCGGATAAGAAATACACGGCACTGGAGGCGGAGATTCTGGATATTGCCCTGATTCTTCACATGGAGCATGGCGGTGGTAACAACTCTACCTTTACTACACATGTGGTTTCTTCTTCCGGAACCGATACGTATTCCGCAATTGCGGCAGCCCTGGGTTCTCTGAAAGGCCCGAAACACGGTGGCGCCAACATCAAAGTTGTAAAAATGTTCAACGATATGCGTAAGCATGTGCATGATTACAGTGATGAAGAGGAAGTCAGTGTTTACCTTAAGAAACTTCTTCACAAAGAGGCCTTTGATAAACGTGGGCTGATCTATGGTATGGGACATGCGATCTATTCTGTTTCCGATCCACGTGCAGAAGTATTTAAGGGGTATGTGGAGCAGCTTGCAAGAGAAAAAGGCAGAATGAAGGATTATCAGCTGTATGCTACGGTAGAGCGCCTTGCGCCAAAGGTTATTGCAGAGGCGCGTAAGATCTATAAAGGTGTCAGTGCCAATGTGGACTTTTACAGTGGATTTGTTTACAGTATGCTGGATCTGCCCCTGGAACTCTACACACCGATGTTTGCCATTGCACGTATTGTAGGCTGGAGTGCACATCGTATGGAAGAGCTTATCAATGTGGATAAAATTATCCGTCCTGCATATAAGAATGTTCTTCCGGAAGCAGAGTATATTCCTCTTGGTGAGCGATAGGAAAGGCAATGGAAAATGACAGAATATAATGAGACAGCACTGGTACTGGAAGGCGGTGGAAACAGAGGTGTTTTTACTGCAGGAGTACTGGATTACCTGATGGAACAGAAAGTGGAATTCCCATATGTAGTGGGAGTATCAGCGGGCGCCTGCAATGCCATGGATTATGTATCCGGGCAGGTAGGGCGTACCAGAAGATGTATGATCGTGGAAAATAAGGAATACAGTTATATCAGCCTGAAAAATATTCTGGATAAGAAAAGTCTGTTTGACATGGATATGATCTTTGACAGGTATCCCAATGAGATTTTCCCATTTGATTTTGACGAGTATTTTAAATCGGACATTGAATGTGAGATGGTTGTGACGAACTGTCTTACAGGAGAAGCAGAGTATCTGTCCGAAAAGCAGGACAGACGGAGACTTATGGATATCTGCAGAGCGTCCAGCAGCATTCCGGGAATGAGCCCGATGGTAACGATAGACGGGCAGCTGTATCTGGATGGAGGGGCGGCAGATTCCATACCTCTTATCCATGCCATGAAAAAAGGCCACCGGAAAAATGTGGTCATTCTTACCAGAAATCAGGAATACCGTAAGAAAAAACCAGGTAAAAGCAAAGCCGTATATGTGGCTGCTTTTAAGAAGTATCCGAATCTTTTAAATACATTGCTCAACCGTTATCAGGTGTATAATAAGACCCTGGAACTGATTGAAAAATGGGAAAAAGAAGGTCATATTTTTGTGATCCGACCGGAAATCGAGACCGTTTCCCGTACGGAACAGAATGCGGAAGCATTAAGCGGATTTTACAAGCATGGGTATGAAGTAATGAAAGATCGTCTGGGTGAACTTTATGATTACCTGGAAAAAGAAAACTGAGGTGGAATAGATGTTCAGAAGTTTTTTTCCGGATGAATATCTGGATTCTGCGTATGTAATTGACTATGAGAAGCTTTACAGAGAAGGATACAGAGGGCTTCTTTTTGATATTGATAATACCATTGTCCCGCACGGCGCACCGGCAGATGAACGGGCAAGGAAACTGTTTGAAAAGCTGAGGGGGATCGGGTTTCGATACTGTTTTGTATCCAATAACCAGAAACCCCGCGTAGAGCCTTTTGCCAGGGCCGTAGAGGGAAATTTTATAGAAAATGCCCATAAACCGGCTGTGAAGAATTACAAAAAAGCCTGTCAGGTGATAGGAACAGAACCTGACCGGACGATTTTTGTAGGGGATCAGCTGTTTACGGATATTTACGGAGCGAAACGGGCGGGAATCCGCACGATTCTTGTGAAACCGATTCATCCAAAAGAGGAAATCCAGATTGTGCTGAAACGCTATCTGGAAAAAATAGTACTATATTTTTACCAAAAAGAGGAGGGGAAGAATTCATGAACCATATTGTAATTATCGGCTTTATGGGTTCAGGAAAGACACGAGTTGGAAAGAGGCTGGCGAAGGACCTGGGACTTCCGTTTATTGACGTGGACAGACTGATCGTGAAGAAAATGAACATGTCGGTAAAGGAGGTATTTGAACGCTTTGGAGAGCCGTTTTATCGTGCACTGGAGACAATGGCAGTTAAAGAGCTGTCTACAGATGGTGAGCGTAAGGTAATCTCTGTCAGCGCTGGACTGCCTCTGCAGGAGCAGAACCAGAAATATCTTCAGAATATGGGGACGATCATCTATCTGAAGGGATCTGCGGCAACACTGATCAAACGTCTGGAAGGAAGCAACAATCCAACACTGGAGGGAGCTGAGAACAAAGAGGACAAGATCAAGAAACTTCTCAAGCAGAGAGATCCTGTTTATGAGAAGTTTGCAGACATTAAAGTTGTCACAGGAGTGAAGCCTTTTGACGAACTGATTGCAGAAATTGAAGAAAAATTAAGGGCTTAAACAAAAAAACAGTTGAAAAATGACAAAAGGTATTATAGAATAATCCATAGCGAAAAAGAACCGCATATATTAAGGAGGAAATATTTATGATTTCAGCAGGTGATTTCAAAAATGGTATCACACTTGAAATTGATGGAAACGTATGTCAGATCGTTGAATTCCAGCATGTAAAACCAGGAAAAGGCGCAGCCTTTGTAAGAACAAAATACAAAAACATTATTACAGGATCTGTAGTGGAGAAATCTTTCCGTCCTACAGAGAAATTCCCGGCTGCACGTATTGAGCGTGTAGATATGCAGTATCTGTATCAGGATGGTGGTTTATACTACTTCATGAACACAGAGACATATGACCAGGTTGGTCTTACAGAGGAGCAGGTTGGCGATTCTCTGAAATTCGTTAAGGATAACGAGATGGTTAAGGTTTGCTCTCATAACGGCGAAGTATTCGCAATCGAGCCACCTCTTTTCGTAGAGCTTGAGGTTATTGAGACAGAGCCAGGATTCGCAGGAAATACAGCACAGGGTGCTACCAAACCGGCAACTGTTGAGACAGGTGCACAGGTTCAGGTTCCGCTGTTCGTAAACCAGGGCGACAAACTGAAAATCGATACAAGAACAGGAGAGTATCTCTCCCGTGTATAATGCGATACAATAAAAAAACCCGCGCAAGCGGGTTTTTTTAATACATTTAATCTTTTCTGAGATTTTTCAGAAACTGGCTGGGTGACATTCCTTCGTGGGATTTAAATACCCGGCTGAAATAAAAAGCATCGGAGAATCCTACCATTTCAGCCACATCTTTGGTGAGGATATCCGGGTTGTTCTGCATTAATGTCTTTGCCATTTTCAGGCGCAGTTCACTGATATATTTGCTGGGAGAGATCCCGAATTCTGATTTAAAAAGTGTGGAGATATATTTTTCATTGTAACCAAAAATATCCTGAAAGGATTTCGTTGTGATCTGCTGAGTGAAATTCCGGTCCAGATAGTTCCGTACCTGGCGTGCAAGAGAAGGGAGTTCTTCACCTGGTGTTTTGCTGTGGAAACCGCAGATCTTGTCAGTTTCATATTGAAGTTCCCGTTCCAGTTCTTCGTAAGAATAGCAGGTGGAAACGATCTCTGCAACATCAGGATAGACAATGTCCCTGTGGCAGTTCTGGATCACAGCAGAGATGTAGTACCTGAGATCAGCAGTCAGCTGGAATTGGGAGATATTTTTTCTGTTTTCCAGAGTGATCAGAGAATGGATCATATGGTAGAAACAATCCTGGTCAGAGCTGGAAGAAATCCCTGCACAAAGCTGCTTGACTTCCTGGGAAATAAGTATCTTCTGATCTGAAACGGAGCTGCAGATTTTTATGGAACTGCTTCCGAAACAGTTGTGGAACAGGGCAAAAAGGTATGTATCTTTGATAAGATCTGTTACAGAAGATCCGTCAGAGGCTCGTGCCAGGATAGTATTCAGCCAGATATCTGATTCCTGGTCTTCTGTGTTTGCGGATAATAAATGTTGGATCTTTTCTGCAAGGGATAAAAGATCCGGCTGATCGGAAGATGCATAGACCAGCGCATAAACCTGTTCGTTCTGGTGCCGTCCGTAGAGAAGATGAATGTAAACAGGGTATTCCTGCTCCAGCTGGAAAAGGATCTCCGGGGAAAGAGGACGGAACCTGGAATCGGGGATAGTTTCACCGTAAACACTGGAACACAGCGGGCCTTGAAAAACAAATACAAAAGAACAGTGAAAACCATTCATAAAATCAGGATCACCTGCGGAAAGTTTGTCACTTCGGACAGCACATTGCAGATATTCTTTCTGAAGCAGCCGGGTTTCGGATTTTTGCTGTTCCAGGCAGGAGAGAAGGATGTCATCCAGAGTTTTGAGGTCAATAGGTTTAAGCAGATAATCAGAGACGCCAAGATGGATGGCTTTTCTGGCATATTCAAAATCAGCATATCCGGTGAGGATCACAAAGCGGGTGTGAAGGTGGTTCCTCTGCACTTCTTCGATCATATCCAGTCCGTTCATCACAGGCATGGTAATGTCTGTGAAAACCAGTTCCGGTTTCAGTTCCAGAATTTTCTGAAGACCGTCCCTGCCGTTTTTGCAGATACCGGAAATCTGAAAATCCGGGTAATTTTTGGTGATGAGAAGAGAAAGCCCCCTGGCAATGGCCGGTTCATCTTCGATGATAAGTACGTGTATCATAATTTCTCCTTTATATGTGAAAGAAATTTTTTGCATATGTTCTAATTATAGCATGAATAGACCTGAAAACAAGAAAAAAGTCCATACGAAAGTCGCTTTTTCTCCATGTTGTATATACAGAAGGTATGATATGATAGGAAAAAAAACAGGGAGGAAGAATATGAACTGTTTATGGTATACAGAAGCAGCAAAAAGCTGGATCGAAGCATTGCCTCTTGGTAATGGCCGGATGGGAGCTATGATATCCGGTGAACCTTTTTGCGGACAGATCCAGATGAATGAGGAGAGTATTGTCTATGGAGGACCGCTTGACCGCATCAATCCGGACGCGGCGAAGTATTTCCCGGAAATCCGGAAACTGGTGCTGGAAGGAAAGATCCGGGAAGCTCAGAAACTGGAACTTTTTGCATTGTCTGGAACACCTCAGAGCGAACGGCCGTATCAGACCATGTGTGATGTGAATTACAGCATAGATCACGAAGAGGGAGAGATCCAGAATTACAGAAGAGAGCTGGATCTGGAAAAAGGTGTTGCAAGTACTTCGTTTGTACATAATGGAGCACAGTACAGAATGCGATGTCTGATCTCTGAAAAAGAAGATTTGATGGCAGCGGAGTTTTCCACAGACAGAGAAGAAGGTCTTGCCATGTCTGTTCTGATAACAAGGGGACGATTTTACAACTGTGCAGGAAAAGCCGGTGAGGACAGTATTTATATTGATGGAGATCTGGGAAAGGGTGGAAGTGAATTCTGCATTCAGGCCCGCGCGGTGTCAGAAGGCGGAAGTGTACAGGTGATCGGAGAACACCTGGTGATCCAAAATGCTTCCAGGGTGATTTTTTATGTAAACGGAGTGACTACTTTCCCTTACCGAAAAAAGAAGGTCGAGGATCCATACAGCTACCTCAAAGAACAGCTGGCTTCTTACACAGCAGAGGATTTTGACCGAATACTGGCAGAACATGTGGAGCAACACAGCAAGGTGTTTGACCGTTCTGTTCTGAAACTGAAAGAGGATGAAGGTCTGTCCGGACTTCCAACAGATCAACGCCTGAAACGACTCCGGGAAGGTAAAAAAGACAAAGGGCTGGCAGCTCTTTATTATGGATACGGAAGATATCTTCTTATGGCGAGCAGCCGCCCGGGAGGACTTCCTGCCAATCTTCAGGGAATCTGGTGTGAGAAGCTGGAGCCTACCTGGGATTCCAAATATACCATCAATATCAACACAGAAATGAATTACTGGCCAGCAGAGATCTGTAATCTTTCCATGTGTCATGAGCCGCTTTTTGACCTGCTGGAACGAATGGTGGAGAATGGAAAGAAAACAGCGAGGGAAATGTATGGATGCAGAGGTTTTGTGGCACATCATAACACAGATATCTGGGCAGACACAGCACCGCAGGATCTGGCACTGGCAGCGTCATACTGGGTAATGGGCGGCGCATGGCTGGCAGCACATATCTGGAAGCATTACCGCTATACCATGGACCAGGCTTTTCTGGAGAGGATGATGCCGGTTCTGGAAGAGTGCGTGTTGTTTTTTAAAGATTTCATGATCGAAGATCAGGGTGAAATGGTGGTGTGTCCTTCTGTTTCTCCGGAGAATACCTATTATCAGGCAGATGGAACAACGGGAAGTGCTTGCGCAGGCTGTACCATGGATACCGGAATCCTGAGAGATATTTTTCATGCCTATCTGGAAGGAAACAGGATCCTTGGGAAAAAAGCATCTCAGGAAGACTGGGTGCATGAAACTCTTGATAAGCTCCCTTTGTACAAGGTTGGAAAATACGGTCAGCTGTTGGAATGGAGAGAAGATTATGAGGAGTGGGAACTTGGGCACAGACATTTTTCGCATTTATATCCCCTGTTTCCGGCAAACCAGATTAATGAATATGAGAATCCGGAGCTGGTAAAAGCATGTGAGAAATCTCTGGAGAGACGAATGAAATTTGGTGGCGGTCACACAGGCTGGAGCTGTGCATGGCTGATCAATCTGTATGCAAGACTTCAAAATGGAGATAAAGCAGAGGAATATATCGATTATCTTCTCAATAAACTGACAGCACCGAATATGTTTGATCTGCATCCGCCACTTGAGCGGATTTCAGGTATTCCGTGGGTATTCCAGATAGACGGAAATTTCGGCGGAGCGTGCGGAATTGCCCAGGTGCTGCTCCAGAGCCATCTGGATGAGATATTCCTGCTTCCGGCTCTTCCGAAAAACTGGCAGGAGGGAAGCGTCACAGGTATTTGTGCAGAAGGCGGTTTTGAGGTGGATATGACCTGGGAAAAGGGCAGATTTTCTCATGGGTGGCTTCTTTCGAAACATGGGGAAAAAGCAGTTCTCAGATGCAGAGAGGAACTGGAGATATCCAAAGATGGAATAAAAGTTCCTGTGATCATAGATGAAAAAGAAAGATACGTATTTGATACAGAGAAAGACGCGATCTATCAGATCAGGAGTAAATAAAGTTTAAGGAAAAAAGCCGGAGGCTTCCCTGTCAGGAAGTGCTCCGGCTGAATAATTTTTCGGGCTTTAACGGGCCGCCGATGGTGACGGTCGTAAGGTTGTCAGAATCATTTTTGGAAACATGGAAATATTCTTCGCCGCGGTAATAAATATGAAAACGGAGAATGGTATTTTCCAGGCCATAGCCCTGATGGCGAAAGGTGTTTTCGTAATCCATATCCTGGTTTCCGGTAAAGGTGAAGCCGGAGAGTTTCTGGTGAAGAGCAGTAAGCTTTTCTTCAGGAAACGGAGCTCCGTTGTTGGAGATGGACAGATACCACCGGGTGTCGTCACAGTGGGAACGTATGGAAATCTTCCAGGGAGGAGGAATCTCCACGCCGGCCTGGTGGAAGCCATGCTGAAAACAGTTTTCAATAAGAGGCTGAAGAATCAGCTTTGGCACAGTAATGGAATTCAGGGACTCATCAAGCTGCCATTCGTATTCCAGATCGTCTTCGTAGCGTATCTTCATAATATAGAGGTAATGTCTTGCATTGTCGATCTCTTGGGACAAAATAACGGACTGCCCTGTGTAGGAGAGGGAATAGCGAAGAAGCTGGGAAAGCTCTGTGCACATGTTGGAAACATCCATATTTCCAGAGGCCAGCCCTGTCATTCCGATGACAGAAAGAGTATTGTACAGAAAATGCGGGTTCAGCTGCGCTTCCATGGCGTCATAGTGGGCAATCAATGTCCGTTTCCGTTGTTCTGCAAGACGCTGGTTCTGGTCGTAAATTTCAGAAAGATATCCCTGGATCGCATTGGTGAGAAAGATGATCTCATTATCGCTGCTTCCGGGAATAGCAGAAATATTTTCCCCGGGATCAAGAACTGTCAGCTTATCTGTCAGCTGTCGAAGTGGCTGTGTGAGGTTTCGCGTCAGTACCATAAGGAAGGTGGACATAATTATGAACATGATTACAAAAAGCAATGTGCTGATTATGAGAAGCCGTTTTATGGAGGCTGCAAATATGGAAGAATTCTCACTGAGGATCACCGTCCATCCGGTCTTATCGGAAAGGTGATAGCTGGAAACAGAAAGATTTCCGTAGGAAAAGCTGCCACTGTCAGGAGAAATCTCGGAAGCGGAACGCCAGCTGGCCAGAAAAGTCCTGCGGTTCAGTGAGGATGCACTTGTGTAAACCAGATTATCAGCATCATCCAGAATGGTGATATCACAATCTTCAGGAGTATCAAAACCGGAGAGAAGTTGTCTGGTCAGGGTATCCATATCAAAATCAGCAATAAGAAGTCCGTACTGATGATAAATATCCCGCATGGAACGTACAACAGAAATTACAGTTCGGTTGTTTTTCCAGTAATCCTTGTGAGGAGGGACATATAAAACATAATTAATGTTATCTATAACGTCTGTAAGATAGGGATTGTTCTCCAGAACGGTTTTTTTTGTATAACTGGTACCGTTTGGGGAAGAAGTTCCCAGATGGTCGTAATATTTGCTGACATAATTAAGGGATATATCCAGGTCTGAAGACATCAAGGTAGTGCGGAACCGGTCCTGAAAAGCAGATCTGGCTGTGATATGGGTAGGCAGGTAGTTGTTTTCGCCCTCAGGGATATTTCTGGCAGTATCAAGGAGTGAGGCGTTTAGCTGCAGCTCTTTCAGCGTATTATCTGCATCATTGAGAAGGGTGTCCAGATTGTTCTGTATCATGGATGCACTGCCGCTTAATGTACTGCGCATGTTCTCCCGCAGGGAATTTGCCGAATAATAATAGAAAAACAGCGAAAAACCGACAAGCAGAAGGGAGTTTAGCAGGATGCAGGAAATGAACAGCTTTTTTTGAAAAGAAAATTCATGGAATTTCATGATCGTTCCTCCGGAAGATTTCTTGTATCTATTTTATATGAACAGCGAAAAAGAAACAAGGAAAATTGTACAAATAGATGGAAGAATGTAAAAAAGGAAAAAAGTACATGTTGGATTAAACAAAAGTCCATGGATTTTCCGAAGGCAGTTTTATATAATATGACCATATTAAGAACGAAAAAACAAACAAAGGGAGGAAATTTACAATGAAGAAAAAAATGTTTGCAGCACTTATGGCAGCGTGCATGACGGTATCTGTATTCGGGAGCGTGGTAACCGCCAGCGCAGCAGATGGAGTAACACTGACACTTTACGGAAATGCAGATGACCTTGCAAAACCGTACATGCAGAAGATCATTTCTCTGTGGGAAGAGTCTTCCGGAAACAAGATTGACCAGCAGGGTCTTGATACAGATAATGCAGAGACCATTGCACTGACAAAATTTACAACAGGTGATATCCCGGATCTTTACATTCATTTCGGAAACAGCAACCTGAAAAACTTTAATCCGGAAGAGAATTTTGTAGACTGGTCCGATGCTGACTGGGTGTCCGATATTCAGGACTCAGTTCTTCCACAGGCAACCTACAATGACAAAGTGATCGGACTTCCGTTCTGGGAAGCATCCAACTCCGGCTGCTTCTATAACACAAAGATCTTCGAGGAACTGGGAATTGAGCAGCCTACAACACAGGAAGAATTCAATGCAGCCTGTGATACACTTCTGGAGAACGGAGTACAGCCGATTTACCTTGCAGCAGCTGATGCATGGCCAATCCTTTATCAGTTCGCACTGGATCCTGTACTTGAGGAGCATCCGGAATATATCGAAAAACTGAATGCAGGAGAAATGTCCTACGCAGATATCCCGGAATTCACAGATATGTGTACCTGGTTTAAAGAAGCAGCAGATAAAGGATACTTTGGAAAGAACTTTGCATCTGATACATGGGATTACACAAGTGAGGTTCTTGGAACAGGTGAAGCTGCAATGCTCTTCTGCTGGGATACCTGGTTTGACACAGATTATGACAGTGAATCTTATGATTATGTAGGTGATGATTTCGGAATCATGCCTGTATTTATGGGAACCTGCGATGAGGGAACCTATGAAGGCGGAAATGTAAACCTGATGCTTGTAAACAAAAATGGTGATAATGTAGAGGCTGCCAGTGATTTCGTAAACTTTATGGCAGATCCGGAGAATTACAACCAGGCATTTGATGGTGTTTCCACAGCAGCAGTATTCAAACAGGAGACAACCAATGTAAATTCCACTCAGTATGATGGAAACAAAGACAGCGTAGATAAACTGATCCGTGCATCTTCCGCACAGCCGAAGATCGTTGGTTTCAACCAGCAGGAAGGTGGCAAGGCTCTGCTTCAGCTTATGAACGGAGACATCAGCGTAGAAGAATGTGTAAAACTGATCGATGATGACAGAGTTGCAACACTTGAGTCTTTTGCCCAGTAAATAAACATCCGTTTTAAAGATGGTTTCAGGTTTGAGGGTAAAACTTCAAACCTGAAATTGTTTAAGGAGGAAATTCATGAATCGAAAAAAAATATATCCGCTGTATCTGGCACTGATCCCTGCTGTGGTATTTTTTATCTTCTTTATTGTACCGTCCACTGTGGGTTATTACTATGCATTTACCAACTGGAGTGCAGCCAGAACAACCAATCTGAAATTTGTGGGATTTGAAAATATCATGTCAGTTCTTACGAGTACGAAAGTGCCGGTAGCCTTTGTAAATACCCTGATCTACGCAGGCGTAAAAACCATTACCGTAACACTTCTGGGCTTTGTATTTGCCTATATCCTGAACCGTGAGATCAAAACACGGACTGCTCTGAGAACGGTTTATTTTATCCCGTCTATCTTTTCCTGCCTTGTTGTAGGCCTTATCTTCAGTGCTGTATTTCAGACACGTCACGGTACGATCAATAATATCCTGAACCTTATGGGAATTGCAAATATACAGTGGCTGGGAAAACGAGGCACAGCAGTTTTTGCTATCTGCGTAGCTGAGGTATGGAGAAATGTGGGATATGCGATCATCATCACACTTGCGGGTCTGCAGTCAGTTTCTTCTGATTATCTGGAGGCAGGTAAGCTTGACGGTGCATCTGAGTGGCAGCTTTTCCGCCATATCACACTTCCGCTGATCATGCCTACTGTAAACGTTAATATTCTGTTCAGTCTGATTTATGGATTGAAAATGTTCGATCTGATTTACGTTATGACAGGCGGCGGCCCAGGAAATGCGACTGAGAGTTTCGGAACGCTGATGATGAATGAAATGTCTGCAGGACGTTATTCACAATCTGTAGCTGTCAACCTTGTATTCACAGTGCTTCTGGTCATTGTTTCAGTTGTATATCAGAAGTTTTCATCAAGATGGGAGACGGTGTTATAATATGAATAAGAAAAAAACTAGGATCAATCTGATACTGGAGATCATTCTCTGGCTTGTGAGCATCGTGACGATCTATCCGATGCTGATGGTGCTTCTCACTTCCTTTAAAAACAAAGGCGAAGCTGCTTATATGAATATCAGCCTGCCAAGTGAGTGGCATCCGGAAAACTACATAACAGTTCTGGAAAAAGATTTTATGCGTTCTCTCGGGAACAGTGTGTTTATCACCTTTATATCAGTGGCACTGATCGTTTCTCTTTCTGCATTCTTAAGCTTTATCATTGTACGAAGAGATACAAAAGGATGCAGGATCGGGTATAAGATCATCACTCTTGGAATCATTGCACCTTTTGCTGCACTTCCAACTATCCAGCTGATGCAGAAAATGGGGATTTACGGATCAAGAATCGGTCTCTGTCTTGTATATTCTTCTCTGTACATGCCGTTTACAACAATGATGTTCAGCGGATTTATTAAAGGAATCCCGAAAGAACTGGATGAGGCAGCAGTTATGGACGGTGCAGTAGGCGGAAGACTGTTCTGCACAGTGATCATGCCGCTTCTGAAACCGGTTCTTGCAACAACAGGCGTTCTGAATTTTATGTGGGTATGGAATGAGCTTCAGATTCCGATGTATCTTCTGAATTCTTCTTCCAAGTGGACGCTGCCTCTTTCTGTATACAATTTCTACGGACAGTTCAGCAGAAGCTGGAATCTTGTATGCGCAGACGTTGTACTGGTTTCTTTGCCGGTAATCCTGGTATACATTTTTGCACAGAAATGGGTGATCGCAGGTATGACAGCCGGTGCTGTAAAGGGCTGATGCGGATAATATCAAGGAGGATATGAAAAATGTCAAAAAAATATACAGGAACATGGAATTCTGTAAATGAGCATGAGGTACCGAAATGGTATGACGGCTGTAAATTCGGAATTTTTATCCACTGGGGAATCTATTCAGTTCCTGCCTTCGCGCCAAGAACATGGGAGCTTGGTGCGGTGGAGACCAATGAAGAATGGTTCTGCAACAATCCTTATGCGGAGTGGTATTATAATTCCATAAATGTTGGAAAAGGACCTTCTTATGAACATCACATTGAGAAATACGGCAAGGATTTTTCTTATGAAGATTTCCTGCCAATGTGGAAGGCTGAGAACTGGCAGCCACAGAAGTGGGCAGAACTTTTCCGCAAATCAGGGGCAAAATATGTTGTGCTGACAACGAAGCATCATGATGGTTTCTGCCTGTATCCCAGTGAATATACAGATTTCAACTGTGAAGAACTTGGTCCGAAGAGAGATATCACAGGAGAGCTGACAGATGCTGTGCGCAGTGAAGGTCTGAAAATGGGACTTTATTATTCAGGGCTGATCGACTGGCAGTTTGCCAATGATCCGATTTTCAAGGAAGAGGACAATTTCGGAAATGCCTGCCCGACTTTTGAGTATGCAGACTATTCTTACAACCAGATGAAAGAGCTGGTAGACAAATATCACCCGTCCGTATTCTGGAATGATATTGGATGGCCAAAGCAGAGTGAGCATATGATGCCGTATTTCCTGGCACATTATTATAATGTGGTGGAGGAAGGCGTGGTCAATGACCGGTTTAATGGACTGTATCATGACTTCAGCACAAAAGAATACAAACAGGGCGAAGCTAATCGCAAGGAAAAGTGGGAAATGTGCCGCGGTATGGGACTTTCTTTCGGATACAATGAAAATGAAGGAGATGATCAGCTGATCAGTGTTCCGGATCTGATTCATCTTCTGGTTGCAACAGTATCTGATAACGGAAACCTGCTTCTCAATATCGGCCCGAAACCAGACGGAACTATTCCGGCTGAGCAGGAAAAACGTCTTCTTGCGCTTGGAAAATGGCTGGAGATCAACGGAGAAGGTATTTATGATACCAGTTGTTCCGCACATCTTCCGGAAACAGCAGGAGATGGTGTACAGCTGTTTTTTACAGCAAAAGAAAAAGATCTTTATGTATTTATAGAGGGACTTTCCCAGGAAGAGAATACAGTGCTGATTCCGGGCGTAAAAGGAAGTGCAGAGACACTGGATTCAACACTTAATGTACAGTGCGAAGAGACAAAAGAGGGAATGAAGGTCCGTATTAACGGATATGACAAAGAGAAACATATCATCTGTCTGAAAGTAAAAGACGGCGAATGAATATGATGCAGAGCATATAAGGCTGACAGTTTCAGACTTGGGTTCCAGGCTGTGAGGGTAAGAAAAACCGTGCACAGCCCGGAACCTTTTTTGCAAATATCCTTGACACGAAAAAACATTCTGGTATAATTAAATCCAGTCAAAAAACAACTGGCTTAGAGTTCGTCTGTCCACCAGAGATGACTTGAAGAGAATGAAGTCATCAGAAGTCTTTTTTATACAAGGGCTTGTACTGGTTTCGACGGGGGCTTTGAAGTTAGGGAAGCCATCCGCAGACTCCTGGACTGCGTACCAACCGGGAACTAAATATAAACGCAGACGAAAAGTTAGCGTTAGCAGCCTAAGCTGCTCGTCAGCCCCGATGCACTCACACATCGGGAATCTGGCGTCGACTATGTGAGAAACCTTGCCGGGTAAGCTTTGCCCCGGTAGATGTATCATGAAGCTACTGAAGCAGTAAGCCTGTCGGTGGGCGTGCTGCCGAGGGAATGTTAAATCAGCGACTGTGATGGGAGATGCCTTAAGGGATAGGCTTTCGGACAGGGGTTCGATTCCCCTCAGGTCCATTTATGGAACGTCCCGGAAAGACAGCATTTATGCGGCTTTCCGGGAATTTTTTTTACTTTCTTTTTTAGATATCAGAAATTTCTTCGCGGATACAGAAAGCGATGGTGATAAAATGAAAAAACCTCTGCTCAATTTAAAAAAGCAGAATACAAAATCAGATTACTATGATTATAATCTTGTCGCTGTCATCGTACTTCTGGTATGTTTCGGACTGGTTATGCTGTACAGCACCAGTTCTTATATGGCGGAAGTAAATTATGGCAATGATATGTTTTATTTTAAGAAACAGGCACTGATCAGTGCGGCCTGTCTGATCGGAGCATTATTTATTTCAAAAATACTGGATTATCATGTCCTTCTTCCTTTTACAACCGCACTTTATGTGGCTTCACTGATCCTTATGGGCCTGGTCAGCACTCCGCTGGGGCATTCTTCCCATGGTGCAACCAGATGGCTGTATATCGGACCGATCAACTTTCAGCCTGCCGAAATAGCCAAGATTGCGGTCATCATCATGATGGCCTATATGATCGGAAAGATGGGACGAAAGGTAAAAACTCTGAAAAGCTGTATGATCCTGGGACTTCCGGGAGCAGGACTTGCGCTGGCTGCTTATGTGCTTACCGATAACTTAAGTACTGCCATGATCATTCTGGGCATTACTGTAGGAATGGTTTTTGTGGCACATCCGGATACCCGTCCGTTTATCATTATAGGTATCGTCGGTATCGTTTTGATCGTGATTGGGGTGCTGTTTCTGGTTGCGACAACCAAGAGCAGTAACAGCTTCCGTATTATGCGAGTACTGGTATGGCTTCAGCCTGAGAAATATTCCGATGAAGGCGGATATCAGACGTTACAGGCACTTTATGCGATCGGCTCCGGTGGCTTTTTCGGAAGGGGACTTGGAAACAGTATCCAGAAACTGGGAAGCGTTCCTGAGGCTCAGAACGATATGATCTTTTCTATTATCTGTGAGGAACTTGGGATTTTCGGAGGTATTTTTGTGCTGATCCTGTTCGGGTATCTTCTGTACAGACTGTTCTTTATTGCACAGAATGCCCCGGATCTGTTCGGCTCTCTGATCGTTACGGGAATTTTTATACATATTGCACTTCAGGTAATCTTAAACATTGCCGTTGTGCTGAATCTGATGCCGAATACAGGTGTTACATTGCCCTTTATCAGCTACGGAGGAACATCGATCGTATTCCTGATGTCGGAGATGGCAATTGCCCTCAGTGTGGCCCGTCAGATAAAATTTCAAGAGTAAAATAGTTTTAAAATCAAAATATTTTTGCTCTGGAGCCATTTTTTGGGAAAATCCTCTTGACAACTGTTTTTGCAGACTATATACTTTGCTCAAAAAGAGGAAACAGATTCGATCTGTAACGATTAAAGGAGAAAATAAGACATGTTAGAAAAAATGAAAGAAATGCTTGCAGAGCAGTTAAATTGTGAGGCGTCTATAATTACACCGGAGACATCTTTTAAGGATGATCTTGGAGCAGATTCTCTGGATCTTTTTGAGCTGGTTATGGCTCTTGAGGATGAGTACAACGTTGAGATCCCGGCAGAGGAGCTTACAGATCTGAATACAGTCGGAGACGTAATCGAGTACCTTAAAAACAAAGGCGTGGAAGCATAAGCAGGAATTAAGAGATCCTCTGGGACAATGGTGTCTCAGGGGATTTTTCTGTGTACAGGGAAGACGGGGGGATTCCGTCGGAAAACCTATGGACATTTTGAAGGATTTAGGTATATAATATCACTTATAATGAGAAACAACAAAACGAGGAGAAAAGAAATGACAAAGATCAGAACAAGATTTGCACCGAGTCCTACAGGAAGAATGCATGTGGGTAACTTAAGAACAGCTCTTTATGCTTATTTGATCACAAAACATGAAGGCGGAGATTTTATCCTCCGTATTGAAGATACAGACCAGGAACGTTATGTGGAGGGAGCAGTAGATATCATTTACCGTACCCTTGAGAAAACCGGACTTCTCCATGATGAGGGACCGGATAAAGACGGCGGTTTCGGTCCGTATGTACAGAGCGAGCGTCAGGCAACCGGTATGTACCTGAAATATGCGAAACAGCTTATCGAGCAGGGAGATGCATACTACTGCTTCTGTGGCAAGGAAGAGCTGGAGAGCATGAAACGTACAGTTGCAGGTAAGGAGATCTCCATCTACGACAAGAGATGTCTTCACCTTTCCAAAGAAGAGGTTCAGCGCCGTCTGGATGCAGGTGAGCCTCATGTTATCCGTTTCAATATGCCGACAGAGGGAACTACAACATTCCACGATGTTATTTACGGCGATATCACAGTCAACAATGAGGAGATGGAAGATCTGATCCTGATTAAATCCGACGGATATCCCACATACAACTTCGCAAACGTTATTGATGACCACCTTATGGGAATCACACATGTGGTAAGAGGTAATGAGTATCTTTCCTCTTCACCGAAATACAACCGTATTTACGAAGCATTCGGATGGGATATTCCGACCTATGTTCACTGTCCGCTGATCACAGATGAGACACATCAGAAACTTTCCAAGAGATGTGGCCATTCTTCCTATGAGGATCTGATCGACCAGGGATTCGTTACAGAGGCAGTGATCAACTATGTTGCACTCCTTGGATGGAGCCCGGCAGATAACCGTGAGATCTTCACACTTCCGGAACTTGTGGAAGCATTTGACTATCACCATATCAACAAATCACCGGCAGTTTTCGATATTGCCAAGCTGAAATGGATGAATGGTGAGTACATCAAGAAGATGGATCCGGATGCATTCTATGAGAGAGCACTTCCATATCTGAAAGAAGTACTGAAGAAAGACTTTGATCTCAGGAAGATCGCAGGTATGGTTCAGACCAGAATCGAAGTATTCCCGGATATTCCGGACCTTGTAGACTTCTTTGAGGAAGTTCCGGAGTATGACAGTGCAATGTACCGTCACAAAAAAATGAAAACAACAGAGGAGACTTCCCTTGCAGTTCTCAAAGAAGTACTTCCTGTACTGGAAGCACAGGAGGATTACACCAACGATCCGCTGTATGCATCTTTAAGTGCTTTTGTAAAGGAGCATGGCTATAAGAACGGTTATGTAATGTGGCCGCTTCGTACAGCAGTATCCGGCAAGCAGATGACACCGGCCGGTGCAACAGAGATCATGGAAATCATTGGCAAGGACGAGACACTGAAACGTGTACATGCGGCAATCGAAAAACTTGAGCGCGAATAAGTGCGTGGTCAATCATCCAGTTATGAAACGAAATCCATCTCAGAAAAGGGCGATCGCCCACCTGTCAGGACCGATGATGGTTCTGGCAGGCCCCGGTTCGGGGAAAACTTCCGTCATAGTAGAAAGAACAGCACATATGATTCATGAAGGGAAGATACCGGCTTCCTCTGTTCTTGTTGTGACTTTTTCCAGGGCAGCAGCTGTAGAAATGAAAGAACGGTTTCTGAAATTTACCGGAGTTCCGAGGACAGGCGTTACATTTGGAACTTTTCATGGTGTATTTTACGGAATCCTGAAACAGGCATATGGTCTCAATGGAAGCAATATTCTCTCTGAAGAGGAAAAATATGCGATCTTAAGAGAGCTGGCAGTAAACTGTGCCACAGAACAGTCCCAAGAGGGGGATTTTGTGGAAGATCTGGCAAAAGAGATCAGCGTTGTCAAAGGGGGAAGAATTTCGCTGGAACATTATTATTCTTCCTGCTGTCCGGATGAAGTGTTCCGGCAGATTTTTAAAGGGTATAGGAAAGTTCTGAACGAAAGAAGAAAGCTTGACTTTGATGACATGCTTTTAAGCTGCTATGAACTTCTGCGTAAAAGAAAAGATATCCTGGCTGCATGGCAGAAAAAATTTCAGTATATTCTGGTGGATGAGTTTCAGGATATCAATCATCTTCAGTATGATATTGTAAAAATGCTGGCAGCTCCGGAAAATAACCTGTTTGTGGTGGGAGACGATGACCAGTCTATCTATCATTTCCGTGGGGCACGTCCGGAGATTATGCTGAATTTTCCGGAAGATTTTAAAAATGCGGAAACAGTGCTTCTGAATATTAATTACCGGTGCAGCGGAAATATTTTAAATACAGCTATGAAGGTAATTGATCATAATGAAAACCGTTATGTAAAGAAACTTTTCACGCCCAATGAACCGGGAGAACCTGTAGTGGTAAAAGAGTTTAAAAACCCCAGGGATGAGTATATGGCAGCAGCAGGAGCCTTAAAAAACCGGATGGAAAAAGGGGAAGATATTGAAGATACGGCCTTTCTTTTTCGGACCAACCAGGAAGCAGAGGGACTGGTTGCTGCTCTGATGGAATACGGGGTTCCTTTTACCATGAAAGAGAAATTGCCCAATCTGTTCCGAGACTGGATCTGCAAGAATATGATCGCCTATCTGAAGATGGCACAGGGGGACCGGAGCAGAAGTACATTTCTGGAAATTATGAATCGTCCCAACCGCTACATAGCCAGAGAGGCTCTTACCGAAAAAAATATAGATTTTAAAGTTCTTGGAGAATTTTATAAAGATAAGGACTGGATGTGTGACCGGATCACAACGCTGGAAACACATCTCCGGATCCTGAAAACAATGGCCCCTTATGCTGCCATTAATTTTATCCGAAATGGTATGGGATATGAAGAATACTTGCAGGAATACGCAAGGTATCGTAAAATAAAACCAGAAGAGCTCTGGGAAACCTTAAACCGGATACACGAAAGTGCCAGAGGAATGAAAACACTGGAAGAATGGCTGGCCTATATGGATGAATATACCAGAAAACTGGAAGAACAGGCGAAGAAACAGGACGTAAAAAGGGAAGGATGTGTGATATCTACCCTTCACGCAGTAAAAGGCCTGGAGTATGACAGGGTATATATTATGAATGTCAATGAGGGCAGTATGCCTTACCGGAAGGCAGTTCTGGAGGCACACCTTGAGGAAGAACGGAGACTTTTCTACGTTGGGATGACGCGGGCAAAGAAAAAACTTTCCCTGTGTTATGTGAGACAGCAGTATGAGAAGGAACGGGAGCCTTCCCGGTTCCTTGAGGAGGCCGGATTATGAACGGGATCATATATTATACAAAAATAAAAGACGAATATGACAACAAGAACATGGAGCACATGATCGGAGAAAAGCTTCTTGAGATCGGGCTCGAGAAAGAGTTTGGCCGGAAACTTGCCTTTGAACCCCGTGCAAAAGGGGAGCATGGGAAACCGTTTTTTACCCTGCTTCCCAGAATTCATTATAATATCACCCATTCCGGAAAATATGTGATGTGCCTGTTTGCAGGAGAAGAAGTGGGCATTGATGTGCAGATTCACAAGAAAGTAAATTACGAAAGAATTCTTGAAAGAATGGTGCCTGCAGATATGGTGAGGGAAATTCTGGATGCGGATGATATGGAAAGGGCCTTTTTTACCCAGTGGGTTTTGAGGGAGGCCTATATCAAATGGACTGGAGAGGGTCTGTCCAGAGATCTGAGAACCATTCCCATGGATAAGGGAAATTACATCATGCTTGAGATGGAGCCAGGATACAGTGGAGCGATCTGGTCCAGAGACAGCCTGGAATTACGGTTTGAATACGAAGACATCATTTTGAGATAGCGAATAGAGACGATGAAATGAACAAAGAGATGAAACGCAGCTTCCGGATCTTCCTTCTGAAGATTCTGGCAGTTGTTTTTGTGCTGTGCATGTGTTATTTTTTATATGCGTTTGTTTACAGGGCAAAGACAGAACTGCCCACAAAAGCTGTGGTGACAAACAGAGGTGCTGCGGTGTATACGCTGCGGGGCCAGAAACAGATGCTTTCCCAGAAAGAGGCATTTTCCTATTTTGCCTTTGACGGGAGAGAAAAAGAGAAAGAATATGGAACTTATGTCATTCCCGGACTGAAAAATATAAGGACGTTGCTTACGGAAAAAGGTGCGACACCGGCCATGTGTACGTCCATGACTCCTCAGGGACTGGCAGTTACCGATGATTATGTGCTGGTTAGTGCCTACTGCAGCACACAGAAACATAATTCGGTCATCTATGTGATCGATAAAGAAAAGCATAATTTTATAAAAGAAATAATACTGCCTGGACAGCCTCATGTGGGAGGCCTTGCCTACGACCCGGAGCATAAGATTCTGTGGTATTCTTCCAATATCAACGGAATCGCACAGGCAGTAAGTATAAAGATGGATACAATAGAAGCATATGATTATGATGACAGTCACCTGCCGGTGGATACTTTCCAGACAGTCAGCCTTTATGGAATTGTAAGGGACTCGTTTATGACTTTTTACGAAGGGTGTCTGTATGTAGGCTGCTTTGAAAAATATAACGAAAGTGTAATTGCACGATACGGAGTTGACGCAGATGGAAATCTAATCAATACCATGGATGAGGAACTGGGCATGGATTTTGAAATGGCAGTTCCGCTGGATTATTCTACTATATCGGAGCAGGTTCAGGGGATCGCTTTTTACAATGACAAACTGCTGATCTCCCATTCTTTTGGAATCCTGCCATCCAGACTGGTATTTTATGAACAGTCCGACAAGCGTCTGTATGTAAACGAAAATTCGGCCAGAACTTACCGTTTTCCGGAGAGACTGGAACAGATCGTGGTGGAAGGTGACAATCTCTATGTAATGTTTGAATCCTGCGCCTATGCATACCGTGCGTCCTCCGTAAATATTGTGGACCGTGTACTGAAGCTGAGTCTTCCGAAGATGGAAGCCTATGATGAGGAAGAAAGTCTGTTTTTCCTGTCGGAATAAGGGAGAAACAGATCTTTTTCGAAGGAGACAAGGGGTACTAAATCCGGCACGTCCGCAATATATTTAAGTGTAAGAGGTGAAAAAATGGACGCAAACCAGATTCAGAACCTGTTTGCCAGTAATGTCCGCCAGCTTCTGGTGGATGCAGACCTTGATTATGATAAATTATATGAGATACGTCTCCGTGTGGGAAGGCCCCTGTTTCTTACCTACGATGGGGGAGAATGTTTTCTGCGGCAGAAAGACACAGAGCCTTATCTGGTGACACGGGAGGATCTGAAGGAGACACTGGAGTATGTCAGCGGGTACTCTCTGTATGCCTATGAAGATGAAATACGTCAGGGATTCTTAAGTGTACAGGGCGGACATCGTGTAGGAGTTACCGGAAAAGTAATCCTGGACGGAAACCGGATCCGGGGAATGAAATATATTTCCTGCATCAATGTACGGCTGGCTCATGAGATCCAGGGATGTGCCCAAAGTGTGATGCCTTATATTCAGACAAGAGAGCAGATCATGCACACATTGATCGTTTCCCCACCCAGATGCGGGAAAACGACGCTTCTTCGGGATATCATCCGCCAGATGAGCAATGGCTGGGGGAACATTTCCGGTGTTACGGTAGGAGTGGTAGATGAACGCAGCGAGCTTGCCGGCTGTTATCAGGGAATTCCGCAGAATGATCTGGGAATGCGTACGGATATTCTGGACGGATGTCCCAAGGCAGAAGGAATGCAGATGCTGATCCGGTCCATGTCGCCGGTTGTGGTAGCTGTAGATGAGCTTGGAAAAGAGGAAGATTTCAAAGCTGTGGAATCTGTCATCCACTGTGGATGTCGTCTGATTGCAACTGCACATGGAGATTCTATGGAAGAAACACTGGCACAGCCGTTTTTCCGGAAACTGTGGGAGGCGCGGGTTTTCCAGAGATATATTTTTCTTGGGAAACATGACCGTGCGGGAATTGTGGAAGCAATTTATGATGAAAACGGAAAATGCATATGTACCGGATTGTAGGATGTATTCTGGTGGTAGCTGCAGGAGCCGGGCTGGGAGTTTCTGAAAGCATAAGGGTTTCGGAAAGAATATATACCCTGGAGATGCTGCTTAGGATGGTGATCTGCCTGAAAGGGGAGATCCGCTGCGGGAATGCATCGCTGCCGGATGCTTTTTATGGAGCCGCCGGAAGAATGAATGGAAAATACAGAGAATTTCTCATAACTGCCGCTGACAGAATGAAAGCGGGAAAAGGAGAAAAACTCTCACAGATATGCAGGGAATGTGCGGAAAATTCCCTGAAAAAAAGCTGCCTTACCCATGGGGAAAAGGACGCTTTTTTTTCTGTCGGAGAATATCTTGGATATATGGATCTGGAAATGCAGATAAAGCAGCTTTCTCTGTATGAGAAAAATCTGGAAGAGGAGATTTCCCGGCTGAAAGAAGAAGCCTCCGGAAAAAAGAGACTGTACCGGAGTCTGGGAATTCTGGGAGGATTGCTTCTGGCAGTGCTTTTGGTGTAAAGATTCTGTCTGGACAAATAAGATGGGACGGGCTTTTGAAGAAAAAGGAGGGAGCTTTTGGAGGTCAGTATCATATTTAAGATCGGAGCAGTAGGGATCCTGGTCTCAGTTCTTTCCCAGATCCTGAAGCACAGCGGAAGAGAAGAACAGGCATTTCTCGTAAGTCTTTCGGGACTTCTGATTGTGCTGTTCTGGATCGTACCGTATATCTATGAACTCTTTGAAAATATCCAGCAGCTTTTTGTTCTGTAAAGGAGGGAGAAAACGTGGATATTTTAAGAATTTCCATTCTGGGAACCGTTGGTGTGCTTCTGGGAATCCTTCTGAAATCACGGGCTCCTGAATATACAAGTCTGATTACTATGGGAATCGGTCTGGTGATCCTGGGCCTGGCGGTAGGAAAGATCGGATATCTTTTTCAGTCTCTTGAAAAGCTGAAGGAAAGTCTTCCGGTTGATGGAAGTTACGTCACTACCTTGTTAAAAATGATTGGGATCACTTATATTGGACAGTTTTCATCCGGTATATGCAAAGATGCAGGGTATGCTTCCACAGGAGCACAGATCGATCTGTTTTGCAGGTTGTCTGTGATGGTTCTGAGCATGCCGGTGCTGCTGGCACTTCTGGATACAATACAGGGATTTCTGGCATGAACGGAAGGCAGAAAAAACGAACAGTAGTGTTGCTGATAACAATCTGGATTGCAGGAATATTCTGGGTATGTTTTTTGTCAGGACAGCCTGTTTATGCGGCAGCAGAAGAACAGCTCACCGATCAGCTGGAACTTACAGATCTGCAGTCCATGGTGGATGAAATGCTTGGTGATAACAGCTTTTCTGTCACAGAAGCTTTCCACAGGTTGTTGTCCGGTGAAGAAGTGCTTTCGGAGGAGAGTGTGCGGGAATTTCTGCACAGTCTCCTTTTTTCCGGCTTTGAAAAAGAGAAAGGACTGATCGTAAAATTGCTGCTGCTTCTTTTATTTGCGGCAGTTTTTTCCGGATTTGCAGGTGCTTTTGACAATGGACAGATCGGGGAGATCAGTTTTTATGTTGTGTATCTTCTTGTTTTTACGTTGCTGATGAACAGTTTTTCTGGGTTAAGTACATCTCTACTTTCTATGCTGCGGTGGATCACGGAATTTATGAAAGAGCTGTCGCCGGTGTATTTTATGGCGGTAGCTGCCGCATCCGGAGCATCTACGGCCGCTGTTTTTTATCAGGGAGTACTTTTTCTGGTGTGGCTGTTTCAGTGGATACTGGAGAGTATTTTGCTTCCTGGAGTCAGTTTGTATATACTTCTTAAGTTTGTAAATCATCTTTCCAGGGAAGAGATGCTGGGAAAAATGGCAGAACTGATCGAGACTCTGATTTCCTGGGGCCTACGGACGCTGCTGGGAGTTGTCGCAGGGCTTCAGGTAGTGCGGGGACTGGTAACTCCGGTGATGGATTCTCTGAAAAGAAGTGCCATCGGAAAAACCGCCGGTGCACTTCCTGGGGTAGGAAATGCAGTTAATGCAGTGACGGAACTGGTGCTTACAACAGCAGTTCTTGTAAGAAACAGTTTGGGAGTGGTGTTTCTTCTTGTGCTCCTGGTGGCTGGAGCCGGTCCTGTGATCCGCTACGGACTGCTGGCACTTGTATACAGGTTTCTGGCAGCAGTGGCGCAGCCGGTGTCTGACAAACGGCTTGTGGAAGTGTTCAGTACTATGGGAGAAGGGTGCGCTCTTCTGATGCGGATCCTGTTTACAGCGGAAGTTTTGTGCATGCTGACATTTTTGATCTTGATGGCAGGAGGAATCTAATCATGAGGCAGGAAATTTATCAGTGGATGAAAAATCTGGCTTTTTTTCATGTGCTTACTACGGCAATCCTGCATATTCTGCCGGATAAGCGGTATGAACAGTATGTCCGTCTGTTTATGGGCCTTCTCCTGATACTTCTTATCTGTACGCCAGTTTTTGCTGTTGTGGGAAAAAGTCAGGAACTTCTGGAAGGGTTCCGGAAAAATTACAGCCAGGAAGAACAGGAGCGGATGGAAGTGGAAGCACAGGGGATCCGGGAAACCTTTCTGAAGGAAGCTTACGAAAGTGAGCTGAAAAAACAGGTGGAGGAGATTTTAAATGAACAGAAGATTTTTTGCAGGGAAATTGAAGTGGATATGGAGAAAAATCTCCGGGTCATCATAAGGCTTTCTGAGAAGATCACAGAAAAGCAGAAGGAGGCGGTACAAGATGGGTGTGAAAGGATCTGCGGACTCGGAAAAGATCAGTATCAGATCCTGGATCCTGGCGATGGGGTGGAAGGAGTGGGGGATCGTCCTTCTTCTGGGGATCCTTCTTCTGGTGGCAGGACTTCCGGTAACTCAGAAAAGCAATAAGAACATCAATACCCAGGCGGCCGAAAAAACAAGACTGGAAAGCCGCCTGGAGGAACTGCTTTCCAATGTGGAAGGAGTCGGGAAGGTGGAAGTGATCATCATGACCGGGGATGAGGGAAATACGGACAGTTTTTCCATAAGCAGCAAAAATGAAGTCACCGGTGTTCTGGTAGCTGCCCAGGGAGCGGGCAGCGCAGTGACAGTTCAGAATATTCAGCAGGCAATTATGGCATTATTTCAGATCGACGCTAATAAAATTAGAATAATGAAAATGAAATGAGGAGAGTAGAAGTGAAAAAGATCATGAAGAAAAACCAGGTAATCATCACCTCGCTGGCCATTCTGATCGCTGTGGCCGGGTATCTGAATTTCGCAGATGTGGATCTGGGATTTAAAGATAAGGAGGCAAGCACCGACAGCAGCAGTATCCTGGACGATGTGAATTATGACCTGACCGATGAAACAGCCCTTCTGGATGAGAACGGGGCAGATGGCACAACCCAGTCGGAGGTGATGGATACCGCATCTCCGGGTGAGGCCGTACTTACCGGTGCGTCGGATTTTGCGGCGCAGGCAAAAATCAGCAGAGAACAGGTACGCTCCCAGAACAAAGCGGACCTGCAGGCGATCATCAGCAACAAGGATATCAGCGATGAGGAGAAGCAGAATGCCATCAATACCATGGTTTCCATGACAGATCTTACAGAAAAAGAGGCGGCAGCAGAGCTTCTTCTGGAAGCAAAGGGATTTGAGAATGTGATTGTAAATCTGACCGGGGAAACTGCGGATGTGGTAGTGCCGGATGCGGATCTTGAAGATGCAAAACGTGCACAGATCGAGGATATTGTAAAAAGGAAAACCGGTGTGGCGGCAGAGAGTATTGTGATTACACCTTTGAGCCAGAGCAAAGAAGCAGCAGATGAAAGTGCATCGGATGCTGCAGGTACAGAAAATACAGAGGAGAGTACAGGCGATGAAGCACAGGATACCGCAGCATCTGTGGAAAATGATTCTGCAGATTCCGCGTCGGAGAAAGATACAGAGACATCCGCAGAAGCCCAGAATGATTCCACCATTGATACAGAGGGAATTTACGACTGAATTGCCTTGACAGCAAAGCCTTGTCTATACTAGAATAGGTAAGGTTATAGTAAAATAGAGATATTAGAGAATATACAGGAGGCTCACGTGTCGAAGTATACGAAAGAAATAGAAAAAAGAAGAACTTTTGCCATCATCTCCCATCCGGATGCCGGTAAAACAACATTGACAGAAAAATTTCTGCTGTATGGAGGGGCCATCAATCTGGCCGGAAGTGTAAAAGGTAAGGCTACGGCCCGCCATGCAGTATCAGACTGGATGGAGATCGAGAAGGAGAGAGGTATTTCCGTCACCTCTTCTGTTCTTCAGTTCCATTATGACGGATATTGTATCAACATTCTGGATACACCGGGACATCAGGATTTCTCCGAGGATACCTACCGTACATTGATGGCAGCGGATTCCGCGGTCATGGTCATCGATGGTTCCAAAGGTGTTGAGGCACAGACCCGTAAACTTTTCAAAGTCTGTGTTATGAGACACATCCCGATCTTTACATTTATCAACAAGATGGACAGAGATGCCAATGATACGTTTGATCTTCTGGATGAGATCGAAAAAGAGCTTGGCATTGCTACCTGTCCGATCAACTGGCCAATCGGTTCCGGTAAGAAATTCCGAGGCGTTTTTGACCGTAATACAAAGAAGATCCTTACCTTCTCTGATACACAGAAAGGTACCAAGGAAGGTGTGATCGAAGAGATCGATATTGATGATCCTCATGCAGATGAGGTCATGGATCCGGAACAGAAAGAACAACTGATGGAAGAGATCGAGCTTCTGGATGGCGCAAGTGCGGAGTTTTCTCAGGAAGAAGTCAGCAAAGGACAGCTGACACCGGTATTTTTCGGTTCTGCTCTTACCAACTTCGGTGTGGAGACATTCCTGGAGCATTTCCTGAAGATGACCACCTCTCCGCTTCCGAGAACTGCAGACTGTGGACCAATAGATCCGATGAGTGATGATTTTTCAGCCTTTGTATTTAAGATCCAGGCAAATATGAACAAGGCTCACAGAGACCGTATCGCATTTATGAGAATCTGTTCCGGCAAGTTTGATGCGACCAAGGAAGTTTACCATGTACAGGGCGACAAGAAAATGCGTCTTCTCCAGCCGCAGCAGATGATGGCGGAGTCCCGTCATGTTGTGGATGAGGCTTATGCAGGGGATATCATCGGTGTCTTTGACCCGGGTATCTTTTCCATTGGAGATACTATCTGTGCACCTGGAAAGAAATTTGCCTTTGAGGGAATCCCGACTTTCGCACCGGAGCATTTTGCACGTGTGCGTCAGATCGATACCATGAAGAGAAAACAGTTCGTAAAAGGTATCAATCAGATCGCCCAGGAAGGTGCAATCCAGATCTTCCAGGAGTTTAATACTGGTATGGAAGAGATCATTGTGGGTGTTGTCGGTATTCTGCAGTTCGATGTCCTTAAATATCGTCTGGAGAATGAGTATAATGTGGATATCCGTCTGGAAACACTTCCATATGAGCATATCCGCTGGATCGCCAACAAGGAAGCTGTGAAGGTAGACAAGATCGTGGGAACTTCAGATATGAAGAAAGTTACAGATCTTAAGGGAAATCCGCTGCTTCTTTTTGTCAATGCATGGAGCGTCGGCATGGTTGAGGACAGAAACCCGGATCTGGTACTGACAGAATTCAGTAAATAAGCCCTTTTATTTCATAACATTTTTTGGTATAATAGTATAAAATTACGAACAAAAATATTATATCCGTAGGAGGGTTTCCCATGGCAGAAAAAAGAACAACATATAAGATACAGGATCTGGGCGGAATCGGTGAAGTTCACATTGCAGATGAGGTTGTTGCAATCGTTGCAGGACTTGCAGCAACAGATGTGGACGGAGTTGCTTCCATGGCAGGAAATATCACCAATGAGCTGGTAAGTAAACTTGGAAAGAAGAACCTGTCCAAGGGTGTACGAGTAACCATTCTGGAAGGCGTCGTTACCGTGGATCTGTCACTGAATATCGAGTATGGCAGAAACATTCTTGAGACAAGCAAGAAGGTCCAGGAAAAAGTAAAATCCGCTATCGAGAATATGACAGGACTTGAGGTTGCAGATGTAAATATTCATATTGCCAGCGTGGATATGGAGAACGAAAAAGGAAAGTAAACCTTTCCTTTTTTCCGTCTTAGGAGGAAATTATGAGAAGAAGAGAACAGAGAGAACATGTATTTAAACTTATGTTTATGACAGAGTTTAATTCAGAAGAAGAGATGACAGAACAGCTCTCTCTTTATTTTGAAGGTCTTGGAGAACTTTCAGAGCAGGACCAGGAATATATGAAGAAGAAATATGCACATGTAAGGGAGCATCTGGAAGATATCGATGCACAGCTGAACAGTGCAAGCCGTGGATGGAAGACCAAACGTATGAGCCGTGTGGATCTCGCAGCACTTCGCCTGGCAGTATACGAGATGGAATATGATGAGGATGTACCGACAGGAGTAGCCATCAATGAGGCTGTAGAACTTGCCAAGAGATTTGGCGGCGATGCTTCCGGTTCTTTTGTAAACGGAGTCCTCGGAAAGATCGCATCCGAAAAAGAAGAGAAGAACGAGGAGAAAGCTGCTGACACAGAAGAGAAAGCAGCGGAAGTTCCTGAAGAGAACGCATGAGAAATGTCTATTCTGTCGGCCAGGTAAACCATTATGTCAAAAATATGTTTACCCAGGACTACTTTCTCCGGAAAGTCTATGTAAAGGGAGAAGTATCCAACTGTAAATATCATACCAGTGGACATATCTATTTTTCCCTGAAGGATGAGACGGGTACATTAAGCTGTGTGATGTTTGCGGGACACCGTCGTGGCCTTGCCTTTCGCATGAAGGACGGAGATAAGGTGGTTGTAGGCGGCGCTGTAGATGTATATGAGCGAGACGGGCGTTATCAGCTTTATGCGAAAGAGATTACTCTGGAGGGCGCCGGTGCTCTCTATGAGCGGTATCTGGCACTGAAACAGGAACTTGAGGATATGGGGATGTTTGCCCGGGAATATAAGCAGCCCATACCTCATTTTATTCATACTCTTGGTGTGGTGACAGCGCCTACCGGTGCGGCTGTGCAGGATATCCGAAATATTGCGGGAAGAAGAAATCCCTATCTGCAGATTATCCTTTATCCGGCACTTGTGCAGGGAGAAGGTGCGGCACAGAGTATTGTAAAAGGAATCCAAATGCTGGATGAAGCAGGGGTGGACGTGATCATTGTCGGCCGTGGAGGTGGTTCTATTGAAGATCTCTGGGCTTTTAATGAGGAGATCGTAGCCCGTGCTATTTTTGAGTGTAAAACACCTGTGATTTCGGCGGTAGGCCATGAAACCGATTTTACTATCGCGGATTTTGTGGCGGATCTGAGGGCTCCCACACCTTCGGCTGCGGCAGAGCTTGCGGTAGATGATTTTCGCAGCGTGATGGAGAGTTTTCGAATATACAGAGAACGTCTGCAGAGTGCCATGAACAGCAAAACAGAACTTTTTGCCGAAAGGCTGAAAGCATATGAAACGAAGCTGAAATATTTAAACCCGGAATCTGTGCTGAGAGAGAAAAGACAACATGCCGCAGATCTGGAAGAACGTCTGCGCTCTTCCATGGAGCATAAACTGACAGAAAAACGTCATGAACTGGCAGTATGGATTCAACGGTTTGAAGGACTTTCTCCACTGAAGAAGCTGAATGGCGGATATGCGTTTGTGTCCGACAAAGACGGACATGCAGTTACGGAAATCAGTCAGGTTAAAAAAGGAGAAAGACTTTCTGTTGCAGTAACAGATGGTGTAATAGAAGCAGTTGTGGACAGCATCAGGGAGGAAGAACGATAATGGCAGAAACAGAAGAAAAGAAAGAAGGAAAATCCATAGAGGAGACTTTCGGAGAGCTTGATCTGCTTGCCCGGAAGCTGGAAGACAGAGAAACATCTCTGGAAGAATCCTTTTGCCTTTACAGGCAGGGGATGGAGCTTCTTAAAGATTTAAACGGAAGACTGGATACTGTAGAAAAAAAGATGCTTCAAATGAATGAGGATGGGACATTTCGTGAATTTTAATGAAGAACTGAAAAAAAGAACAGAAGAAGCGGAACGGGTGATCCGGAAATATCTTCCGGAAGAATCCGGTTTTGCAAAAACCATGGCAGAGGCCATGAATTACAGTATGACGGCAGGCGGAAAGAGACTCCGCCCGATTCTGATTATGGAAACATATCGTTTATTCGGAGGAGAGGGCGCGCTCTGTGAGCCTTTTATGGCGGCGATGGAGATGATCCATACGCATTCGCTGATCCATGACGATCTTCCGGCACTGGATAACGACGATTACAGGAGAGGAAGGCTGACCACACATAAGGTATATGGAGAGGCTATGGGTGTTTTAAGCGGTGTGGCACTTTTGAACAGAGCCTATGAGGTGATGCTTTCCGCTTTCAACCTGACTGAAGATAAAGAACGTGTGATATCTGCCATGAGGATTATGGCAGATAAGACCGGCATCAACGGTATGCTTGGAGGACAGAGTGTGGATGTGGAGAATGACGGCAAACCTCTGGAACGTGAGATGCTGGATTATATTTACAAGAATAAGACCTCCGCACTGATCGAGGCTTCCATGATGGCTGGTGCCGTGCTGGCAGGGGCATCGGAGGAAGAACTTGAAGTTGTGGAGCAGGCTGCAGAGAACATCGGGCTGGCTTTTCAGATCCAGGATGATATCCTTGATGTGACCAGTACCCAGGAGGAACTGGGAAAACCGATCCACAGTGATGAGAAGAACAATAAGGTTACCTATGTAAGCTTCATGGGAGCCCCGGCAGCAGCCGGCAAGGTTAAAGAACTTTCTGAACATGCGGTAGAGCTTTTAAACAGTCTTGACAGGAAGAACGAATTTCTGGATCTTCTTGTGGAAAGTCTGGTAAGCCGCAGGAAATAGAAAGAACGAAGGAAGGATACGAATGATTCTGGAAAAAATTAAAAAGCCAAATGATATTCATAAAGTTTCATTGGAGGATTTTCCGCGCCTTGCCGAGGAAATCAGGAGCTTTTTGATCCAGAGTGTAAGTGAGACAGGCGGCCATCTGGCATCCAATCTGGGTGTGGTGGAGCTGACCCTTGCTCTGCATAATGTGCTTGATTTTCCACAGGATAAACTGATCTGGGATGTGGGACATCAGGCTTATACGCATAAGATTCTTACAGGCAGGAAAGACGGCTTTAAGGATCTTCGTAAAGAGGGAGGCTTAAGTGGCTTCCCGAAGAGAAATGAAAGTGACTGTGATTCTTTTGATACCGGACACAGTTCCAATTCCATTTCCGCAGGACTTGGTTATGTCCGTGCCAGAGATCTGCGGGGAGAGAAACATCATGTGGTTTCTGTCATCGGAGATGGTGCGCTTACCGGTGGAATGGCATATGAAGCATTAAACAATGCGGCTGAGCTGAAGACAAATTTTATTATTATCATCAATGATAACAACATGTCCATTTCCAAGAATGTTGGAGGAATGTCCACCTATTTAAGTGCCTTGCGTACAGCGGAGACTTACACGGGAATGAAAATCGGCGTGACAAAAACGCTCAAAAAAATTCCACATGTTGGAACAGCCGTGGTGGATACGGTCCGCAAAACCAAGAGCAGTATTAAGCAGCTGATCATTCCCGGAATGCTTTTTGAAAATATGGGTCTGACTTATCTGGGGCCAGTAGACGGCCATAATATGCGTCAGATGATGAAGCTTTTTAATGAGGCAAAAAGAGTGGAGGGACCGGTGGTTGTCCATGTCCTTACGGAAAAGGGCAGAGGTTATGGACCGGCATCTTCCCATCCGGAGCGTTTTCATGGAACCGGTCCTTTTGAGATCAAAAGCGGCAGACCTCTTGCAGAAAAAACAGCGCCCACATATACGGACTGTTTTTCCAGCGCAATATGTTCTGTGGCAGAGAAGAACCAGAAAGTAGTTGCCATTACGGCTGCCATGCCCGATGGAACCGGACTGAACCGGTTCCGTAAGAAATTCCCGGAACGATTTTTTGACGTGGGTATTGCAGAAGAGCATGCGGTAACCTTTGCGGCAGGGCTGGCTCTTGGAGGAATGATTCCGGTTTTTGCGGTCTATTCTTCGTTCCTGCAGAGAGGAATTGATCAGATCCTCCACGATGTGTGCATGCAGAATCTTCATGTGATCTTTGCTATTGATCGGGCAGGTTTTGTGGGAGCAGACGGAGAAACCCATCATGGATGCTTTGATCTTTCCTATCTGTCTATGATCCCTAATATGACAGTTATGGCTCCCAAGAATGGAAAAGAACTGGAGCAGATGCTGAAATTTGCAGTAGAAGAGCTGGATGGTCCCTGTGCGATCCGTTATCCGAAGGGAACAGCATGTACAGATATGGAAGAGCGTGATGAGCCACTTGAGAAGGGCAGAAGTGAAGTGATCACCTCGGGCAGTGAGATTGCTGTCCTTGGTGTTGGAAGTATGGTTTCTGTCTGTCAGAAAGTCTGTGAGGAGATAAGAGATCACAGAATTGCAAGAGCTACATTTGTCAATGTACGTTTTGTAAAACCGCTGGATACCAGCCTTCTTGACCGTCTTTCACAGAATCACAGTCTTTTTGTGACTGTAGAGGAAAATGTAAAAAGTGGCGGATTTGGAGAACACGTATCTGCTTATATGGAAGCCTGTCATCCGGAAGTAAGAGTGCTTCCGTTGGCGATCCCGGATCATTTTATCGAGCATGGAACTGTAGACAGCCAACGGGTAAAAACCGGTTTAAATGTACAGGGAATCCTGGATGCCATAGAGCAGAGCTGGGAAGATCTTGGGAATAACAGAAAATAAAAGAGACAGCCTTTGTGGGGGAATAAGGACCTGCGGGGCATTTTACAGCCCGGCACATAAAAAGCCGGGCTGTTGGAGGATAACATGAAAAAAAGACTGGATATCATGATGGTGGAACAGGGACTTGCACCGTCACGGGAAAAAGCAAAAGCTTATATCATGGCCGGAGAGGTATACGTTAACGGCCAGAAAGAAGACAAGGCAGGCTCCATGTTTGCGGAGACTGCTAAGCTGGAAGTAAGAGGAAAAACGCTTCCCTATGTCAGCAGAGGCGGACTGAAACTTGAGAAAGCCATGAAAAATTTCGGCGTAACGCTGAATGATAAAGTATGTATGGATGTAGGCGCATCCACCGGCGGTTTCACAGACTGTATGCTTCAGAACGGAGCAGTCAAAGTTTATTCCATTGATGTGGGATACGGACAGTTGGACTGGAAACTCCGGAATGATCCGAGAGTCGTATGCATGGAAAAGACAAACATCCGTTATGTGGTACCGGAAGATCTGGAAGGGCCGGCAGCATTTTCTTCCATCGATGTTTCTTTCATCTCCCTGACAAAAGTTCTTCTTCCTGTAAGAAATCTTCTCACAGAAGACGGAGAGATCGTATGTCTTATCAAACCGCAGTTTGAGGCAGGCAGAGAAAAAGTTGGAAAAAAAGGCGTTGTCCGTGATCCGAAGGTCCATGAGGAAGTCATTGAAAAGGTACGGGATTATGCCATGAGCATTGCCATGGAACCCTGTCATCTTTCTTTTTCCCCGATCAAGGGACCGGAGGGAAATATTGAATATCTCCTTCACCTCAAAAAACATCCGGAAGGAACTGAAGTGCCTATGAGTCTTGATGTATCCGTAGAGGATGTGGTAAAGGAAGCCCACGGACAGCTGGACTGATGTTTGGAAAGGACTGAAGCAATATGGACAGATTTTATATAATTCCAAACAGTGCCAAGGATCCGGAACTGACATTTTCCAATATGATCATCGACTATCTGGAAGAACATGGTGCCAGGTGCCACGTGCAGAAAATTACCGAAAAAATGGAAGGACCGTATCATTATACAGATCCGGATGGGATCCCACAGGATACACAGTGTATTATCGTACTGGGCGGAGACGGAACGCTTTTGCAGGCTGCAAGGGATGTGGTGCATCTGGATATCCCTCTTCTCGGAATCAATCTGGGAACTCTGGGATTTCTTGCAGAGGTGGACAAAAATTCCGTATATCCGGCGCTGGATCGACTTCTGACTGACGATTATGAGTTGGAAGAGCGAATGATGCTGGAGGGAAAGATCTATCGGGGAGAAGAGCTGATCGGAAAAGATATCGCGTTAAACGATATTGTGATCGGAAGAGAGGGACATCTCCGTGTGATTCGTTTCAAGAATTATGTCAATGATTCATATATGAATTCCTATAATGCGGATGGAATCATCATCTCCACGCCAACCGGTTCCACCGGATACAGCCTGTCAGCAGGAGGCCCGGTGGTTTCCCCAAGTGCCAGTATGATGATCATGACACCCATTGCACCCCACACCATGAATACCCGAAGTATCATTCTCTCCGGGGAAGAGGCGGTTACTGTGGAGATCGGCGAGGGAAGACATAATACCATTGAGAAAGCGGTGGCATCTTTTGACGGGGATACCCAGATATCCATGGTCACCGGTGACCGGATCGTCATCCGGAAAGCCACAGTCAGGACAAAGATCCTCAAGCTGAACCATCTGAGCTTTGTGGAGGTTCTGAGACAGAAAATGAGTAACAGCTGATGCAGGAGGTTCAATTTTGAAAGTAGCAAGACATGAAAAAATTATCGAACTGATCCGTCAGTACGAGATCGATACACAGGAAGAACTTGCGGCAAGACTGAATGAGGCCGGTTTCAAGGTTACACAGGCTACCGTATCCAGAGACATCCGGGCTCTGAAGATGACAAAAGTTGCAGGCAGCAACGGAAAATCCAGATATGCGATCCTGGAAGAACACACACCGGATGTGTTAAGTGATAAATATTCCAGAGTCCTGAAAGATGCAGTAATTTCCATGAATATCGGACAGAATATCGTAGTGGTAAAAACGATTCCCGGAATGGCCATGGCAGCGGCAGCAGCTCTTGATGCCATGAAATGGCCGGAGATTCTGGGGTGCATTGCCGGAGATGATACCATCATGTGTGTGGTAAAAACTTCCGAGCAGGCACCGGGAGTAGTACAGAAGCTTGGCGGGATCTTATCCCGTGGAAAATAAAATGACAGAATATGTAGACACTTTATACCAGAAAGGAAACCAATGTTAGTACATCTGCATGTAAAAAATCTTGCACTGATAGAGGAAACAGAGGTGGAATTCGGACCGGGATTAAACATTTTAACCGGTGAGACCGGAGCCGGAAAATCCATCCTGTTAGGATCCATACAGCTCATCCTGGGCGGAAAAACTTCCAGAAGCATGATCCGCGAAAATGCTTCCTATGCCCTGGTAGAGCTGTTATTTCAGGTTGAAAACACGAAAGCCAGAGAGTCCCTTGCGGCGCTTGACATCTATCCGGAGGACGGACAGGTGCTGATGTCCCGTAAGATCATGGACGGCAGAAGTATCAACAAGATCAACGGAGAGACAAGCACAGTCAGCCAGATGAAAGCGGCAGCAGCCTGCCTTCTGGACATTCACGGACAGCATGAGCATCAGTCCCTTCTTTACGGTGACCGCCAGCTGGCGATCCTGGATGTATACGGAAAAGAACGGATCCTTCCGGCCAGGGAGAAGGTCCGGGAAGCTTACCGGGAGTATCGGAACTGTATGGATCAGCTGAAAGCGCTGGACATGGATGAGGAACAGCGTAACCGGGAAAAAGCCTTTCTGGAATTTGAGATCAACGAGATCGAAGAAGCAGCTCTTGTTCCGGGCGAGGATGAAATGTTGGAAGACCGCTACCGGAAACTGAGCAATGCCAGAAGGATCATGGAAACCGCACAGATGGTTCACGGGCTGACCGGATATGAACAGGGTGCCGCGGACATGACCGGAAACGCATTGAAAGAGTTTTCCAGAATTGTGGATTACGATAAGGAACTTGCACCTTTACAGGAAGCCCTTGGAGAGATCGATTCTCTTCTCAGTGACTTCTGCCGGGATCTGTCCTCTTATATGGACAGCCTTACTTTTGATGAAGAAACTTTTTTTGAAACAGAAAAACGTCTGGATTTGATCAATGGCCTGAAGGCAAAATACGGCCAGACGATCCCGGAAATTTTGTCTTATCAGAAGGAACAGCAGGAAAAACTGGAAAAACTTCAAAAATTTGAAGAAAATTTCCAGTTTCTGAAAGAAAAACTTGTACAGACAGAAAAGGTTCTCGAAGAAGTTTCGCATGAACTTTCAGAAATCCGGAAAGAATACAGTAAACAGCTGGATGAAAAAATCATCGACGGACTGAAGGAGCTGAATTTTGAGGATGTGGATTTTTCCATCCGTTTTGACCGCAGAAAAAATTATACAGACAATGGTTATGATACGGTAGAATACGAGATTTCCACAAACCCGGGTGAGAGCAGAAAACCGCTGGGGCAGATCGTATCCGGTGGAGAGCTTTCCAGGATTATGCTTGCCATCAAGGCGATCCTTGCAGATAAGGATCAGATTGATACGCTGATCTTCGATGAGATCGATACAGGAATCAGCGGCCGTACCGCACAGAAAGTATCCGAAAAAATGGCTGTGATCGGACAGCACAGACAGGTGCTTTGTATCACCCATCTTCCACAGATTGCGGCAATGGCGGATACCCATTTTGAGATTGAGAAACATGTGGAAGGAACAGAGACCATCACCCAGATCCATCCTCTTGAAGGAGAGGAATCTGTTCGTGAGCTTGCAAGACTTCTGGGTGGCGCCCAGATCACACCGGCTGTTCTTGAAAATGCGAGAGAAATGAAGGAATTGGCACAGCAACAAAAAAATACAAGACTGAAATAATTCATACGTTACATACTAAGAGAGGACGGCCGGAAGGTCAGTCCTCTTTTTTAACCGAATGTGGATTGCAAATAGCCCCTTGTTAAAAAAATACAAAGGATGTGACGTATGATGAACAGAAAAAGGAAGTACCGTTATCTGATCCTGGCATTTCTTGCACTGGATCTGATGCTGATGGGATGGCTGGGCTACCGGATTCTGGACCGGAAGATTCCGGATCAGATCCTGGTGGATCACGAGAACAGCCGGGAGGTGGCCAGCCTTCTTAAGCGCCCTTTTGTCAGCTTTGATGATGCCATTGCAGTCTCAGGAAAAGACAGCTATACTTTGCACTGCAGAGTGTTGGGAGTGATTCCTTTTAAGGATGTGAAAGTAAAACATACAACTGCAAAAGAAGTATACGTAAGTGGAGCTGCAGTGGGCATTTATATGCAGACAAAAGGCGTTCTGATCATTGACACAGGTGAGATCCTCTCAGAAAGCGGCGAGACGGAAGAACCTGCCCGGGACATTGTAAAACCGGGAGATTATATTGTGGCTTTTAATCAGAACCGGATCCAGTGTAAGCAGGATCTTCTGGAAGATCTGGCTGATCTTGACGGGGAATCTGTGACACTGAAGGTTCGTCGGGGAAAAGAAACGATCCCTCTGTCTTTAACTCCGGTGAAAGATGAGGAGGGGAAATACAAATTGGGGATCTGGGTGAGGGATGATACGCAGGGAATCGGAACATTAACTTATGTGGATGAAGAGGGAAGATTCGGTGCTCTTGGTCATGGGATCAGCGATGTGGACACAGGCGAACTCTTAAGTATCGCAGACGGAAATCTGTATGATGCTCAGATCCTTGGAATCCGGAAAGGAGAAAAAGGAAATCCCGGAGAACTTTCCGGGTTGATTCGATACGAAGCCGGCAATATCCTGGGAGAGATTTCTGAAAACAGAAAAAACGGTATTTTTGGAACGATGGAGGCCAGTCAGCTGAAAAATATGAATCTGGAGAAAGTTCCCATAGGGTACAAGCAGGATCTGAAAACCGGACCTGCATCTGTTTTCTGCTGCACAGATGGAGAGGTAAAAGAGTATGCGGCAGAGATCACCAGGATCGATTTGAATCATGAAGATTCCAACAAAAGCTTCGTGATTCAGATTACGGACAAAGAACTTCTGGAAAAAACAGGCGGGATTGTCCAGGGAATGTCCGGTAGCCCTGTGCTTCAGAATGGAAAGCTCTTTGGTGCGGTAACACATGTTTTTGTACAGGATTCCACGAGTGGGTATGGAATTTTTATTGAAAATATGATGGATGTGGCATAATCAGAAAAAGAGGCACGGAAAAATGCTGTAAAAACACAGGAAAAGTGCCTCTTTTTTATGTAAGAAAAAAGTAGATCATTGTGAGGAAAAGTGTCTGTAAAGTGAATTTTGTGATATAAACCAAATAAAATGTCGAAAAATATCGTACGAAAATAAGGAAAAGTACCAACTTTTATCTTGATTTCGGCATAGGATTTCCACTATAATAATTTTGTCGCCAGCAGAGGGGAAAAAGAAACCGTAGGCAGAAAACAAGGGTGAAAAGGGTAGAATATTAATTTCTGCAGACGGTCATACGGGGTAGGTCTGGAAATTGAAGGAGATAGAAGTTAGGAGGGAATGTCCTCATGGACAAATTAAATGTAGCAATTGCAGACGATAACACAAAAATGGCAGATATGCTGGGTCAGATGATCGAAGAAGATAAAGACCTTGAACTGGTCGGAAAAGCACACAACGGAGAAGAAATCTGTAACATTATAAAAGATAAGGAACCGGACGTGGTGATATTGGATATTATCATGCCGAAAATGGACGGGTTGTCTGTGATGGAGAAATTCTCCCATGACACCAGCGGCAGTAAAGTTCCTGTGTTTATCGTAGTATCCGCAGTTGGACAGGAAAGGATCACGGAGGATGCATTCAGTCTGGGAGCAGACTATTACGTGTTGAAGCCTTTTGATAACACCATGCTTCTGAACCGGATTAAACATATCCGGAGAGCTGGAGACAGAAGAATTCGGGAGATCAGCAGACCGAATATTGCAGAAAAGAGAGAACGGAAACCGGAGAGAAATCTGGAAACCGATGTGACAAATATCATTCACGAAATTGGTGTTCCGGCGCATATTAAAGGTTATCAGTATCTCAGAGATGCGATTATTTTATCTGTAAATGATATGGAAATGCTGAACTCCATTACCAAAATACTGTATCCGACCATTGCCAAGCGTCACCAGACGACGCCAAGCAGAGTGGAACGGGCTATTCGCCATGCAATTGAGGTGGCGTGGAGCCGTGGAAAAATGGATACGATTGATGAATTATTTGGATATACCGTAAGCACCGGAAAAGGGAAACCCACGAATTCAGAATTCATAGCACTGATCGCGGATAAAATCAGACTGGAATATAAAAATCGGTCTTTAAATTGAATGAATTTTGGAGTATAATTACAAATAAAAACGGGTGTACCCAGGGAGGGGAATACAGATGAAAAAAATTCTGTTTGCTACATCAGAAGCAGTACCTTTTATTAAAACAGGAGGACTTGCTGATGTTGCCGGCTCACTGCCTAAGTGCTTTGACAAAAAATATTTTGATATCCGCGTAATCTTACCGAAATATGCCTGCATGAAACAGGAATGGAAAGATAAAATGGAGTATGTGACCCATTTTTATATGGATCTGGGATTCAAGAACTGCTATGTGGGAATCATGCAGATGCAGTACGACGGAATTCAGTTCTACTTTATTGACAATGAATATTATTTCAGCGGTCCGAAACCATATGACAGCGCACCATGGGATCTTGAGAAATTTGCTTTCTTTTCCAAGGCTGTGTTATCCGTTCTTCCTGTAATCGGATTCAGACCGGATATCATTCACTGTCATGACTGGCAGACAGGACTTGTTCCGGTTTATCTTCACGATTCTTTCCAGGAGAATGAGTTCTTCCGCGGAATCAAGACTGTTATGACAATACATAACCTGAAATTCCAGGGTGTATGGGATGTTAAGACTGTTAAGGACATTACAGGACTTTCTGATTACTACTTTGCACCGGATAAACTGGAAGCATACAAGGATGCAAACTTCCTGAAAGGCGGTATGGTATTTGCGGATGCCATCACCACAGTAAGTAATACTTATGCGGAAGAGATCAAGACACCGTTCTACGGTGAGAAGTTGGATGGTCTTCTCAATGCGAGAGCCAACAGCCTGCGTGGTATTGTAAATGGTATTGATTACAATGAATTTAATCCGGAGACAGATCCGAACATCACCAGAAATTACAATGCCAAGAATTTCCGTAAAGAGAAGATCAAGAACAAGATCCAGCTTCAGAAAGATCTTGGACTTGAGCAGGATCCGAAGGCCATGATGATCGGTATCGTATCCCGTCTTACAGACCAGAAAGGATTTGACCTGATCGCTTACATCATGGATGAGCTGTGCCAGGATGCAGTTCAGATCGTTGTTCTTGGTACCGGTGAGGAACGTTATGAGAATATGTTCCGCCACTTTGACTGGAAATACCATGGCAAGGTTTCCGCACAGATCTACTATGATGAGGCAATGTCTCACAGAATTTATGCAGCATCCGATGCATTCCTGATGCCGTCACTGTTTGAGCCATGCGGTTTAAGCCAGCTGATGAGCCTTCGTTATGGAACCCTTCCGATCGTCAGAGAGACCGGCGGTCTGAAAGATACCGTTGTTCCGTACAATGAATTTGAGGGAACAGGAACCGGATTTTCCTTCGTAAATTACAATGCACATGAGATGCTTGCTACGATCCGTTATGCGGAGAGTGTATATTACGATAAGAAGCGCGAGTGGAATAAACTGGTAGATCGTGCGATGGCAGCAGACTTCTCCTGGAATAATTCCGCACGTCAGTATGAAGAGATGTATAACTGGCTGATCGGTGAGTAAGTCCCTTTCTTTGTACACATAAGAGTGATATGGAAATGCAGACGGCAGATTCTTCTGTCGTCTGTTTTTTATACGGTAAAATTGTACTCTAATGAGAAAAAATAATAATGTTAATGATAAATAACTTTTAAATTCATGTTATTTACATAAAACTTATGAAAATAATCAGTTATTGTCAAATAACTTAAACTATGTTACATTTATACCAGTGGATAATACATATACGGGTATTAGCCATATAAACTGTACTTATGATGAGGTGACGAAATGACACTGGATAAATTAAACACCGGTGAAAGTGGAAGAATCATCCATGTTCATGGAGAGGGAGAATTAAGACATCATCTTCTGGATATGGGACTTACGCCGGGAACAGAGGTATCCCTTCGTAAAACAGCTCCCATGGGAGATCCCATTCAGCTGGAACTGCGGGGATATGAACTGACGCTGCGGCTTGCGGAGGCTGCAAAGATTGAGATTACGGAGATTGAGACGATTCCGGAAGAACCCTGTGAGGATAAGAGACATCGTTCCATTGCACATCCGGGAGTAGGAGAACTTGGAAAAGCCAGGGATTACCGGAAGAACAGGATCGGAGAACCGATTGCAAAGGGGCAGGCAATCACATTTGCGCTGGCCGGTAATCAGAACTGTGGAAAGACAACACTTTTTAATCAATTGACAGGTTCCAATCAGCATGTGGGGAATTTTCCAGGTGTAACTGTGGACAAGAAAGAAGGAACGATCCGGCGTCATCCGGAGGCTACGGTGACGGACCTTCCTGGAATCTACTCGCTTTCCCCGTATTCCAGTGAGGAGATCGTGACAAGAGATTTTTTGCTCAATGAAAAGCCTTCCGGTATTATCAACATTGTGGATGCATCCAATATCGAAAGAAATCTCTATCTTACCATGCAGCTGATGGAATTGGGCATTCCTATGGTTCTTGCTTTGAATATGATGGATGAAGTAAGAGCCAACGGAGGCTCCATCCGGGTTAACGAACTGGAAGAGATCCTGGGGATTCCGGTAGTTCCCATTTCTGCAGTGAAGAATGAAGGAATCGACGAACTGATCGATCATGCGGTCCATGTGGCCATGTACCGGGAAGCACCTGGAAGGATTGATTTCTGTACGGAAAACCAGTCACCCGGGGATCCGGTAGGCTCTGTTCACCGCTGTATCCATGCGACGGCTCATCTGATCGAACCTTACGCAAAGAAAGCAGGACTTCCGGTTCGTTTTGCAGCGACGAAGATCGTGGAAAAAGACCGGCTGATCGAAGGCAGGATGGATCTTCCGGAAGGTCAGAAAAAAGTTCTGGCAGAATTGGTAGATGTGATGGAAAAAGAGGGCGGACTTGACCGGGAAGCCGCACTTGCCAATATGCGTTTTAATTTTATAGAAACGCTCTGTGAGAAAACTGTGATAAAACCGGCGGAGAGCAGGGAGCACAAAAGAAGTGTGTCCATTGACCGCATACTTACCGGAAAATATACGGCAATCCCATGTTTTGTAGGAATCATGGCATTTGTGTTTGTCATGACATTTAATTACCTTGGCGCATGGCTGTCTGACTGGATGACCATGGGCGTAGATTGGGTGATCAGTCTTATCGGAGCAGGACTTGATGCAGCCGGTGTCAGCCCGGTACTTCATTCTCTTGTTGTAGATGGAATCTTAAGCGGTATCGGAAGTGTGATCGGTTTTCTTCCGACCATTGTCACCCTGTTTTTCTTCCTGTCGATCCTGGAGGATACCGGGTATATGGCGCGTGTTGCCTTTGTTATGGATAAACTTCTTCGAAAGATCGGACTTTCCGGAAGAAGTTTTGTGCCGATGCTGATCGGATTCGGCTGTTCTGTGCCTGCTATTATGGCAACGAGGACTCTTTCCAGTGAGCGTGACCGGAAGATGACGATCTTGCTTACTCCATTTATGAGCTGCAGTGCCAAGCTTCCGATCTACGGGCTTCTCACCAGCGCATTTTTCCCGAAACAGTGGCGTGGTGTTGTGATGATCAGCCTTTATTTTGCGGGAATCCTCTGTGGGATTTTGTATGCACTGATCCTGAAAATGACGAAATTTAAAGGCGAACCGGTTCCTTTTGTTATGGAACTTCCAAACTACAGGCTTCCTTCTGCAAAAAGTGTAGGGCAGCTGATCTGGGAGAAGGCGAAAGGTTTTATCCAGAAAGCGTTTACGATTATTTTTGCGGCGACATTGATCGTATGGTTCCTGCAGAACTTTGATGCTGGTCTTCACCTTGTTACCAGCACAGATCAGAGTCTTCTGGCACAGATCGGCAGTCTTGTGGCGCCGTTGTTTGCACCGCTTGGATTTGGAGACTGGAGAGTATCTACAGCCCTGATCACAGGATTTATGGCAAAAGAGAGCGTGGTATCTACACTGACGGTTCTTCTTGGCGGAAAAACAGCATTGCTGACGACTTTGTTCACACCGTTTACTGCCTATGTATTTCTGATCTTTACCCTGCTTTATACGCCCTGTGTGGCAGCAGTAGCAACTGTACGAAGAGAAATGGGAACCGTAAGGACGGCAGCAGGCATTGCACTTCTCCAGTGTGTGACTGCGTGGATCGTTGCATTCATCGTGCATGGAATAGGAATGTTGTTTGGATTATAAAAAAAGTTTACATATGGCTTTTCACAAACTGCAGAAAACATTCTGCGGAAGATGTGAAAGCCATATTTTTTTTATGGGCGATTCCGATCGATAATTTTTCCAGTCCGTTAACCGGGACAGCAGTAAGAGAAGGCTGGCGGAAAAACTGAAAGCTGCTTTCTGTAAGGAGACTGATCCCCTCACCGATCTCCACAGCACTGACGATAGACTCTGCACGGGCAGTACGCAGGATCTGCGGATGGATGTCTGCATCGTGAAAACTTCGCATACAGAAACGATAAATGGAAGTGTGCGGAGGCATCAGGATAAAAGTTTCTCTTTTCAGTTCAGTAAGAGAGACCGTTTTTTTGGACGCAGAAGGATGATTTTTTGGAAATACGGCAACCAGCCGGTCTTCTGTGAGAACGTGAAAAGTATAAAGGTTCAGATCCAGCATGTGTTTCCGCGCAAAGATCAGGTCAAAGAGATCTTTTTCAAGACCGGAGAGAAGTTCCTGATCTTCCACCTCCTTCAGAGAAAAAGAAAGCTCCGGATGTGCGGCACAGAAACTGTGGATCACAGAAGTAAGATGGTACTGGGAGAGAAAAGGAAGAGTTCCGATATGCAGGACCTTGGATTCACTGTCCTTAAAATGGGACACTGCTTCCATAGAACGATGGTACTGTCTGGAAATTTTAAGTGCTTCTTTGTAAAAAAACTCTCCTGCAGGAGTAAGCACAGCTGTGCGTTTGCTGCGGTCCCACAGGGTAAGTTCCAGTTCTTTTTCCAGTTTCATGATCTGTTTGGAAAGGGAGGACTGGGAGATATGCATGGTTTCCGCTGCATCAAAAAAAGTCCGGGACTGGGCTGCACAGATAAAATAGTCGATCTGTTCAAGAGTCATGATAACACCTGCCTTTTAATTAATCATTCCATATTGGAAACAATTATACCATAGAAAGAATTGATTCACCATGTGAAAAAGAGATAAAATAACTTCAGAAAATAAAGAGAATGCAGGAGGTTTTTTATGGCAGAGAAAGTAAGAGATTTAAGAAGTGCCCTGGCACTTCTGGAACAGATGCCGGATCAGCTGATCGAGACAGATGTGGAAGTAGATCCGATGGCAGAACTTGCAGGGGTATACCGCTATGTAGGAGCCGGCGGAACGGTAAAGCGTCCTACAAAAGAAGGTCCTGCCATGATCTTTAATCATGTGAAAGGACATCCGGATGCAAAGGTGGCCATCGGTCTTCTGGCAAGTAGAAAGAGAGTTGCCGCTTTGCTTGATACCCGGCCGGAAAATCTTGGAAAGATGCTCTGTAAAAGTGTGGAGAATCCTATTCCACCGGTAGATTTTAAAGGGGATGCACCGTGCCAGCAGGTAGTGCATAAGACAACAGATCCGGATTTTGACCTTTATAAACTGGTTCCAGCACCAACCAATACGCCGGATGATGCAGGTCCGTATATCACACTTGGCATGTGCTATGCCACACACCCGGATACAGGAGTTCATGATGTAACGATTCACCGTCTCTGCATTCAGGGAAAAGATGAGCTTTCCATTTTCTTTACACCGGGAGCAAGACATATCGGAGCTATGGCGGAGCGTGCTGAGGAACTGGGACAGAAGCTTCCGATCTCTATCAGTATCGGAGTTGATCCTGCTATTGAGATCGGTTCCTGCTTTGAGCCGCCTACAACACCACTGGGATATGATGAACTGTCTGTAGCCGGTGCGCTGCGTGGAGAGCCGGTGGAACTTTGTAAATGTGTGACAGTTAATGAGAGAGCCATTGCCAATGCGGAATATGTAATTGAGGGAGAAGTGATCCCTGGTGTGCGTGTAAAAGAAGATCAGAACAGCAACACCGGATACGCTATGCCGGAGTTTCCTGGATATACCGGACCTGCAAGTGACCAGTGCTGGCTGATCAAAGTTACGGCAGTGACACACCGTGAGCATCCGATCATGCAGACCTGTATCGGACCAAGTGAAGAGCATGTTTCCATGGCTGGGATCCCTACAGAGGCCAGTATCTATGGCATGGTGGAAAAAGCAATGCCTGGAAGACTTCAGAATGTGTACTGCAGCAGTGCCGGCGGTGGAAAATATATGGCTGTCCTTCAGTTTAAAAAACTTTCTCCAAGCGATGAGGGAAGACAGCGCCAGGCTGCTCTTCTTGCCTTTTCCGCGTTCAGTGAGCTGAAAAATGTATTTCTTGTAGATGAAGATGTGGATTGTTTTGACATGAATGATGTTCTCTGGGCGATGAACACAAGATTCCAGGGAGATGTGGATGTGATCACCATTCCGGGTGTTCGATGCCATCCCCTTGATCCGTCCAATGATCCGGCATTTTCTCCAAGCATCCGTGACCATGGAATTGCATGCAAGACTATTTTTGACTGTACAGTACCTTATGATCTGAAAGATCGTTTCCACAGAGCACGTTTTATGGAACTGGATCCGGAGAAATGGCTGAAAAAATGAAAAAGAGAATTATAGTTGGTGCGACAGGTGCAAGTGGCCTGCCGCTCCTTGTAAAATGTCTGGAGATTATCCGGGAAGATCCGGATTTTGAGTCTTATCTGATCATGAGTTCCAGCGCAGAGCTGACTCTCCGGCAGGAGACAGAGCTGGAAGTGGATGATGTGAAACGGCTGGCAGATCATGTGTGTGCACCGGAGGAGATCGGGGCAAAACCGGCCAGTGGTTCTTTTAAAACAGAGGGGATGCTGATCGTGCCCTGCAGTATGAAAACGATTGCTGGTATCCACAGTGGTTATGCGGATAATCTGATCCTGCGTGCGGCGGATGTGACGATCAAAGAACAGAGAACGCTGGTACTGGCTGCCAGGGAAACGCCTTTAAGCGGAATTCATCTTCGGAATCTTTATGAGCTTTCTATGCTCCCGGGGGTGAGGATCATTCCGCCGATGATGACGTTTTATCATAGGCCGGAGTGTATTGATGATATGGTTTATCATATTGCGGCGAAGCTTCTGGAGCCGTTTGGGATTGAAGCGAAGGAGTATCGTAGATGGAATGGATTGTGACGGAGTGTGTGGTGGCTGCTGGATGCCAGCTGGAGATCAGTGCTGCATTGATTGGTGAGGATGTGCTTCTTTGTCTGCAGGGCGGAGAGAGGCCGCATCTGGGGTGTGTGGTGCAGACGGAACCAAGGGAATCCCTTTCAGGAGATGGTAGTGTGAGTGCGACTTCTTCGGTTTTGAATTTTCCGGGGCATAAGGATGAGGTTGTCTGCCGGTGGATGGCGGAGAAGATTTCGAAGGAGCTTGGAAAGAGAGTGGTTTGTACTGGGGGATTTCATAAAGATGGGATTTCGGCGGAGGAGATCCGTGAGGTGCAGATGGCGGTGGAGCAGTTGACGGAACGGTTAGTTAAGAGGTTACGGTAGTTTGGTGGATGAACGGACGCCCGGGAGACAGTATCTGTCCGGTTCTGCGGCTTCGTCGGGGGCTGGCATTTCAAACCGGAAGGGGACGGAAGCGAACGTGAACGTTCTGTCCTGCGTCCCTTCGTCAGTAAAAGTCAATACTCCACATCCACCCAATATTCTATTTATTATTCTCAAATATATCCTCACGGGTAATATTCTTAGCCCATTTTCCACTAAGATACCTCTTAATAACCCAAGGCCACTTCACAAACTCATCTGTACAGAGCAGAAAATACACCCACATAACCGGCAGCTTCAGTACAAACGCGGCGAAGAATCCAAGGGGCACTGCATATACCCACATATCGATCGTATCACAGATCAGGCCAAACTTCGTATCACCGCCTGCACGGAATACACCGGCGATCAAGGTTGTATTTACTGCAGTTCCCATAACGTAATAACAGTTGATCAGAAGCATATACTTCAAATAATGCATAGCCGTAGGAGTCAGAGAAGCAAACTTCATAATAAAAGGTGTAATAGCAAGAACGATCAGGCCGCCAAAAGCACCGGCGATCACTGTAAGTTTCAAAGTTTTGGAAGCATAACGCTTGGAACGCTCCAGATCTCCCTGGCCCATCACATTTCCAAGAAGGATACCACCTGCGCTTGCAATACCAAAACAGAAAACCGTACCGATATTACGGACAACTACAACCAGAGAATTGGCAGCAACCGCATCCGTACCAAGATGCCCGAGGATTACCGAATACATGGAAAAGCCAACACTCCAGGAAATATCATTGCCAAGAGCCGGCAGGGAAAGCCGTACAAAATCGCTGAACAACAGCTTATTTTTAATAAACATATATCGAAGATCCAGCCGTACATTTTTACTGAAGGCGGAAACGATAAAACATGCGATCAGTTCCACGGTTCTGGAAAGCGCGGTAGCAATGGCAACACCGGTGGCTCCAAGTTTTGGAGCTCCGAAAAGGCCAAAGATAAAAGTGGCGTTTAAAAGGATATTCAATCCAAAAGCCAGCATATTCATGGCCATGCTGACAGTTACCCGCCCGATACTTCGAAGGACGGCCAGATAAACCTCCGTCATACCCCAGCAGATATAGGTGATACCCATAATGCGTATATAAGAAGAACCTATGGCCAGAAGTTCTGGATCGTTGGTGAACAGTTTCATCATCATCTGCGGCATGGTAAATGCAACCAGAGCCACAAGAATAGAGATGATCATGGAAAAACGAAGTGCAATTCCCTCAATGATCTGAATGGCTTTGTAATCCCCTTTTCCATAATACTGGGCACAAAGCAGGGTAGCACCTGTACCAAGACCGTAGTATACCATAAACAGGACATTGGAATAGTTCGCTGCCAGGGAAACTGCGGAGATGGATGACTGACCTACAAAGTTCAGCATGATAACGTCAGCAGAATTGACCGCTGCACTGAGCAGGTTCTGAATGATAATAGGGATGACAAGCTTAACGATCTGCGGATAAAAGTCATCCCGCTGTGAAAGTTGATTTCTCATTTCCTCCTCCAAAAAAATACAACTACAGTAATGGGAGTGCATGTTTTACAAACAGGAAATCCACAGGTACTGTAATTGTGTCAGCTTTTGTAAAAAATATAAAGCAAACATAATTGCACGATAACACAGTTTACAGGCAGTGTCAATCGGCAAACTGCAAAATTGTTTAAACAACTTATGGGAAAATGACGAAGCCAAGTCCGCAGAGGAAACATCATGGTTTTATGCAAAAAAATGCATAAAAAATCAGATCACCAGTTGTTGAGATTTCCAATCCGTGATACACTGAATGCAAACCGTGAAACAATCGTGTTCATGAACATACAGCGAAGTGGAATAGAAAAATCCGCCTTGCGAAAGATATTTTCAGAGAAAGAGGAGTAAAGCACATGCCAGTTTTTGATTTCAGTGCAGCACCGGCAGACAAAAATGAGACAAAGAGCCAGTGCACATATACAACGTTTCGTTCCAATGAGACAAAAGCCACACCGGAGAAACCGGTGCTGATCCTGGATAACAGCAAAAGAGAGTGGAAACATCATTCCTGCGGATATTTTTCCAACCCTGCAAAGCAGACAGCATTTGAGTTCAAGGAAGAGGACGGTGTTTTTCCGGCAGATATCCTGAAGATCGATTCTCGTTTTACAAGTCTGATCAAATGGCTCGGAGAAAATCATATCAACATCCGTCTTTCAGGACAGAATACAGAAGAGGGATATGCAGTTTACAAGATCCGTGAGATCGCTTTTGGCGGCGGTACCAAGCTTTCTGCAGAGGATGGATTTCTTCAGTTCATGATCGAGCGTCTGTTTGCAAGCAGTGCGCCGGCAGAAGTAAATGAGGACGATGAGGAGGAAGAAGACGGTGATGACATGAAGCTCACCAGCATTCAGAGTATCACCGACTTTATGACCTGTGCCGGAAAGACCATGCCGGATAATATCCGTCTCTGGGCGAGAAGAAACCTGGCAGTTGCCCGCTCCCATGAAGTTTCCCAGGAGGAAAGACGCCATGCTCAGAGAGCACTCTCCATTATGATGAACATTCAGTGGAAACATAATTATTTTGAGTCTATTGATCCCAAGGAAGCACGTCGTATCCTGGATGAGGAACTTTATGGAATGGAACGTGTAAAACAGAGAATCATTGAAACGATCATCCAGATCAACCGTACCCATACACTTCCTGCTTACGGACTGCTTCTTGTAGGACCGGCAGGTACCGGTAAATCTCAGATCGCCTATGCAGTTGCAAGGATCCTGAAAATGCCGTGGACAACTCTGGATATGAGTTCCATTAACGATCCGGAACAGCTGACCGGAAGTTCCCGTGTCTACGCAAATGCCAAGCCTGGAATCATCATGGAGGCTTTTTCCATGGCAGGAGAATCCAATCTGGTATTTATCATCAACGAGCTTGACAAGGCTGCATCAGGGAAAGGCAACGGAAATCCGGCAGATGTGCTTCTGACACTTCTGGATAACCTTGGTTTCACAGATAACTATATGGAATGTATGGTTCCGACCGTTGGTGTCTATCCGATTGCCACAGCCAATGACAAGGCACAGATCAGTGCTCCTCTGATGTCACGTTTTGCAGTGATCGACATTCCGGATTACACACCGGAGGAAAAGAAGATCATCTTCTCCAGATTTGCACTTCCGAAGGTTCTGAAACGTATGAGCCTGAAGCCGGAAGAATGTATTGTAACCGATGAGGCGCTGGATGCAGTGATCAGGAAATTTGAGGACACCACAGGAATCCGTGATCTGGAGCAGGCTGCGGAGCATATCGCGGCCAATGCGCTGTATCAGATCGAGGTGGATCATGTGAAAGCCGTGACCTTTACCCCGGAGATGGTACAGGAGCTTCTGGACTGACGCAGAAATTTGTTTTAGAATGATAAATAAGAATGCTTCCGGAAAAATTTTCGGAAGCATTTTTTTACAAAATCAAGTAAGTCTCTTGTGGGGGTGCGAAAAGAGATAAGCAGTGGGTGGGGACTTGCCTGGAAATTATAAAAATAATCAAATCAGGGATTGCCTGAGAACACGTAAATGTGTATAATGAAATAAAAACATGTGCACGTGAACACGAAAAGCACAGGAGATGTTTTGGAGGGTAAAATATGGCAGTAACGTTACAGCAGATCGCGGAAGCGGCCGGGGTTTCAAGAGGCACCGTGGACAGGGCACTGAACAACAGAGGCCGTATCCGCCCGGAAGTAGAGGAAAAGATCAAAAAGATAGCACAGGAGATGGGGTATCAGCCCAGCCGCGCAGGACGTGCCCTTGCCATGGCAAAGCGGAAGATCCGTATCGGTGTGATCCTTCAGTATATGAAGACCCCTTTTATGCAGCAGGTTTTAAAGGGTGTCCTGGAAGCAAAAGAAGAAGTGGAGAGTTTCGGCGGAACGGTAAAGATCTATGAGATCGAGGGCGTGGAACCGGAAAAAGTAATGGCTGCAATGGAAGAACTACGGGAAGAGGGGTTTAACGGGATTGCTCTGACACCATCGGAAGATCAGCTGTTAAGAGCGAGGATTGACCAGTATCAGGAAGAGTATGGGATTCCGGTAGTTACTTTTAATGCAGATCTGGAAGATACGAAGAGGTTATGTTTTGTGGGACAGGATACGTTTCAGGCCGGCCGTACAGCAGCAGGCCTGATGGGAGAAATGACAGGCGGAAGCGGACAGGTTGCCATCATTTCCGGACAGGTTGCCAATCCTGGCCTGATCAGCAGGCAGAAGGGATTTTCAACAGAGATCAAGGAAAGTTTCCCGGGAATTGAGGTTGTGGATACAAGATATTCCTATGATGATGAGTGGGTGGCATCCAAGATCGTGGAAGAACTTCTGGAACTTTATCCGGAACTGACCGGTATTTATATTACGGGCCATGGCGTAAAGGGCGTCTGCCAGACTTTGCAGAAGCTTGGAAAAGACAAAACCATGCATGTGATCGCCAATGATTTCCTGGAAGAAAATCTGAAATGGCTGAAGGAAGGAACCATCAATTTTCTTATCGGACAGGATGCAGCCGTACAGGGGCATTCCCCGGTGACCATTCTGTTCCAGCTCCTTTTTGACAACAAAACACCGGAAAAGGAATATCAGTATACAGATATTGTGATCCGGACGAAATATAATATGGGTTAAGCAGATTCAGGAGGAAAAATGAATTATAAAAATGTAAAAATCGCAGAAGGCGCCAGGATCGCAAAACAGTCTGTGATCCTTGGGGATGTGACGATCGGCCGTGACAGCTGTGTGCTGTACTATGCAGTGATCCGTGGAGATGATGCTCCGGTAGTGATCGGAGAAGAGACTAATATCCAAGAAAACTGTACCATTCATGTAAGCCACAATATGCCGGTCCATATCGGAAACAATGTTACTGTAGGGCATAATGCGGTGATCCATGGATGTATCATCGGAGACCGTACACTGATCGGAATGGGAGCGGTGATCCTGGATGGTGCAAAGATCGGAAATGACTGCATCATAGGAGCCGGAAGTCTTGTGACAAAAAATACGGTGATCCCGGATGGTTCACTGGTAATGGGAAGCCCGGCCAGGATCAAACGAAACCTTACCTGGGAAGAAAAACTCGGAATCGTGGAGAACAGTAAGGAATATCTTTCAGTGTCTGAAGAGATGAAAGAACAGGATGTGTTGTAAAATAACAGCTCCAACTGCCTCGTAATGATCAGAAGCAGTTGGAGCTGTAACTTTGTTATATACGACTTTATAACTATGAATGTTTTACTTATCAATCACTTCTACTGGAGTATCGTCCCGTGCATCCAGATTATTGATGTATTTCTTTGTTTCTTTTACGATCACATTGGAAAGCAGCAGTACTGCGATCAGATTGGGAATGGCCATCAGCGCATTCAGGATGTCGGCTACGGTCCATACCAGGTTCAGGGAAATAACAGGAGCAATGGCAGCTACCGCGATGTACAGCACACGATAAGGGATGAGGCCTTTTTTGCCGGAAAAATACTCTACGCACCGTTCCCCGTAATATGCCCACCCAAGGACAGTAGAATATGCGAAGGAAATGATACCTACCACCAGGATCACAGGGCCAAGGATCGGGATCTGCTGAAATGCGAGGGTGGTAAGGACACCACCGTCAGTGATATTTCCCATGTCTATGGAAGGATTTTTCATAATGCTGGTGACAAGAACGAGACCGGTCATCAGACATACTACAACGGTGTCCCAGAATGTACCGGTACTGGAAACAAGAGCCTGACGTACCGGATTTCTTGTCTGGGCTGCAGCTGCGGCGATAGGCGCGGAACCCATACCGGATTCATTGGAAAAAAGTCCTCTTGCGATTCCATACTGCATAGCCATCATGATACCACGTCCCACAAGACCTCCTGCAGCGGCACCAGGAGTAAATGCAAGTTTGCAGATGGTTTTTACGGCAGGAATGATAAAATCGAAATTGATCCCCAGGATGACGATACATCCGATCACATAGAAAAATGCCATAAACGGAACAAGACGTTCACATACGGTTGCAATGGATTTGATCCCGCCGAAAATAACAAGAGCAGTAAGAACAGCCACAGCAATGCCGATCACTGCTGGCGGGATATGGAGGTTCTCGTTACATACCGTTGCGATGGCATTGACCTGGGTGGCACATCCGATCCCAAAGGAGGCAAAACCGCCAAAAAACGCGAAGATCAGACCAAGCCAGCGCATATTTAAGCCACGTTCCAAAGCATACATGGCACCACCCTGCATACGTCCGTCTTTGGTTTTGACACGGTATTTTACGGCGATGAGAGATTCGCTGTATTTGGTGGCGATTCCAAAAACACCGGTAAGCCAGCACCAGAGAACTGCACCGGGACCGCCAAGAGCGATAGCAGTACCGACACCGATGATATTTCCGGTTCCAATAGTAGAAGCCAGTGCCGTTGTCAGAGCTCCAAACTGGCTGACTTCACCTTCTGCATCGTGATCTTTGGTGACAGACAGGCGGATGGCAGTACCAATCTTTCGCTGGATCACCCCGGTGCGGATGGTCATAAAAATATGAGTACCCAGAAGCAAAATGATCATCCACCAGCCCCACACCAGACTGTCGATCTGGTTTATCACATTTCCGATTGCATTCATCATAGAAATCTCCTCCCTTTCTCAAAGCGAAATCCCTGCAGGACTGCAGAAATACCAACAAGAGCGTACAGACACAGGAAACATGTGCTGTACGCCCTTGTACGTTACGCTCTTTAGTTGTGATTATTACGTTGATTATACAGGAATTTTCAGAATGATGCAACAAAAAATATTTTACATCAGCATATAAATGGCAATGCATACAGAGAATACAGCTACAAATATCTTCAGCCCCTGAACAGGAACTTTTCCCGCGAAACGGCTTCCCAGCCATACACCGATCCCATGAGTCAGAACGATCAGTACCAGAAGTCCAAGGACTTCTGTCCAGGTAATTCTGGAAAGATAGCCGATACATGCAGGAATGGCAATAAACACGGAGTCAAAAAGTGCCACACCGACGGCGATCCTTGTGGACACTCCGCATGCTACCAGAAGAGGCATCACAAGGACCGGGCCGCCTGCACCGGAGAGAGAACAGATCGCTCCGGTAGTGATCCCAAGGAAGATCAGGAATCCCATATGGTCTGCAATGGATTTTGAACGTACAGGCTCAGAAGAGTCTGGGCTTTCATTTGAGGCAGCGGAAGCTGCTTTTCTTTTTTCATTCCACATCCGGACCAGAATGGAAGCACCGGAAAACAGTACCACCAGATAAAGGATGGTTTTGGCTGTGGATTTCTCGATCATGGACTGAAGGAATACACCGGCAATGGCACCGATGAGGCTGCCGATACCAAGTTTCAGAGACATTTTTACATCCAGATTTCCGGCTTTGTAATAATTAAAAGAACCGATAATACCGGATACCAGAAACGCAAGAAAACTGAGTGCCAGCGCATAAGTTACGTCAAAGCCAAGTCCGCCTGTGTACAGCATAGGCAGCAGAAAACCGGCAATTCCACAGATTCCGATGCATCCGCCAACTGCCATATTTGCGGCTGCGATGATCACGAGAGTCAGGATCGTTAAAGAATTCATTCAGACACCTCCCCGGAAGTAAAATATTTCTCTGCCTGCCAGAGGATCTTTTCCTCATCCAGGGTCAGTACCTGGCGGTTTCGCATCAGAAGTTTTCCGTTTACAATGCTGTCAGACACATCATTTCCGCAGACACATTCCAGAAGTGTATTTACCGGATTGTTTGTGGCAAGAAGATGTGGCTGGCGCCAGTTGATGGAGATCAGATCGGCTTTGAACCCTTCTTTTAATACACCGGATTTTTCTTCACCAAGAAGGTGAGCACCGTTTTCAGTAGCCATTTTCAGGATGGTTTTTGCGGGCATTACAGCTGGATCTGCATTTTTTACTCCCCAGAAAGAATTCATGACAGAACGGAAGATCTTCATTTCATTCCAGAGACTTAAGCCTCCATGTGCAGTTCCGTCTGTGCCAAGACCGGTGCAGATTCCCTGTTCCAGAAGAGAAGGAGTATCCGGCACACCTTTTCCGCAGTTACTGAAGGGACAATGAACAACTTTTACCTGATTTTCTGCAAGAAGAGAACGTTCGTGAGCAGACACCATAATGCTGTGGGCAGAAAGGAAATCCGCATTCAGAACCCCGAGAGAATCCAGATATTCCACAGGACGCAGCTGAAATTTTTCCAGAGTATAATTTACTTCTCCGGCATATTCATTCATATGAGCCTGAAAAAAAGTATTCCGCTCTGTGGCCCGTCCGGCAGTGGCTCTAATAAGTGCAGGGGAGCAGTTCATCAGTGCACGTAAGGAATAGAATACTTTCAGATTTCCCTTTCCGTGAAATTCATCAAAAAGACGGTCCTCCGATGCAAGAACTTCCTCCGTAGTCTGTCGTATGGAATCCGGAAAATTTCCCTGATCCATGGATGAATGGGAAAGTGCGCCGCGAAGGCCTGAAGCCAGGTAAACTCTGGCAGCTTCTTCCATAAAATAACTTCCTGCGTCCACAAATCCGGTAGTTCCGTTTTTGATCATCTCAAGGGCGGCAAGGCTGGCACTGAGACGCATTTTTTCCGGAGTCAGAGTGCTTTCAAAAGGCAGCATGATCCTGGTCCAGATCATGGGCAGTTCATCCAGTACCGCACCTTTGAGAAGCTGCTGCCCGGTATGCATATGGCCGTCTATAAGGCCTGGCATCCACAGGAGATCTTTTCCATCGATGGTTTCTGTGGCTGTAAGGCAGGAAGGCTCTTCAGAGGTGATGGAAAGGATGGTTCCGTTCTGGATGGCAATGAAAATGCTGCGCCGGATTTGGAAGTTTTCATCCAGGATGGAAGTGTTACGGATTAAGATATCACAAGTTGTTTTTTCGTTCATTTTTACCTCCCAGATTAAAGCTGATTTTTGAAATCTTTGTTTTGTGTGACAGGAAAAAACAGCCGGTCAGTGAAAAGACACCAGCCGGCCGAAGAAAGTCCATGAATTTATCAGATCACATGTGTCAGAGACAGAACAATCTGGGCGATGATAGCAGAACAGGTAAAGGTTCCGATCATGACCAGAGCCGCGATGAGAAGCATTTTCCATCCCTGTTTTGCAAACTCTTTCAGCTGGTCGCTGATGGAGATTCCGGCATAAGCACCAACCATGGTCAGCGGTGCGGTGAAATTGATCTTTCCGGCAGCTTCGATCACAAACTCACGGGCAGGGCATAACGGGCTTGCAACAAGAAGTCCGATAAGAGAACAGTAAGCGATCACCGGCAGCTTGAAAGGCACCAGTTTGCTGATCACTACCGATACAAAAGAAATCGCAAGGAGGATCAGGATGCCTGGAACAGAATCCATAAAGTTTACCTGAAATCCTACAAAATTGGCAAGGGCGATTCCAACACCTGCCACAAGAAACATTACAGCCCACTCAATATATCTCATTGTTATTTCTCTCCTTTTCCTTTTCCAGCCAGTTTGTCATGGATCGGACCAAGCTTTGGTTCCAGTTTTCCGTAAAGCCAATTACACAGCGGGATACCTACAAAGAGGGCCATGTAAATTCCATCGATGCCTGAAATAGTTTCACTGGCACTTGCAAGTGCACCAATCTGATCCGCCATTGCCGGGAACATTTCTGATAACGTAGCGGTGGCAGTTGCCATCATGATGCCGGCGCCAACACCGGAAGCCATACCAAGTGAATACGGATGAAAAAGGCCGGTGGAAGCGATTACGGTTGCCATAAAACCAAAGAAGATGGTTCCGACCATTCCGCCGATGATGTAAATGGAAAGACTTCCGCGTGCTTCAGGGGAGTCCGGTCCGAATACATCCTGCATCAAAGCCAGGTTCGTCTCGCGGTTAATGGAGTGGCAGGCACCGACAGCCTCACGTTTCAGGCCAAGGAGCAGTGCGATAGGCAGTGACAAAAAGATGGTTCCCAGGTTTCCGAACTCCTGAAGGAGAAGTGCCGGACCTGCGGAGATCACAGTCTCAATACTTGCGCCTGCATTGATGCCGAGCTTGGCGATAAAAGGACAGATACATACGATAACCAGTTTGGATGCAGCCTTTACCTCAGGCTTTTTGAATATCTTCAGGATCTGAGGTCCTGAAAGGATACCAAGAAAAATAGAATAAAAAATAGGAAACAAGATCAAAGTTCCTGGTCCCAGGGGAATCTTGATCTGTCCTATGGAATCAGCAATTATGATAAAGATCAGTGCGGCGAGATAGATTTTCCATTCTTTTTTCAGGCGCTCGCCAAGGCCTGAATACATAAACTCCTGTTGCTTCATTTCTTACCTCCCTAAAATGTATCAGACAGTTTTTCGGGGCTCCCATGTGTATCAGCAACAAGGTTGGATGCAAAAAACTGCTGGTAAAGTGATTCGGATGTATTCTATAACGATCCGGTACAGAGCTTCGGGCAAAGCAGATAAAATACAGTTGCCTGTCTGAACTCTTTACGGCGAGGATTGTACACTTTTGAAAAAGTAAAAAAAAGGACAAAAGGGACTTTTTGGAAAAAAATATAAATTTATAGAATAACTCATGGTATAATGAAAGAAATATTTATTATTGTTTTGTTGGAGGAAAGAAATGACACTGGAAGAACTGATCGAAACCTATCCGGAGGTAGAAACTTATTTCAAAAATATGCCGGAAGAACTGAAAACCCGCTACACCATCCGGAAATTTCCACCGGGAACTATCATCCATCAGAAAGACTATCCTCTGGATTATTTCGGGATCGTATGCAGCGGAGATCACCGGGTAATCAATGAATTTGAAAATGGAAATGTATTTATGATCGAAAAAAACGAGCCCATTGATTTTATTGGTGAAGTTACGATTCTTGCGGAAAAACCTCTCACATCCGTATCTATCGAAACACTGACAGAATGCGTGGTATTTATGATCTCCAGAGAAGATTTTGAGATGTGGATTGCCCAGGATATCCATCTTCTGCGCCTGGTAGCTCACAAGATCGCATACAAACTTTACCGTTCCTCCTACAACCGGGGCGCCAGACTTTTTTATCCTCCTACGTTCCTGTTCCTGGACTACATGCTGAAATTTGCCTCCGCCCACAACATCGAGAAAAAGGGCGAAGTTATCCTCCGGAAAACAAGGGAAGGAATCCGGGAAGAACTGGGAATGACTGTAAAAACCATCAATCGTACCATTACAAAACTGAAAGAAGATGGACTCATTGATACCCGCAAAGGAAAGGTAGTTATGTCGCTGGAACAGTATCGGATGGCAAGGGATAAGATTGGGTATTATGTGTCGTGAGAAATAATTATGGAAAAAAATATTTTTGAGATTAATAAAATCACCTGCTTTGTCTATGCAAATAAAAATCCGGAATATTTTCTGATTCAGCCAGTTAACGAACCGCATGCACAGATGTTGGACGGGCAGATCCGGTTTATGACAGAACACACAGAAAAGAGTTTTCTGGTGGCTGCATTTCTGGTAAAAGACTGGAACCAGGATCTGTCACCTTGGTGCGCTCCGGCGGTATTCGGAAAAGAATCCTTCGGAGAAGGTGCAGGCGAAACATTGGCATTTATAGAAAAAATGCTGATACCGGAGATCATGAGACGATATAAATTAGAAGAAGATATAAAAGACATTCCAGTAATTCTGGGAGGTTATTCCCTTGCAGGACTGTTTGCCTTGTGGAGCACTTACCAGGAAAAGAGTACTGTCAAATTTGCGGCAGCAGCCGGAATATCGCCATCCGTATGGTTCCCCGGATGGCTGGAATATGCGAAAACAAAACAGATCCGAACGAAACAGGTATATCTCAGTCTGGGAGACCGTGAAGAGAAAACCCGGAATGCTGTAATGCGGCAGGTCGGGCAGAATATTCGAGAAATGGATCGCTGGTACAGGAATAATGAGAAGATAGAGTGTGTGCTGGAATGGAATGAGGGAAATCACTTCCGGGATGTGGACGTGCGATGCGGGAAGGGATTTTTGTGGTGTATGGGGAAAATATGATATGGAAAAACATATGAAATTATAAAATTTATCGGCGTTTTCTTCCGATAATCTTATGGAAGAATAAAATAAGAAAGAGTGATATAAGTATGAGTAAATATATTTATAAACAGATATTAATAATAGGCCTTATTGGTGCAATTGTTTTTTCGTCCAGAATTACAGAATATCCGACAGAGGCTGCTACAACAAAAATTACATATAGAATTGAAAATAAACAGCAAATTAAAAAATCTAAAAAATTAACAGCGAAATATCTTTACCAGTTGCCGCAAATCAAAGGAAATAGTTCAGCAATTCAAAAAATAAATAAATCTTTAATACAAGATTATAAGTCGACTTTTCAATATAAAAAGAATTTATTTAATTATTTTGAAGAATTAAAGAATTCTTCTTATAAAAACATTTATTATACAAACAAATGTAGTGTGACTTATAATCGGAATGGTTATATATGTTTTAGATTCATTTCTAAATGGTACGCTGGAGGAGTTGGAGAAACCAGAGAATATGGTTTAACTTATCGTCTTAAAGATGGAAAGAAATTAGGGGTTCAAGATGTAGTTGCAGGGAAAAAAAGTTTTTGTATGTTTTGGGCCGTATATCCCCGGCGGAGGTCATGGACATGTCTCAATTGAATTAAAAGGGAAACTGTAAAATTTTTTATAAAATAAAGAGGAGAGCATTCACATGAAAGTACTATTACTAAACGGCAGCAGCCACCCCAACGGAACCACAATGGCAGCAATCAAAGAAATGGAAAAAGTTTTTCACGCAGAAAATGTAGAAACCGAAGTGATCCAGGTGGGCGGAAAGCCGATCGCGGATTGTCTGCAGTGTAATGTCTGTCAGAAAACAGGAAAGTGTGTGTTTAAAGATGACGGTGTGAATGATTTTGTAGAAAAAGCGAAGTCTGCAGATGGTTTTGTTTTTGCAACACCGGTGTATTTTGCACATCCCAGTGGAAGGATTTATGATTTCCTGGACCGTGCGTTTTACAGTGCGGGGAGTGATGAAGTTTATGATGCTTTTAAATTCAAACCGGGAGCAGCTGTGGCTGTTGCAAGAAGAGGCGGAACGACCGCGGCGCTGGATGGTCTGAATAAATATTTCGGAATCGCACAGATGCCGGTTGCCGGTTCTACATACTGGAACATGGTGCATGGTTTGTACGGGGAAGAAGCACCGCAGGATGAAGAAGGAATGCAGACCATGAGAAATCTTGCCAGAAACATGGTATGGATGATGAGATGTTTTGCTCTTGGAAAAAAAGAAGGGGTGCCTTATCCTGCGACAGAGACAGAAGCATGTACGAATTTTATCAGACGGGAAGATAACCAGAGATAATATTTTGTTATGTGAAGATGGTATAGATAAAAACTCGAATCAGGAGGCAAAAAATGCTGGAAGTGATCAAAAACAGAAGAAGTATCCGAAAATACAAAAACGCACCGGTTTCCAGAGAGCAGATCAGCGAGATCCTGCATGCAGGAATGCTGGCGCCGTCTTCTAAAAACCGGCAGCCGTGGAGATTTATCGTAGCTGCTGGCGCAGCAAAAGAAGAGGTCTGCAATGTGATGGAAAAAGGAATTTCAAGGGAAAAAATAAGCCCATTTATTCCGGACAGCAGACCATATATAACCGGTGCGGAGCATACCCTTCAAATCATGAGGCAGGCTCCGGTGATCATTTTTATTGTGAATGAAATTGCGGCCTCTTTTGATAAGACACCGACTATGGATGAGCGTGTATCGGAAATCTGCAATGCACAGTCCATAGGTGCTGCCATTGAAAATATGACACTTACCGCTACGGAGCTTGGGCTTGGAAGTTTATGGATCTGTGATACATTTTTTGCTCAGAAAGAGCTGAGCGAATGGCTGAATGGAGAACTCTATGCAGCACTGGCCATCGGCTATGCAGCGGAAAATCCCTGCGCCAGACCAAGGAAAAAAACGGAAAATGCCATAGAATGGCGAGAGTGAAAATGCTTTCATTGAGAACAGAGAAACAATATTTTGCGAATCAGATAATCTGGATACCTGATTATACAGAGGGAGGTTTTATGAAAAAGTTTTATTTGAAATTGGACATCTTGAATATGCTTTCAGATGAAAAGAGACGAAAAACTTTTGGGACAGAAGAAGAGAGCATGCTTAAGGACGCTTTTATTGACGCAGGAATTATTGACAAAGAAACTCTTGAGATGGATGCCATGGCGGAGGAACTTCTCAATGCGTACTTGATGAGCGAAAACAGAGTGATTCTGCATTTTCATGAAGAAAAAGAATATGTGATTCACGGATTTTATTTTGTGGATGATCTGATTACTATGGTAAGTGCCTATAAGGAGGGTGGAGAATTTCTCTGGCTGCCAACGGGAAATTATATTATCGGTGTTTTTGCAGATCTGTTAAAGGATATTGAAATCAAAGAAAAACAGGAAGAATTTACAGGGGATTTTTCAGAGTATTGTACAGAAGATAATTATAAAGAAATATTACCGCAGCAGATAACGGAAACTTTATATAAAGATATTTTGTTAAGTTCATCCGGGAAAAACGAATTATGGATGAAAGGACATGGGAGCAGTAAAGAAGATCAGTTTTTTATATATGTTGTTTTCAAAGATCAGAAAGCATACTATTACAGACAGGAAAATATGCAGTTTACATATGGATGTGCGGATGAAATACAGCTGATACAGATATTAAGTGGATGGATGCTGAAAAAACATCGTGAACTTATTATGGGGATGGAAGAGGTGAAGAAGGATGGAGTTTGATATTAAGCCATATGTTGTAAAAGATTGCAGCTCCAATTTTGATAATATGATACAGCAGGTCAGAAGTGTAAAGGATGGAGTCGGGCGGGTCAGAAGAAATATAAGTATAAATTCGGCTTCTACAGCAAATATCCGGACATCCCTTCGCAACTCCCAGAATAATATGGAAGCACTCATCGAAAAATTGGCATCTCTGGAAAACGGCCTGGATGTTGCGGTAGATTTATATTTAAGCTGTGAACGAAATATCCTGGGACAGCAGAATAATAATACAAATTCATCCAGTGGAAGAAAAGGATTAAGTGGCTGGTGGAGCAATTTTAAAGAATGGGCCAGTACAGGTGTGTGGGATGATCCGGACAAGGCTGCCCGGATAAAACGTGATAAGGCAATGGCGAAGGAACTTCGTGATCTGCTTAAATCTGAACGATTCAGTAAGAAGACATGGAAAAAGGCTTCCGTTGAGGAAAGAAAACAGATTCTGACGGAATTGTTTGCAGAAATGCAGAGGATTTATGGAATAGAGCTGACAGATATAACAATTCAGCCAATTGAAGCTGAGCCAGGTTATATTACATATGGATATTATATGGATTACAATAAATCTATGTGTATTAATGAGGATTTGCTTGCGGATGCAGGAAATTATAAACAGATTATGGACACTATGGCCCATGAAATGCGGCATGGGTATCAACATGCAGTGGTTGAAAATCCGGATGCGTTTCAGGTCGATCCGGGCACAGTAACAGAGTGGCGCAATAATATTCAAAATTATAAAAGAATAGAAACGGATGGTTTTAAGGCATACAGGGATCAGCCAATAGAAAGAGATGCCAGAAAATTTGCAGGTTGGGTAGTATAATATGAAAAAAAATATAATAATAAGCTTGGTGATAGGTATGGGAGTATTTGGATTTTTGGGAAGTGTATTTCGAAAAAATGAAGTAATGCCAGTAAAGGCAGAAAAAGAAATCTCCAAAAATAAAGAACAGGAATTAACCTTTGAAGGGGAATATGTTTTTTTGCAGAAAATATTAAACTGTGATGAAGACCATGCAGTTGCAATCGCAGATACTTTTGAAAAAGTAACAGGTCAGAAGCTTGAAGATGCAGAACTGATTTCGAAAGAAAAAAGAACGAGAATATTAAGGGTAACTTCCGATAAAAATGATTATTATTTGCAAATTTCAGGAGTAAATGTAGTAAATGAAATACGTGCAGATGCAAAAGATGGAGAAATTTTATATCAGATTATCTATTAAAAATCAGGTAAAATACTACAAGAGGGAAAATTATGAAAAGGAAAATATTGAAAATAACTTTTTTTATTGCGGCAATTAGTACAGGTATTGCTGTGAATTCAATAGAGAATCATGTCCCCGTCTTGTTCCATCACCGATTATCCGGAATATGACGAAATTGTAAATCAGTATTACAATGGAATGGTGCTGAACTGGTCAACGGAGGATTTCAGAGAACATAATCTTTGTTACCTGGCAGGATACGAGACCGGCGTGGCTCAGATCGGCTATTGTGCCAGGATCAGACCATTGCCAATGAAGGTTCCAGCGGAGCTGCATTGTCCATCTGGGGATATTATGATTTTGTTTCCGGTCAGTTGCAGTTAAAAGAAGGCATTTTTACAGATGGAGATAAACATCCGGAGAATCCGTATTTTTATACAACAACAACTTTTTATGAAGACTATTCCAATCCAATTTCTGAGGAAGAGGCAGAAAATATCATTAACAAATATACTTATGAGACGATACCATATATATCGTTAGCTGATATTAATAATCAGAGTGCTGTTGTAGAAAGCGGGACATCTTCTTTCTGGCAGCAGGCAGAACAGGAAGTAAATGAAACAGAGCAGCAGGCATCTGTTGCGGAATCAGGAAATGAACAGTATGAAATCTGGGACAGGTGTTTAAATGATGTATGGGGCTATCTCCAGGAAGCTCTTTCTTCTGAAGAAATGGAAACTCTGATACAGGAGGAAATGGACTAGATTCAGAATAAGGAGAATATTATAAATACCATAAAAATGCAGTCGGGAGAAGAGGCATTAAAAAAAGCAGCGGAAATTACAAGAGAAAGAGTGTATGACTTATTGAATATGCTATGATGCAACATAAATAAAACAGCTGACTGGATCCGGGAAGCTGTTTGAATACATTCCAAAGCATAAAATCTGTATTTTTTCATCGTAAGATGGAAGGGTGCAGATTTTTTGTTTCAAATGCAAAAAATGATATTGACAAAATAACGATATTGCGATATTCTGAAAAAGCGATATACGTAAATAACGGTATTTTATAAGGAGGAACCATAATGTCTGTGACAAAAACCATGTACGTAAAAGAAAATTCATTTCGTAAACTGGATGACCCATTTAATAGTCTGGCGAAAAAAAATGTGTTTTATGTAAAGATCTGTGATGTGCCGGGTGGGATTCCAATGGCGACCAATCCCCGTGACCAGAGACTTACATCCGGGGTCGCACAGGCAATTCAGGAATCCCTGGAAAGTAACGATGGCTATTTCCATCTGAAAAATCGGGGAATTGTCCTTTCCGCAAAGAGCTGTACATACAATAATCAGACAAAAGAAGTAAAAATTGACTTTGCAGACAGTATGCTTCATGGTAATATTGATGGTGGACATACTTACAAAATTGTATGTGAACATCGAGATGCCGATCTTGACCAGTATGTTCAGTTTGAAGTGATGACAGGTGTGGAAGATATTATTGAAAAGCTGGCAGAGGCACGTAATACATCGGTTCAGGTAGATGAAAAATCCATGGCCGAGCTTCAGCAGAAATTTGATCCGATTAAAGAGGGGCTTGAGGGAATGCCATTTTTCAGCCGGATTGCGTTCAAACAGAATCAGCAGGCTTTTGATGAAGAAAATAATAAAAGACTGAAAATGATTGATGCACGTGAGATTGTTTCAATTATCAACATGTTTAATATTGATAAGTTTAATTCAATGACACATCCGATCAGGGCGTATTCTTCCAAGGCCAAAATGCTGGAACTTTATCTGGAAGATCCGGAATCTTACCGCAGGTATGTAAATATTATGCCGGATATTTTTGATTTATATGATGCTATTGAGATGGAATTTGCGACTGCATTTAATGAAACCGGTGGAAGATACGGACGTAAAAAATATTCCGGATATAAAGACGGAAAGGTAATTGGCAGTTCGAAGTTTGGCCTTCATGAGATTTATTACAAAATTCCGGATGGACTGATTTATCCGACAGTTGCAGCTTTCCGGTCTTTGGTTATACTGAATGAACAGACAGGTAAATATGAATGGAAAAATGGAGTAAATCCAATTACTGTATGGGATAAATGCAAAAAGAATCTGACAAATCAGATTATGAATTTTGCATCTGCAATCGGTGATAATCCAAATGCAGTAGGTAAGGATTCAAATATCTGGAATCTTGCATATATGACGGTATTACTTCAGCAGGAGATGAACTAATTATGGAAAAAAAATTTGTCGTAAAACTAAAAGTGAAAGAAGCGCTGGAAAGCAGAAAACTCAGCCAGAAAAAACTGGCGGAAATGTCCGGGATCCGGGAATCTACAATCAGTGACATTGTGCGGGGCACCCGTACAGTTATTAATTTTGAGCATCTTTCCAAAATTGCAGAGGCTCTGGAAGTAACGGATATAAGAGAGCTGATTGATTTTGAAGACAAATAAGCATTCCCGTTTCAAATGCGTAGAGTATTAAGCAGAGGAAGAGGAATGTGAAATAAAAAACAGAAGAAGGGGTAAATACTATGAAAAAGAAAAGATTAGAGTTGGCAGTTCTGGTAACTTTTTTGGGTGCAGGTGTTGCGGTGTTTCCGGGCAGTAATGTTTATGCAGCTGAGGTAAATGAAATTTATAATGCAGATATAGATCCATATTTTGAAAATGATATGGAACTGTACTGCCAGTATGTGGAAAGCCATGAATTAAGTGATTATCTTGATGGCAGAGACGGAATCTTCGGAGATATCAGTTTCTCTGATATATTTGCGGAAAAAGTTAAAGTTGCGGATTTTGACGGAGATAACCGTGTAGAAGTGTGGGTAACGGGACCAGCTGCGGCTGCAAATAATATTGCGGGAATTCTTGATATTTCCAACGGAGAAGTGAGCTGTGTGTTTAATGGCTGGGGAAGTGAAGTTGGCAGATATACAGATCCGCAAACTGGTAAGACAGGACTTGTAATTTATGAAGGAAATACAGAAGGAGAAGAAGACTGTCATCTCCGGGAGAGTCTGTATGACGCGGACTGGAACAATGCTGCCATACTGTATGAAATGCAGGGCAGCCAATTGGAGGATACGGTCACATATACTGCTTATACAGATGGCAGTCAGCGCCAGCTGACTATGCAGGAATATGGTGATGAAACGGAAAATTTGAAAAACAGCTGTATAGAGACAGAGGCTGTGGCAGAAACAAAAAGAGAAGCAGAGGATGAGATTCCCCATATGGATAAACAGCAGGTTCTGGAATTTCTGCAGGAAGTATTATCACCAGGATCATCGGAAAACAGCGATCCTTCACAGGACAGTCCGATTACCAGCTATCCGGAATACGATGAAATAATCCGGCAGTATTATAATGGAGTAAATGCAAACTGGTCAATGTCGGATTACAGTGACAGAAATCTGTGTTATCTGGCCGGATATGAAATGAGCAGCAGTGACCTGGGATATTGTACTATGGATATTGATGGTGACGGTATTGAGGAATTGATGATAGGATCTGTTAATGCGGATGCAGATACATCCATGTTCTTTGATTTGTATACAATGGTTAATGGACAGAGGTCGCTTGTCATTTCCAGTGGAGAACGTGACAGATATTATTTATGTGAGGATCATACCATTGCAAATGAAGCTTCAGGAGGAGCAATGAGTTCCAGCTTTAAATATTATGATTTTGTTTCCGGACAGTTACAGATAAAAGAAAATGTTTTTCTAGATGGTTTTGATCATCCGGAAAATCCATGGTTTTATACAACAACAGAAGATTGTACTGATTATTCCATACCAATTTCTGAGGAAGAGGGACAGAATATCAGGGGAAAATATTCACATATGAATATACCTTATGTGTCATTGAGCGAAATTGGCTCTCAGACTGTTGCTGAAACAACGCAGCCAGAGACTTCCTCATACAGACAGCAGGCAGAAGAAAGTGTAAAAACAGCGGAACAGAAAGCATCTTCTGCGTTAACGGGAAGTGAACAGTATGAAATTTGGGATAATTGTCTGAACGAGATTTGGTCATATTTACAGGAAGCACTCTCTTCTGAAGATATGGATACATTGACACAGGAAGAACTGGACTGGATTACAGGCAAGGAGAACATTATAAATTCCGCAGAAAACCCATCAGCAGAAGAAACATTGATAAAAGTAGCAGAAATTACCAAAGAAAGAGTTTATGAACTGCTTGACAGACTGTCATAAAAGAAAATAAAAAATGCTCAGATCACGACGGTCTGAGCATTTTTTGAAGATTTGAGAAAATTTTGGATTACTCTTCCGGAATTTTCTGGATAATGGTTTTGTTTATAACGAGCAGGAAGGCCACAGATACGATCAGTGAAATAATTTCTGCAATGGGAAAGGCCCACCATACTGCATGAAGTCCGCCAATCGAAGATAAAATATAGGCTGCCGGTATCAGAACGAACAACTGACGCATGATGGATACGATCATACTGAAGATAGCTTTTCCAAGGGCCTGGAATACAGTTCCTGCAATGATACAGAACCACGCGATCAGATAGTGGATGCCGATGATCCGAAGGGCAGGGATACCGATGGCGAGCATATCGCTGGAAGCACTGAACAGTCCAAGCAATGTTTTCGGAATAAATTCAAAGGCAAGGAAACCAATAAATGTAAAACAGAATGCGATAAACATACTGACTTTGACAGTTTTAAGCATACGCTTTCTGTGGCGTGCCCCGTAATTGTAGGCGATGATCGGTGTAATACCATTGTTAAGTCCAAACACAGGCATGAAGAAAAAGCTCTGTAATTTGAAATAAACGCCAAATACTGCAGTTGCAGTAACTGTGAACTGTACCAGAATCAGATTCATACAGTAGGTCATGATGGAACTGATAGACTGCATGATGATAGATGGAATGCCTACTGCATAAATATTGCCAATGATCTTAAGATTAGGACGGAAACCTTTGAAGCTGAGCTGTACTTCATGATTAAATTTATGGTTGCAGGTTCCGGCAACGATGCAGGCTACACACTGTCCGATCACAGTAGCCACGGCAGCTCCGGTAACACCCATTTTCGGAGCACCAAGAAGACCAAAGATCAGGATCGGATCCAGGATGATGTTGGTGATGGCACCGCACAGCTGGGAAGTCATGCTGAAGATGGTTTTTCCCGTAGATGTGAGCAGACGCTCAAAGAAAAACTGTCCGAGCAGGCCAAAGGAGAACATCATGACTGTGCTGAGATATTCGACTCCAAATTTAAGGATTTCAGGATCTGCGTTATGTACCTGGCTGGCGTAGAACGGTTTGACTACGGTAAATCCAAGAATCAGAAATACCAGATAACTTAATCCATATAAAAATGCCGCATTGCTTGCTGTACGGTTGGCTTTTTCAAAATTTTTTTCGCCGAGAGATTTGGAAAGTAGTGCATTCATACCAACTCCGGTGCCGGCACCTACCGCGATCAGAAGAGTCTGCAGCGGAAAGGCCATGGAAACCGCAGTCAGAGCGTTTTCGGAGAGCATGGCAACGAAAACGCTGTCTACAATGTTGTACAATGCCTGTACCAGCATGGAAATCATCATTGGCAGAGACATGTTCAATACAAGTTTCCCTACAGGCATGGTGCCCATTTTGTTTTCTGCTATGGGAGCAGATGTACTTTTTTGATTCATACTTCCTCCAGTTTTTGTGTTTCTATAGTTTTTTCGTCTAATTGGATATATTAGCATGAAAATATACGGGATTCAAGAGCAGAGGATCATCTGTTCAAAATATTATTGCTATTCTGCAGGGTTTCTAATAAAATAAAAGAAAACATAAGAAAATTTTTACAGAATATGGAGACAATAAATGCAGAAAGCAGAATATCGTTACTATGAAATCTCACAGGATATGCCTGTTCTGGTGCTTACCGGGGAAAAATGGGAAACCGTTTACGGGATGGACAATATGCATTTTCATAACTATCTGGAGATTGGTTACTGCCATTATGGAAAAGGAACGGTGCAGCTTGCGGAGAGAGAGCTTACTTATGATGCAGGGACGATTACATTTATTCCCCGTAACATTCCGCACAGGACATGTCCGGATCCTGAAAAGGCAGATGAAAAGCAAAAGTGGGAATATCTGTTTGTTGATTCCGATACTATTTTGAAAAAATGTTTTGCAGATGTGCCGGAGAAGTACACAAAATTAAAAAAGGATCTGGAACAGAAAGTTTTTGTGCTGGATCAAAAAAGTAATAAAAGAGCAGTAGAACTGATGCAGATGATTATAGAGGAAGAACAGTGCAAAAGGTCAAACTATAAGTATGCAATATTGACTTTCGGGCTGAATTTGCTGCTGTTTTTTGACCGGCTGGATCAGAAAGAAACTGAAGAAAAACCCCTTTCGGATACAATGGATTATATCCGGAAACTGATCAACTATATGGAACTGCACTATATGGAAAATATCATGGCGAAGGATCTTGCTAAAAGCTGTGAGTTAAGTGAAACGCATATGAGGCGGATCTTTCTAGAATATATGAATGCAACGCCCCTTGAATATCTGAATCTGGTGCGGATCAATAAAGCCTGTGAACTTCTGATGAAAGGAAACTGTTCGGTGGAGAGCGTATCCGAGCAAGTCGGATACACGGTTTTGTCCACTTTTATGAGGAATTTCAAAAAGATCACCGGGCTTTCTCCAAATTCCTGGAGAAAAAAGGCGCTGGAAGATCCGGAAAACATTGGGGCATATCAGGTTTCAGTATTTAAAGGATGGTAAGTAACAGCGATAGAGATCAGCTACAAATAGGAGTGTGTAATTATGAAAAAATGGAAATGTTTTTTAACAGCGATTGTGATCGCGGCGGGGAGTATGCTTGTGGGATGTCAGGGATTTTCATCAGCGAAACCCATAGAGGCCATGTATATCCCGGCGGGAGAAGACGGTCACCTGATGGTAGGAGAGGGAACCGGAAATGTTTTTACTGTGACAATGCCTGAAAATATCCAGGATAAAACCGGGAAAAAAATCTCCGAGGATGATCTGAACCGAGGCGATATCGTAGCAATCTACGGCGACGGGATCATGCTGGAATCCTATCCTGGCCAGTATCCAGGCGTGACAAAGATCAAAGTTGTCAAAGAAGGAAAAGCATCCGATGCCGACCAGTATCAGGACATTCTCGATGAATTTTGGCCGGAAAAAGATCCCGGGGAACTGCCATATCTGAATGTCGGTTATCGGGCATCTTACGGTGAAGTCAGTGCTTCTGCCATGCAAGGTGGATACAGCTGGAGCTATGCGGACAAAGATGGAGTTGAACAGAATGAAACCGCAGACAGTGTGGCAGTTACTCAGTGGACAGAGCTTCCGGCTATGAATGTGGATGGAACTACAGATATGGAACTGTACTTTGATACAAAGCCGGAAAAAGTAACAGCAACCGCATTTCCGGCAGAACTTTCCGGAGAAAGCGATCCAGGCGCAGGAGCAGAAGCGGAAGTAGAAGAAAAAGATGGAAACTATACGATAAAAGATGTACAGAAAGACATGATCTACCTGATTCATGGAGAATGGGGAAATGGATGGGTGGAATTTGGATTTGAAGTGGAATGATAAAAGAAATATACAAAAACAAAAGAATGTGATTGAAATATGTTTAAGATTATAGAAGGTAATTTTAAGAAAGGTCAATACAGTGATGAAGAATATCTGGACAATTGGCCAATGCTTTATATTCTTGAAAATGGAAAACAGGCATATATTGGGGAGTCAACCCATGTAAAAACTCGAATGATACAACATGCAATAGCTGAAGAAAAACGTATTTTTGAGAAAGTTCATTTTATATACTCAAGATTGTTTAATCAGTCGGTAACGTTTGATTATGAGTCAAAATTGATTCAGTATATTGTTGCAGATGAACTGTTTCAGGTTACAAATAAGAATTTTGGAATAGCGGATAAACAATATTATCAGAAAAAAGAGTATGATAAAAAGTTTGAAGCTCTCTGGAGAAAATTACAGAAACAAAAACTGGTAAAGCATTCTCTTGAAGAAATTGAAAATTCGGATTTATTTAAATATTCACCTTATAAAGAATTAAACGACAGTCAGAGAAAAGCGGTGGAAGAAATTCTTATAAAAATTAAAGAAGGTTTGGTTCACCGTGTTGTAGTAAATGGAATGCCAGGAAGTGGGAAAACTATTGTTGCAGTATATCTTATGAAGTATCTTGCAGACAGTGAAGCATATGCCGGAAAGAAAATAGGATTTGTTGTTCCGCAGACATCATTAAGAAAAACAATGAAACAGATATTTAAGAGTGTTTACGGACTCTCGCCGTCACAAATCCTTTCTCCATCAGATGTTGCGAAAAACAAATATGATATTTTACTTGTAGATGAAGCACACAGATTACATCAGTACAGAAATATTTCTTATATGGGATCGTTTAAACAAAATTGTGAAAGGCTTGGCTTTACAACAGATGCAGATGAACTGGACTGGGTTTTGAAGCAATCGAAATGTGCAGTATTGTTTTATGACCGTATGCAGGTGGTGGGACCATCCGGTATTAATTTTGAGAGATTCAATAAAAAAATGGGAGAATCATTTCAAGAAAGATCAATTGTCTATTTTACTCTGATGACGCAGATGAGAGTAAAAGGTGGAAATGATTATATTGATTTTGTCAAAGATATTCTTTCCGGAAAGTGTTCCCATAAGTATACTTCGGACAAATACAGTTTTAAGCTATATTCCGATTTCAGCAAATTTGAAAAAGATATGTATGAAAAAGAAGCAGAAACTGGATTATCCCGAATGCTTGCCGGGTACGCATGGCCATGGATAAGTAAGAAGAAACATGAGTTAAAAGATATAGAGATCCAGGGGATAAAGAAAAAATGGAATCACTGTACGGAGGGCTGGGTTCATACGAAGGAGGCAATCAACGAAGTAGGGTGTATTCATTCGATTCAGGGATATGATTTGAACTATGCATATGTGATTCTTGGTAAAGATATCGGTTATGATAAAGTAACAGAAAAAATTATAGTACGGCCAGAGTATTATTTTGACCAAAACGGAAAGAGAACAGCTGGATACGAAGAACTTTTAGAATACATAACGAATATATATTATGTTTTGATGACCCGTGGAATCAAAGGAACATATCTTTATGTATGCGATGAAAATTTAAGAGAATATTTAAGACCGTACATAGAAGTGGAGGATTTATGAAACAGGAAACAATAGAAAGAATAAGAAAATTTACAGAAGACCGTGATTGGGATCAGTTTCATTCACCGGCAAATCTAGCAAAATCAATTGTCATTGAGGCAGCAGAATTGCTGGAATGCTTTCAGTGGTCAGATGAAGAATATGATTTGCAACATGTGAAAGAAGAACTTGCTGATGTAATGGTTTATAGTCAGAATTTATTAGATAAACTGGGACTTGACGCAGATGAGATCATTAATATGAAAATGACACAGAATGAAAAGAAATATCCTGTAGATAAGGCAAAAGGTAAATCTAGTAAATATAACCAGCTATAAAAATGTTAATCAGTTTTTTGAAACTTGAAATTTATGGAGGAATATAGGAATTATGATAAAAGTAGCCTTTTGCTGCCACGGCAACATATGCAGATCAACTCTTGCCGAGAGTGTTTTTACTTACAAAGTGAAGGAGCTTGGTCTTGGAGAGCAGTTTATAATTGATAGTTTTGCGACAAGTACCGAGGAGATTGGAAATCCGCCGCACAGAGGAACTGTAAAGAAACTTCGTGAAGTGGGAATCCCGCTGGTTCCGCACAGAGCGAAACAGATCACGTGGGCGGATTATAATAAATTCGACTATATTATTGGTATGGACACTGCAAATATAAGGAATCTGAACCGGATGCTGAGAAATGATCCGGAAGGAAAGATTTATAAATTTCTTACTTTTGCGGGAACTGGAAGAGACATCGCAGATCCGTGGTATACAGGAAATTTTGATGAGACTTATGAGGATGTAATGGAAGGTTGTGATGGATTTCTGAAATATCTGACAGAACAGGGAGAAATTTATCGCTGAATACGGAAATAAAGACATAAAATCCAAAAGGATATCAAAAATCTGACAGTACAAAGCAGCGGAAGCTGCTTTTTCTGTCGATGAAAACTTCTTTACAAATACAGAAACATCTTTTATACTGTTTCATACAGCAGACAACTCAAATCTGGCAGAGAAATCTGTTTTCTACAGGGAGTATTTTAAGTAAAATACTCATTCTAATCAGGACATTCGTCCGCATTGTCTCACAGAAAGGAAAATTTAATATGGAAAAAGGCTATGAAACTTTTGTCACAGAACTGAGAAAGCTTCTTCTTGCTGCTATGGATTTGGAAGAAGATGAGATTTACTTTGCGAAAAAAGGGGAAAAATATGGATGTACAGGGGACAGGCTTTTTGTGGAATGCAGACATATTGAGAAAGCAAAAAAGATATGTGGTCTGCATACAGAAGAACTTTATGAACGATATTGTCAGGAGCATAACCTGAATAATATTGTCCATGACTGTGTCTGTGAGATAAAAAAGGCAGATGAAACCAGTGTGGTCTGCGATATAAATGATCTGGAAGACTATGAAAAAATCAAAGGAAAACTTTTTATCCGTCTTCTAAGCGCAGAGCGGAACGGGGAAGTATTAAAAGACACGATTTATCATCAGGTCGGAGATATTGCACTGGTTCTGTATTATCTGGCAGGTGAAAAAGACGGCTATATCCTGAGCACGAAAATTAAGAAACATTTTCCAGAACAGTGGGGAAAAGATCCGGATGCCGTTTTTGAGGCGGCTCTTGTAAACACCTATTTTATCAGTCCGCCCAGAATCTACCACTGGGAAAAAATGCTGTTTGATAAAACCTATACAGGAGATAATTTTATGGACCTTCTGGAAACTTATCAGCCAAATAAAGGAATTGCAGGAAACTGTCTCAGCACGGAAAAACGCACCAATGGTGCAGCTGCAATTTTTCTTCCGGGAGTGGCGAGACGTCTTGCGGAGCTGATGGAAGCGGATCTGTATCTTGTATTTACCAGTGTTCATGAAGTGATGGTACATAGTGCGGATATGGTTTATCCGGAAGACCTGAAGGATGTTCTTATGGATACAATCAAAAAAGCAACGCCTCCGGAAGATTATCTGACATCTTCTATTTATCGGTACAGCCGAAGAACCGGTGAGTTTTCGGTAGAACTGGAATAAAAAAAGCCAGGCTGGAATTTACTGCAGAAATAAAATTCCAACCTGGTTTTCTTAATATATAATGTTAGCTGAGAAGAGCGGAATCATTGGAAAATTCTTCGCCGCTGGCTTCTTCGAATTTATCAAGAAGATCTTTAACGGTAAGTTTTTTCTTTTCTTCACCCTGGATATCCAGAATGATTTTTCCCTCCCACATCATGATCAGGCGGTTGCCATGAGTGATAGCGTCACGCATGTTATGAGTAATCATCATGGTTGTCAGGTGATCGCGGTTTACAATCATATCAGTGATCTCAAGGACTTTGGCAGCAGTTTTTGGGTCGAGAGCTGCGGTATGTTCATCCAGAAGAAGAAGCTGAGGCTTTTTTAAGGTTGCCATCAGAAGAGTCAGAGCCTGGCGCTGACCGCCGGAGAGAAGGCCGACTTTGGAAGTAAGACGGTCTTCGAGGCCCAGACCGAGAATCTTCAGAAGCTCGTGATACTCTTCCCGTTCCTGACGGGTAATACCTGGACGGAGAAGACGGGATTTTCCACGGCGTTTTGCAAGGGCAAGGTTTTCTTCGATACCCATAGTAGCTGCGGTTCCGGTCATAGGATCCTGGAATACACGGCCAAGGTAAGCAGCTCTTTTATATTCGGAAAGTTTTGTGACATCAGTTCCACCGATGATGATCTTTCCGGAATCTACAGGCCAGGCACCTGCAACTGCATTCAGCATAGTGGATTTACCGGCACCGTTTCCACCGATAACAGTAACAAAATCGCCCTCGTTCAGATGGAGATCCACGCCATTTAAGGCAACTTTTTCATTGATAGTACCCGGATTAAATGTTTTATGTATATCAATCAATTTCAGCATGATTATTTACCTCCCTGTTTGGCTTTTGTAAAATATTTGCCCTTCCAGTATGGAAATGCAAGAAACAGTGCAACAACAAGGGCAGAAAGCATTTTCAGAAGGTCCGTATCAATTCCCATCCAGATAACAACCTGGAGTACCAGATAATAAAGAATGGAACCAAATACAACACTTAAGAGCTTCAGTGCAAAGTTGCGGAAAATACGGCTGAAGATTGCTTCACCGATGATAACGGCAGCAAGACCGATAACGATGGAACCACGTCCCATATTAATATCCGCAAATCCCTGGTACTGTGTAAGAAGAGCTCCGGAAAGAGCAACCAGTCCGTTGGAAAGCATCAGAGCAAGGACTTTGTTACGGTCGGTGTTGATACCCTGTGCACGGGACATGCTTGGATTACATCCGGTAGCACGTAAGGAACAGCCAAGCTCTGTTCCAAAGAACCAGTAAAGAATCGCAATCAGAATAACGATCATAATGGCTACAATAAAAAGAGTGTTCTGTGTCAAGGAAACACCTTTAACACGTCGAAGAGATACCAGAAGATTAAATTTATCAACATTGATCGCCTGGTTTGCTTTTCCCATGATTTTTAAGTTTACGGAATAAAGGGAAAGCTGTGTCAGGATTCCGGCAAGGATGGCCGGGATCCCCATAAAAGTGTGAAAAATACCGGTGGCAAGTCCTGCCAGAAGTCCGGCACCTGTTGCAGCCAGCATGGATATCCATACGTTGTGTCCGCTAAGCATCATCATAATGCATACAGCACCGCCGGTACATAAAGTTCCATCTACGGTAAGATCCGCAATATCAAGAATACGGAACGTAATATATACGCCGATTGCCATGATTCCCCAGATAAGTCCCTGTGCGGCTGCTCCGGGAAGTGCAGTGAATAAACTCATAATCTGCATGTTAAATATCCTCCTCTTTTTTATGCACGAACAGCGAGAAGGGGAGAACCCTTCTCGCTGCATCAGTGTATAATAGGTTTTTTACCGATTATTCAGCTGTTTCTTCTGTCTCAATTGCTTCATATCCATCCGGAACTTCAATGCCAAGCTCGTCGCAGATATCTTTGTTGTATTCTTTTGTGAATTTAGGTGCATACTCAATAGCCATCTTGGAGATATCCTCGCCATCCTGAAGGATGCTGACTGCCATCTCACCGGTTTTGTATCCAAGATCATAGTAGCTAATGGAAAGGGTTGCAACACCACATCCCTGGCAGATACCTTCCTCACCTGCGATTACCGGAACTTTTGCCGGAAGGCAGATGTTGTTGATGATCTCTGTGTTGGAAGCAACGGTATTATCTGTCGGTACATAGATTACATCACTGTCATTGGCAGCAGTAGTAACAACAGAAGAAAGGTCGTTGGAATCAGAGAATGCATAATATTCACAGGTATATCCAAGTTTTTCGAGAGCATCCTTAACAGTATCTACCTGATACTGGGAATTCGGCTCTGCGGAGCAGTAGAGAAGACCGACATTTTTTGCATCCGGGAAAAGCTCATGAAGCATATCCGCCTGCTCATCAAGTGGAGCGAGGTCAGAAGTACCGGAAATATTTCCACCTACAGTTCCGTCAAAATCATCGATTCCGAGAGCTACACCATATTCAGTAACGGCTGTTCCAAGGATCGGAATATCGGAAGTTCCAGCAGCAGCAGCCTGAAGAGATGCAGTTGCATTTGCAAGGATCAGATCGGTTCCCTCAGAAACAAAACTGTTGATAATAGTAGAACAGGTATTGGAATCACCCTGTGCGTTCTGCTCGTCGAATTTTACAGAATCCCCCATCTTTTCTGTGATGGCATCCTCAAAACCTTTGGTTGCCGCATCCAGAGCGTCATGCTGAACCAGCTGGCAGATACCGATGGTATAAGTCTTTTCTTCTTTTGCACTTACAGTAGCAACACAGGTTCCGGTTACGAGAGCTGCGGTAAGTACAGCTGTTAAAACACGCTTTTTCATATTCATTTCCTCCTCACGATATAATTGCATTTTTGCATTTTTTAATTTTATAAATGCAACACTGATTGTGTTAGTATAACGCTTTAACGCTTAAAAGTCAAGAAGAATTAACGTGAAAATACGTTGATAAGAAAAATTGTGCACAGAGAAAAAATATTTTCATATCCTATTATGACGGAAGGTATTGCGAGGAGAAAAATATGGCGTATAAGATTATTCTGGATGCCGGTCATGGCGGGGAAGATCCGGGAGCTGTTTATAAAGAGCGTAAAGAAAAAGACGATAATCTGAAACTCACGCTTGCTGTGGGAAAAATCCTGGAGGATAAGGGAGTGGATGTAGTTTATACAAGAACTACTGATATTTATCAGACTCCTTTTGAAAAAGCAAGGCTGGCAAATGAATCTGGTGCGGATTATTTTATTTCTTTTCACAGAAACAGCAGTCCGGAATCTGAGCAATACAATGGTGTGGAGGTTCTGGTATATGATAAAAAAGGAATCAAGTATCAGATGGCGCAGAACATCGAAGGCGCTCTTGGTGAACTGGGATTTCAGGAACTGGGAGTAAAAGAACGTCCTGGACTTGTTGTACTTCGCAGAACAAAAATGCCGGCACTTCTGATAGAAACCGGATTTATCAATTCAGAAAAAGACAATCAGCTTTTTGATGAGAAATTCGAAGAAATCGCCAGAAGTATTGCAGATGCAATTCTTGGGACTCTGGATGAGGAAACCGTAGATGCACCATTGTATTACCGTGTACAGACAGGCGCTTTTCGTAATCGTGAAAATGCGGACCGGATGCTGTACCAGCTGACGGACCAGGGATTTCCGGCTTTTATTCTGAAAGAAAATGATCTCTATAAAGTTCAGGTAGGCGCATATATGCAGCTTGGAAATGCAGTGAATATGGAACAGCGTCTCAGAGACAGTGGATATAGTACTGTGATTGTAACAAAATAATGCCGGGAATAGGATCGTAGATGTGAGTTTTACAATCTGCTGGTGCGTATTATAAAAAAGAGTGCTATGATACAGCTGATATGGTATGAGAAAAAAGCGGAATGAATGCTTGGCGTTAGGATTCCGTTAAAAATACACAAATAAGGAAGGAAACGCACAAAATGTATGAGGAATTTCTGAAACAGATCGAAGATTTTATATTTGTGGAGGATCTGCCGGAAAAAGCGGACATAATTTTTGTTCCGGGAAACGGATATCCGCAGATGGCAGAAAAAGCGGCCGAACTGTACCGGAAAGGACTGGCGCAGAAGATTTTGCCAAGTGGTAGATACAGCATTACTGTGGGAAAATTTGCCGGGGTGCTGGATAAAAAGGAATGTTATGGAGGAACATACGGGACGGAATGGGAATTTCTCAGGGATGTTCTTATGAGAAACGGAGTACCGGAAGAAATGATTCTGAAAGAAGATCAGGCTACATTTACGTATGAAAATGCAATTTATTCCAGACAGGTAACAGACAGAGAACAGCTGAATATTCAGAAGGCGATTCTCTGCTGTAAAACCTGTCATGCAAGACGTGCGCTGATGTATTACAAAATGCTGTATCCGGATACAAAATTCTTTGTAGTTCCATGTTGTGTGGATTCGATAGATAAAAGCACATGGAGTGAGACAAATGAAGGAATTGATGAGGTAATGGGGGAAATAACACGAATAATCAAACAGTTTTCACTGATGCTTAAAAAAAATTAATTTGGGGGTGTCGTAAAAAAAAGAATTGTGTTATAATGCTTTTGACGAAAAAACGAAATATCTGTTACGAAAGATTAACAAGATATTAATTTTTGGAGAAATATTGATTCGGGCGCGTGATAAATGCGTTCGATATTTTATATAGAAGAATTTTCAGAAAAAAATCAGATATAAAATGAAGATTTTGAATATAGAGGTGCAGATTATTATGAAAAAGAATACAAAGAATACTTTTGGCAGAAGCTTTTCAATACTGGCGGCAGCGGCGTTGTCTATGACTTTAATCGGTGGACAGGCTTTTCCGACATATGCGGGCAGTTCTTCCGGGATTGAGACAGGAGCCATGATTCCGGATAATATTACGATTGACACTCCTACAGCTCTGGCGAATGTCGCACTTCCATCGAATGAATATGGAACACTTTCCTGGGTTGATGGTTCTTATGTCCCACAGAAACGGGTCCAGTCCTGTGAAGTTGTATTTAAACCTTCCGCAGGTGCAGATCTTTCCGGACTTCCAGGGTGGGACAGTGCGTCCGGGACTCTTACCGGATATGTGACAGTTGTTGTGAGCAGCCTGGACAGCGCATCGGAAGATACCGATAATGATGAACAGAAAGATTCTTCTCAGTCTGATGAATCTTATGACACAGAAAACAGTGATAAAGACAGCAAAGATGTTTCTGACAAAGAGACACAGCAGGACAGTAAGGATGAGAATGCAGATCAGGAGGATTCTTCCAGTGACAGTTCTTCCGCTGACAGCAGTACAGACAAAAATTCAGATTCTTCCACAGATGTGAAAGATCCGGCTGAGGAGGATAAGAATGAGGAAGATCCGGAGGTAACAGAAGTTCCGGATATTACGGTAACACCGGTTCAGAAAGATGACAGCCAGAACACAGAAGAAAAAGAGGAAGAAACTGCTGAGACAACTGTGACACCGGCAGCCAGTGATACAGGCGATAATACAGAGGACACTGACAATAATAAAAAAGAGAACAATTCTGAAATAACAGAGATTCCGGAAATAACGGAAAATCCGGATGAAAATACAGATAATATCTTTGACCGAAAAGATGAGCCGGAAGATAAACGTCCACAGAATGCAGCTACAGACATTACAGAGACAGAGATGGAAGCGATTGCACAGCAGAATCATACCTGTGATGGAATTACAGTATCCGGTATAGATCTTCCATGGTATGTACAGTTCCGTGTTTCCGGCGGAGATGATTATCAGTTCACAAACGAAGAAGATGCGGCTATTTTTAAATCCTATGAATTTGAGCTCTGGGATACACAGAAGAATACAGAGTATAAAATTCCGGATGGTGAGTACATCAGCGTAACCGTGCCGGTAAAAGCAGGCTATACATATTCTATTGAGCACCTTCTTGACAATGGCGCTATGGAAACGATCATTCCAAGTGTTGACGGAGATACCATGACATTTAGTACACATTCCTTCAGCCCGTTCGGTATTGCAGGAAGTAAATCTCTGGTAGGACCGGATGCTGGAAGTGACAGCAGTGTGACAGTGACACCGGCAGCGGATACTTCATCCTCAGATACAGGAGCAAGCAGTTCTGTGGATACCTCCAGCGACAGCAGTGAAAGTACAGATGAAATGGATACGTCCCAAGATCTGTCTTCCGGAACTGCAGAGCTGACAGACTCTTCTTCACAGAACGATACGGAGAGCAGTGAGTCCGAAGATCAGTCTTCACAGGCGAAATCCAAGAAACAGGTAAATACCGGAGATACGACACAGATTCTTCCGTTTGTGATCCTGTTTGTGGCAGCGGCAGTTGTAGCCGGCGTGGTGGTATTTCTTAAAAAGAGAAAGAAATAAATAACAAGAATAAGAGCAGAAGCCCTCCCGTATAATGAGACTGGGAGGGCTTTTTATGCGTGTAAAAACAGTGTTATGGTCACTATTGCTGGCTTACGGACTGACAGGAATTTTTCTTTTGTTACTGGCTTTTCTTCTTTTTCAGTTTGAACTGGGAGAGGGAGCGGCAGCTGCGGGAACCGTTTTTATTTATGTGGCATCTTGCCTGGCCGGAGGTTTGGCAGCCGGTAAAATTATGCGTAAGAACCGTTACCTGTGGGGAATCGTTACAGGGCTTTCTTATTATGTTCTTCTGCTTTTAGTATCTTTTCTGGCACAGGGAAAATGGGATATGACTTTTGCTCATGCAGTGACTACTTTTTTTATGTGCCTGGGCGGCGGGGCCATCGGGGGAATGCTGTCGTAAAAGCTTGCAAAAAAATGCTTTGAAAATCGACAATTTTATGCTATACTAGGCGGAGAATAGAATACATAAAGGAGGATATATCATGGAACATATCAAGACATTAAATACAAAGAACCTTCAGAACACGGTTAAGAAGGGTGGATGTGGCGAATGTCAGACATCCTGTCAGTCTGCTTGCAAGACTTCCTGTACAGTAGGAAACCAGAGCTGCGAGCATAAATAAGAAGCAGCCGTTGAATGAGTGGAAAGCAGCGGGAGACCCGCTGCTTCACTTGTTTTATCTGAAAGTAACAGGTATCCAGCAAAACGCGCCGGAGGGCGCGTTTTGTCGGGTTATAAAAGATTTTTAGAAAGGATTGCGGGAAGATGAGTCTGATTCACCGTTATCAGAGTAATGGATATAATATCGTGCTGGACATCAACAGCGGCTGTATCCACCTTGTAGATGAAGTAACCTACGAGGTACTGCCGTATCTGGAAGAAGGCATGGAAGCGGATGCTATTGCCAATAAGTTTGGCGACCGTTTTAAGAAAGAAGATGTGGAAACATCAGTAACTGAATGTAAGAAGCTAAAGGAACAGGGAATGCTTTTTACAAAGGATATTTATGAGAATATCATTGACGAATTTACCAAGAACCGTCAGACCGTTGTAAAGGCTCTCTGCCTTCATATTGCCCATGACTGTAATCTGGCATGCAGATACTGTTTTGCGGAAGAAGGAGAGTATCATGGAAGACGTGCGCTGATGTCCTTTGAAGTTGGAAAGAAGGCACTGGATTTCCTGATCGCCAATTCCGGTTCCAGAAAGAATCTGGAAGTGGATTTCTTTGGTGGCGAGCCGCTTATGAACTGGCAGGTTGTAAAGGATCTTGTGAAATATGGAAGAGAGCAGGAGAAGCTTCATAATAAGAAATTCCGTTTCACACTGACAACCAATGGCGTTCTTTTAAATGATGAGGTTATGGAATTCTGTAACAAAGAGATGGGAAATGTAGTTTTAAGTGTGGACGGAAGAAAAGAAGTCCATGATTACATGCGCCCGTTCCGTAAAGGTGCAGGAAGTTATGATCTGATCATGCCGAAATTCGAGAAATTTGCGGAGTCCAGAAATCAGGACAAGTATTATGTAAGAGGAACCTTTACCCATCATAATCTTGATTTTTCCCAGGATGTTCTTCATCTGGCTGACCTTGGCTTCAAACAGATCTCTGTGGAGCCGGTTGTAGCAGCAGATACAGAAGAGTATGCCATCCGTGAGGAGGATATTCCTCAGATCCTGGAACAGTATGACATTCTTGCAAAAGAAATGATCAAAAGAGAAAAAGAGGGAAAAGGATTCAACTTCTTCCACTTTATGATCGACCTTACCGGTGGTCCGTGTGTATACAAACGTCTTTCCGGATGTGGCTCAGGAACCGAGTACCTGGCTGTCACACCGTGGGGAGATTTTTATCCATGTCACCAGTTTGTCGGTGAGGAGCAGTACCTCATGGGTAATGTAGACGAGGGAATCACAAAACCTGAAATCGTAAAAGATTTCGGAAGATGTAACGTCTACACAAAACCGGACTGTAAAGACTGTTTTGCCAGATTCTACTGCAGCGGCGGCTGTGCGGCAAATGGTTATCATTTCGGCGGAGATATCCGGGGAAATTATAAGATCGGATGCGAACTCCAGAGGAAGCGTGTGGAGTGCGCTATCATGATAAAAGCCGCTTTGGCGGAATAAGAGAGGAAAAAGAAAATGAAGAAAAGTAGAGGAATTGCAGTGCTGCTTCTGACAGCAATTGTCACAGTATTCTTCTGCTATGTGGCTGCGGTAGGCATTGGCCCTACAGGTACAGGTTCGGCTAAGAACATCAACACCGGACTTGATCTTGCCGGCGGTGTCAGCATCACATACCAGGCTAAGGACAGCAATCCGAGCAAGGAAGACATGTCCGATACTGTTTACAAGATGCAGCAGCGTGTTTCTCAGTACAGTACTGAGGCACAGGCGTATCAGGAAGGTTCCAACCGTATTACCATTGAGATTCCGGGAGTATCAGATGCAAATGCGATCCTGGAGGAACTTGGAAAACCAGGTTCCCTGTATTTCATTGATCAGACAGATGCAGACGGAAACCAGAACTTTACAACAGGAAACAGCGAGAGCGGATATGTCCTTGCAAGAAGCATTGAGGATATCCAGAAGGCCGGCTCTGTTGTACTGGAAGGTACAGACGTTGCAGATGCTGAGGGAGGTGCTTATCAGGATTCATCCACAAGCTCCCAGAAATACGCAGTCAGCCTGACTCTTACAAAAGATGGAAAAAAGAAATTTGCGGAAGCTACCAAAGCAAATGTTGGCAAGCAGATCGCAATCGTATATGACAATCAGGTTTTAAGTGCTCCGAATGTAAATGAGGAGATCTCCGGTGGAAAAGCACAGATCACCGGAATGGCAAGTACCGAAGAGGCACAGAACCTTGCTTCTTACATAAGAATCGGTTCCTTAAGCCTTGAGCTTACTGAGCTTCGTTCCAGCGTAGTAGCTGCACAGCTTGGTGAGGAAGCTATTGCTACAAGTGTAAAAGCCGGAGCAATCGGTCTTGTAATCGTTATGCTGATCATGATCATTGCATACCGTATTCCTGGACTGGTTGCATCTGTTGCACTGGTTCTTTATACAACCTTAATGCTGATTACACTGAATGCCTTTGATATCACCCTTACGCTTCCGGGTATTGCAGGTATCATTCTGGGCATTGGTATGGCGGTGGATGCCAACGTTATCATCTACGCCAGAATCCGTGAGGAGATCGCGGCAGGTCTTTCGGTCCATGCAGCGATCAAGAGTGGATTTAGCAAAGCGTTTTCCGCTATTTTTGATGGAAACATTACAACATTGATCGCAGCCTGCGTGCTGATGTGGCTGGGCTCCGGTTCCGTTAAGGGATTTGCTTATACACTGGCAATGGGTATCGTGATCTCCATGTTTACAGCACTGGTTGTGTCCAGATTTGTGATCAATGCAGTATACGCAGTTGGTGTCCGTGATCCGAAATTCTACGGCGTTGCCAAAGAGCGTAAGGTTGTGGATTTTGTTGGAAAGAGAAAGATCTTCTTTACCATTTCCATTATCCTGATCCTCTGCGGACCTGTGGGAATGCTGATCCACAGCAATGTGATCGGTGATAAAGCCATGAATTACAGTCTGGAGTTCTCCGGCGGTACTTCTACCAATGTAACCTTCAACAAAGAGATGGATATCAAGGAGATCGACTCTGAGGTAACACCGGTTGTTGAGGCCGTGACAGGAGATAAGAACGTACAGCCGACCAAAGTTCAGGGAACCAATCAGGTAGTGATCAAAACACGTTCTCTGGACCTTAAGGAACGTGAAGCACTGAACAAGGCACTGGAAGAAAACTTTGATGTAGACACAAGCCTGATCACATCTGAGAATATTTCCGCTACCGTTAGCAATGAGATGAGAAGAGATGCTATCGTAGCCGTTATCGTAGCTGCGATCTTCATGCTTCTTTACATCTGGTTCCGTTTCAAGGATATCCGCTTTGCAAGCAGTGCGGTACTTGCACTTCTTCATGATGTCCTGGTTGTACTTGCATTTTATGTTATTTCCAGAACATCTGTAGGAAATACATTTATCGCGTGTATGCTGACGATCGTAGGTTACTCTATCAATGCCACCATCGTCATCTTCGACCGTATCCGTGAGAATATGAAGGGCAGAAAGAAAGTCGAAGATGAGAAGTTGAAAGAGATCGTAAACACCAGTGTTACAGAAACTCTGACACGAAGCATTTACACATCTCTGACAACATTTGTAATGGTCGCAATTCTTTATGTGATGGGTGTTTCTTCTATTAAAGAATTTGCAGCACCTCTGATGGTAGGTATCATTGGCGGAGCATATTCTTCTGTATGCATCACAGGTGCTCTGTGGTACACCATGAAGACTTTCAGAAAGAACCGTACTGCCGCACCGGCAGCTGCAGCAGCGTCCGTTCAGACTTCCTCTGAGAAAAAGGCAAAACAGCCATCCGGACAGCCGGCAGCCCCGCAGCAGCCAAAGAAGAAAAACCGTAAAAGAGTTGCTGAGCGTCTTGCGGCGCAGGAAGCAGCAAAACAGCAGAGCGACGAGGAGAAATCCGAGTAAAACTGCCAAATAACAGAAACGTTCCGTATCGGGAAAGATAATTTCCCGGCGGAACGTTTTTTTTTATGCGGTGTTTTCTTGTGCGTCACAAAAAACTTGCAGCCAGACGGGATTATGGGTTACAATATTATTATTGTGTCGCTTTGAAGGAAGAAAGCGACAAAGCATCGAGGAGGAAACAACATGGAACGATGGGTTGTTGCCGCAAAACGGGCGGATTTTACGGCAATTGGGAAAGAGTTTGGAATTGATCCGGTAATCGCCAGACTGATCCGGAACCGGGATGTACAGGACAGAGAGGAGATCCGCAGATACCTTTACGGAACCGTAGAAGAACTGGCTTCCCCACATTTAATGAAAGATGTGGATAAAGCAGTGGAAATCCTGCGAAATAAAATAAAAGAAAAAAAGCGTATCCGTATTATCGGAGATTATGATATTGATGGTGTAGTGTCCACGTTCATCCTCATTAAAGGACTGAAGCGAGTAGGTGCACTGGCAGATACATATATTCCGGACAGGGTGGCTGACGGATATGGGATCCACGAGCACCTGATCGAAAGAGCAGTGAACGATGGGATTGACGTAATTGTTACCTGTGATAACGGAATTGCGGCGTACAATGAGATTGCGATGGCAAAGGAAAAAGGAATAACAGTGATCATAACCGATCATCATGAGATTCCCTATAAAGAAACAGAAGCCGGCAGAGAGCTGATCCTTCCGCCAGCCGATGCCATTGTAAATCCCAAACAGCCGGACTGTAATTATCCGGAAAAAAGACTCTGCGGGGCAGTGGTTGCCCTGAAGCTTGTAACAGCTCTCTATGAAGCCTGCGGTATTCCCTCAAAAGAGCTGGAGGACTTTCTGGAACTGGGGGCCATTGCCACAGTAGGAGATGTCATGGATCTTCAGGGGGAAAACCGTATCCTCGTAAAAGAAGGGCTGAGAAGACTTTCTCACACTTCCAACAAAGGTCTCAGTGAACTGATCCGTGCCAACGGTCTGGAAGATGGGCCGATCACTGCTTATCATGTGGGATTTGTGCTGGGGCCATGTATCAATGCCAGCGGAAGACTGGATACCGCTGCACGCTCTTTGAAACTTCTCTGTGCGGAGACGGAAGAGGAAGCGGCAAAACTTGCCGGTGATCTGACCGCGTTGAATCAGAGCAGAAAAGCTCTTACCGAAGAAGGAAAAGAAGAAGCGATCCGTATTGTGGAAGAGACAGAAATCGGACAGGACCGTGTTCTTGTGATCTATTTACCGGACTGTCACGAAAGCCTTGCCGGAATTATCGCAGGACGTATCCGGGAAAAGTACAATAAACCGGTCTTTGTTCTGACAAAAGGGGAAACAATGGTAAAGGGCAGTGGCCGTTCCATAGAAAGCTACTCCATGTTTGAAGAACTGGTAAAATGTGGGGATCTGATGGAACAGTATGGCGGTCATCCCATGGCTGCAGGATTATCTATCAAAGAAGAAAATGTGGAAGAATTCCGCAGACGGTTAAACGAAAACTGTACACTGACAGAAAAAGATCTGATGCCAAAGATCATTATTGATGTGCCGATGCCGGTTTCCTATATTAATAAGGAACTTGTGGAAGAGATATCCCTGCTGGAACCTTTTGGAAAAGGAAATACCAAGCCGATTTTTGCTCAGAAAGGACTTCGTGTTTTAAGCAGCCGTGTTCTTGGTAAAAATAGGAATGTGGCCAAACTTCAGCTCTCAGACAGCACCGGCTGTGTGATGGAAGCGGTCTATTTTGGAGAAGCAGATGAATTTGTAAATCAGGTAAAAAACAGCAGCTCTATTGCGGTAACCTATTATCCGGAGATCAACAGATACCAGGGAAGAGAGACTTTGCAGATTGCGATCCGAAATTATCTTACGGAATAAAAGGAGATTCGGCTGTACACTGGGCAATATGCAATCCAAAGCCTGTCGGAATTCTGCGAGTTCTGTCGGGTTGCACATTGATTCCCTACAGAAAAAGTGCTATACTATCTATCATCTGATTGACAAATTAAACCATTGGAGGTTATTATGAAAAAAATAGAAGAATATGTAAGAAGTATCCCGGACTTTCCAGAGCCAGGGATTATTTTCCGTGACGTCACCAGTGTCATCCAGGATGCGGATGGATTACAGCTTGCGATCGATTCCATGCAGGACTGTCTGAAAGGTGTGGATTTCGATGTGATCACAGGCCTTGAATCCAGAGGATTTATCTTTGGTATGCCGATCGCATACAATCTCCATAAACCATTCGTTCTGGTACGTAAAGCAGGAAAGCTCCCATGTGAGACCATTTCTAGAACTTACGATCTGGAATATGGAAGTGCAACGATCGAGATGCATAAGGATTCTATCAAGCCAGGACAGAAGGTTGTAATCGTAGATGACCTGATCGCTACAGGCGGAAGCGTGGAAGCAGCTATTAAGCTTGTGGAAGAGCTTGGCGGCATCGTTGTGAAAGTTGTTTTCCTCATGGAGCTTGCAGGCCTGAAAGGACGTGAGCGTCTGAAAGGCTATGATGTAGCATCTGTGATCTGTTACGACGGAAAGTAATTTTTGTCGGTGGAAGGGGATGTGAACTGTTGTAGTCATACGGCAGTATGAAATTGTGCACAGGCAGGTGGGATTTAATGGCAGAGACAAAAAATACGGAAAAACAGAACATTGAAATACAGAAGGAAGAAGAAAAAGAAAAAATGGAATCTGTCCGGAAGGCAGATGCGGCGGTAAAATCCATGCATGATTTTACAAGCCCTGAGGTTCTTTATCAGGAGCTGATAAAAAGCGTGAAGAAATATCATCCGTCTACAGATATCTCCATGATCGAAAAGGCCTATAAAGTGGCTAGTGAGGCACACAAGGATCAGAAACGTAAATCCGGTGAGCCCTATATCATTCATCCTCTCTGTGTAGCGATCATCCTTGCGGATCTTGAGCTGGATAAGGAGACCATTGTGGCAGGTCTTCTTCATGATGCAGTAGAAGATACCTGGATGACTTATGAAGAAGTGGAAAAGGAATTCGGTTCTGAGGTAGCACTTCTGGTAGATGGTGTTACCAAGCTGGGACAGCTGTCCTATTCCAAGGATAAGGTAGAGGTCCAGGCTGAGAACTTAAGGAAGATGTTCCTTGCAATGGCCAAAGATATCCGCGTTATTCTGATCAAACTTGCAGACCGTCTTCATAATATGCGTACCTTGCAGTATATGAGACCGGAGAAACAGCAGGAGAAGGCAAGAGAGACCATGGATATTTATGCTCCCATTGCCATGCGTCTTGGTATTTCCAAGATCAAGGTAGAGCTGGATGATCTTTCACTTAAATATCTGAAACCAGATGTTTATTATGACCTTGTAGAAAAAGTAGCCCTTCGTAAAAGTGCCCGTGAAGCGTTTGTCAATTCTATTGTGAAGCAGGTAAAGCAGCACATGGAAGATGCCAACATCAAGGCGCAGGTGGATGGCCGTGTGAAACATTTCTTCAGTATTTATAAGAAAATGGTCAACCAGGACAAGACCATTGACCAGATCTATGATCTGTTTGCCGTGCGTATCATTGTGGACACCGTAAAAGACTGTTATGCAGCACTTGGTGTTATCCATGAGATGTACAAGCCGATCCCGGGCAGATTTAAAGATTATATCGCAATGCCGAAAGCCAACATGTATCAGTCTCTGCATACAACACTGATTGGCCCCAACGGACAGCCTTTCGAGATCCAGATCCGTACATTCGAAATGCATAAAACCGCAGAATATGGTATTGCAGCCCACTGGAAATATAAGGAAACTTCCGATGGCAAGAAACCTGGCAAGAGCGAGGAGGAGAAGCTGAACTGGCTGCGCCAGATCCTGGAGTGGCAGCGAGACATGTCCGATAACCGGGAGTTCATGAGCCTTCTGAAAAACGACCTGGATCTTTTTGCAGACAGTGTTTACTGTTTCACTCCCCAGGGTGATGTCAAAACTCTCCCCAATGGTTCCACACCAATCGATTTTGCATACAGCGTGCACAGTGCAGTAGGAAATAAGATGGTAGGCGCCAGAGTCAATGGTAAACTGGTTCCTATTGAGTACAAGATCAAAAACGGCGACCGTATTGAGATCATCACATCCCAGAATTCTCAAGGCCCAAGCCGTGACTGGCTGAAGATCGTAAAGAGCACACAGGCCAAGAACAAGATCAACCAGTGGTTTAAGAAAGAACTGAAAGAAGATAACATCCTGAAAGGTAAGGACATGCTGAACCAGTATGCCAAGACCAAAGGATTTAAACCAGGCCTGTACACTAAGCCGCAGTATATGGAATCCGTAATGCATAAATACGGTTTCCGTGACTGGGATTCCGTGCTGGCAGCCATCGGACATGGCGGCCTGAAGGAAGGTCAGGTGTTCAATAAACTGGTAGAAGCCTATGAGCGGGAGCACAAGAAAAATCTTACAGATGAGCAGGTTCTGGAAGCTGCTTCCGAGTCACAGGAGAAATTGCACATTGCCAAGAGCAAGAGTGGCATTGTGGTAAAAGGTATCCACGATGTGGCAGTCCGCTTTTCCAAATGCTGCAGTCCAATCCCTGGAGATGAGATCGTGGGATTTGTCACAAGAGGAAGAGGAATCACCATTCACCGTACGGACTGTGTGAATGTCCTCAATATGCCGGAGATCGACAGGAAACGTCTCATTGAGGCAGAGTGGCAGATGCCGGATAAGGCTGATTCTGAGAAATATGAGGCAGAGATCCAGGTTTACGCAAACAACCGTACCGGACTTCTGGTAGATATTTCCAAGATCTTTACAGAGCGGAAGATCGATCTTCGTTCCATCAACAGCCGTACCAACAAGCAGGAACGTGCGACGATCTCCATGTCCTTTAATGTATGCAGTAAACAGGAACTAAATTCCCTGATCGAGAAGATCCGTCAGGTTGAAAGTGTTCTTGATGTAGAAAGAACAACGGGCTGACCCGATAAACGGAGGAAATTTTATGAGTAAGCTTGAAATGCAGCAGTGCGTGCTGGGACAGGTGTTTACCAACTGTTATTTTCTGAAGAATAAGGAGACCGGAGAGCTGCTGATCGTAGATCCGGGAGACTATGCGGAGAAGGTTTTTCAGAAGGTAGCTCTTATGCAGGGAAAACCGGTGGGAATCCTTCTGACCCATGGCCATTTTGACCACATCATGGCTGTGAAGGAAGCGAAGGAAAAATATCAGATCCCGGTTTATGCCTGCAGACAGGAAGAAGCGATGCTGGCTGAGCCCACAGTAAATATGACTGCTGTTTATGGAAGATCCTGTTCCATTAAGCCGGATGTTCTTCTGGATGACGGTCAGATTTTTGAAGCAGCCGGATTTTCCATCCAGATGTTCCATACACCGGGACATACCAAGGGAAGCTGTTGCTACTATATTAAAGACGAAGGCGTGCTTTTCAGCGGAGATACATTGTTCTGTGGCTCTGTTGGAAGGACCGATTTTCCAGGCGGAAGTTCCGCGGAGATCGTAAGAAGCCTTCACAAGCTTGTGGATACATTGCCGGAAGATACAGAAGTATTTCCGGGACATGACACATCCACAACCATTGGTTACGAAAAGAGGTATAATCCATTTGTATAAGATTGGCATTTTGTTTCAGAACAGAGATTTTGAACATGATGTGTATGAGCTGATCAAAGCGTTTTACCCCGGAAATGAGATCACTTCTCTTTATGAGGAAGATGATGCGGATTATGATATCCGCTTCCGGGTTTCCCGTGATGAAGAAGGTTATACCATCAGTTACGATAACGGAATAGAGAAAAAAACAGCCCATGGGGCTGTGACAGAAGGGCAATCCAGTGGAGAAGCTTCGGATGCCCTTATTTCTTGCGATGACGCCCATGATACCCGCAGAAAAAATAAGGACGCCATCAAATATGCCCTGTATCAGATGCTTTCCAGTGCTACAGGAAAGACGCTTCCCTGGGGTAATCTTACAGGTATCCGTCCTGTAAAAATGGCCATGGGTATGCTGGAGTCTGGAATGAAAAATACAGAGATCGCCAGATATATGAGGGAACAGTATCTGGTAAGCCCGGAGAAAACAGCACTTGCAGTTACCATTGCCAACCGTGAGAGGGACATCCTGAAAAATATTGATTATGAGAACGGTTACAGCCTTTATGTGGGAATTCCTTTCTGTCCAAGTATCTGTCTGTACTGTTCGTTCAGTTCCTATCCACTTGAGAGATGGCGTAAATACGTAGAAGACTATCTGGATGCACTGATCAAAGAGATCCAGGCGGTTTCCAAGATGATGAAGAACCGGAAACTGGACACGGTTTATATTGGCGGCGGAACACCGACCACACTGGAACCGGATCAGCTTCGGCGGCTTCTTGGCGCGATCACGGAATATTTCCCCTGTGAGGAACTGGAGGAATTTACGGTTGAGGCAGGAAGACCGGACAGTATCACTCTGGAAAAACTTCAGGCGATCCGGGAATTTCCGGTTACCAGAATTTCCGTAAATCCACAGACCATGAATCAGGAAACCCTGGATATTATCGGCAGACGTCACACGGTAGAGCAGACAAAAAATGCATTTCATCTGGCAAGAGAAGCCGGGTTTGACAACATTAACATGGATCTGATCGTGGGCCTTCCAGGTGAGGATATCACGAAAGTGCAGCATACACTGGATGAGGTAAAAGCTCTCGGGCCGGACAGCCTGACGGTACATTCTCTTGCTGTGAAGCGTGCGGCAAGACTGAATATTTTCCGCGATCAATACCAGGAGATGACTTTTGAAAATAATCAGGAGATCATGAACCTGACCATGAAAACTGCCTATGAGATGGGAATGGGCCCTTATTATCTGTATAGACAGAAGAATATGAAGGGAAATTTCGAGAATGTAGGTTATTCTGAGGTTGACAAAGCAGGGATTTACAATATACTGATTATGGAGGAAAAGCAGCCGATCATCGCACTGGGTGCTGGTGGTTCCTCCAAGCTGGTGTTTGATCACGGACAGCGGATCGAGCGTGTGGAGAACGTAAAGGATGTTACCAATTATATCGCACGTATTGATGAGATGATCGAGAGAAAACGCACAGGCATTGAAAAATGGCTGTAGACGGAAAGGAGAGACAGATCCTTGAAAAGCGTACAGAAGATAAATGAGACTACGCAGGACCGGATTCTGGAAATGGATCTTTCCGCAGAACTGAAACATGGAGTTGTTGTCAGCAATCTTGCCTATGATGTGGCAAAGGAGCTTGGCCTTGGTAAGGAAGAATGTTATCAGCTGGCCATTGCCGGAATGCTCCATGATATCGGCAAGCTGAAGCTGGAAGGATATATCAACGGACAGGAACAGAATCCGATGGTCATTGAAGAACTGAAGTATGTCCGTATGCATTCTACTTTGGGTTATGAGATCCTGAAAGATCAGGGATATTCAGATTACGTTCTGGAAAGTATTCTCTACCACCATGAGAATTTTGATGGCAGTGGTTACCCCAGTAACAAAAGCGGCGAAGAAATTCCCATAGGTGCCAGAATCCTGAGAGTGTGTGATGTATATGCAGCGTTAAGCATGGACAGACCTTACCGGAAAGCACTTGAGAACGATGAGGTCTTAAAACTTATGATCGATGAGATTAAAAACTTTGATATGCAGGTATTTCTTGCATTTCAGAGGGTGATTCATAAAGGAGGAAACTATGGCATTAAAGAAGAAACCGGTTACAGGAATGAAGGACATTTTACCGAAGGAAATGGCAATCCGTAACTATGTAATGAATATGATCAGAGAGACATACGGAACATTTGGATTTTCCGCAATTGAGACTCCCTGTGTAGAACATATCGAGAATCTCTGCAGCAAGCAGGGTGGTGAAAACGAGAAACTGATCTTCAAGATCATGAAGAGAGGCGAGAAACTGAAACTGGATACTGCAAAAACAGAAAATGATCTGACAGATTCCGGTCTCCGTTATGACCTGACTGTACCGCTTTCCAGATATTATTCCAACAATGCCAATGAGCTTCCGGCTCCGTTTAAGGCACTTCAGATGGGAAATGTATGGAGAGCTGACCGTCCGCAGAGAGGTCGTTTCCGTCAGTTTATGCAGTGCGATATCGATATCTTAGGTGAGCCGACTTACCTGGCTGAGATCGAGCTTGTACTTGCAACAACAACACTTCTTGGAAAACTGGATTTCCACAACTTTACCATCCGTATCAATGACAGAAGAATCCTGAAAGCAATGGCTCAGTACAGCGGATTCCCGGCAGAGAGCTTTGACACCGTATTCATCATCCTTGACAAGATGGATAAGATCGGCATCGAGGGTGTTGCTGAGGAGCTTGAGAAAGAAGGATTTGCAAAAGAGAGTATTGACACTTATCTGGGACTTTTCCGTGAGATCACCAACGATGTTGAGGGTGTCCGTTATATTAAAGAGAAACTTTCCGATGTTCTGGATGCAGGTATCGCAGAGGATCTTGAGACCATCATCAATACGGTAGAATCTGTAAAAACAGCAGATTTCAAGATGTCCTTTGATCCGACACTGGTACGTGGAATGTCCTATTACACAGGTCCGATCTTCGAGATCTCCATGGACGAGTTCGGTGGAAGCGTCGGCGGTGGCGGACGTTACGATGAGATGATCGGCAAGTTCACAGGAAATAATACCTGTGCCTGCGGTTTCTCCATCGGATTTGAGAGAATCGTTATGCTGCTTCTTGAGAGAGGTTATGAGATCCCGACCAAGAATGGCAAGAAAGCATACCTGATCGAGAAGAATATGCCGGCAGACAAGCTTCTGAACATCCTGAAACAGGCAACAGAGGAGAGAAGTGCCGGTACACAGATCAATATCTCCATTATGAAGAAGAACAAAAAGTTCCAGAAAGACCAGCTGGCAGCAGATGGTTATACAGAATTTGTAGAGTTTTTCAATAGAGACTGAAATTGAGGAGGATAAAGAGATGGCTGAAAGCATGCAGGGACTGCACAGAACCTGCCGATGTGCAGAAGTGACCACAGAGATGGTCGGAAAAGAAGTAACATTAATGGGATGGGTGGCAAAAGCCAGAAATAAAGGAGGTCTTGTGTTCGTAGACCTTCGTGACCGTTCCGGAATCATGCAGCTGATTTTTGAAAATGGCAGCATTGACGAGGAAGGCTTTACAAAAGCCGGCAAACTTCGCAGTGAGTTTGTCATTGCTGTAACTGGTACTGTAGAGAAACGTGGAGGAGCCGTAAACGAGAATCTTGCAACCGGTGAGATCGAGCTTCGTGTAAAATCTCTCCGTGTTCTTGCTGAGGCAGATGTACCGCCATTCCCGATCGAGGAGAACAGCAAGACAAAAGATGAGATCCGTCTGAAATACCGTTATCTTGACTTAAGAAGACCGGATCTTCAGAGAAATATCATGATGAAGAGTAAAGTTGCTCAGCTTACAAGACAGTTCTTCACAAACGAGGGATTTCTTGAGATCGAGACACCAATGCTTGGAAAGAGTACTCCGGAGGGAGCCAGAGACTATCTGGTACCATCCCGTGTTCATCCGGGAAGCTTCTACGGACTTCCACAGTCTCCGCAGCTGTACAAACAGCTTCTGATGTGCTCCGGATTTGACCGTTACATCCAGATTGCAAGATGCTTCCGTGATGAGGACCTTCGTGCTGACCGTCAGCCGGAGTTCACACAGATCGATATGGAGCTTTCTTTCGTAGATGTAGATGATGTTATCGATGTTAATGAGAGATATCTTGCATTCCTGTTCAAAGAAGTTCTGGACATCGATGTAAAACTTCCGATCCAGAGAATTACCTGGCAGGAAGCTATGGACCGTTTCGGTTCTGATAAGCCGGATATGCGTTTCGGCATGGAGCTTCATGATGTCAGCGATATCGTAAAAGACTGCGGTTTCGGTGTATTCACAGGTGCTCTTGAGAACGGCGGAAGCGTTCGTGGTATCAACGCAGAAGGCCAGGGCGCAATGCCGAGAAAGAAGATCGACAAACTTGTTGAGTTCGTAAAAGGCTACGGTGCAAAAGGCCTTGCATACATTGCCATCGCAGAGGACGGAACCAGAAAATCATCCTTCGCCAAATTCATGAAGGATGAAGAGATGGATGCCCTTGTAAAAGCTATGGACGGTAAGCCGGGAGACCTGCTTCTTTTTGCAGCAGACAAGACAAAACTGGTATACGATGTACTTGGTGCCCTTCGTCTTGAGCTTGCAAAACAGATGGATCTTCTTGACAAGAACGAGTACCGTTTTGTATGGGTAACAGAGTTCCCGCTTCTTGAGTGGAGCGAGGAGGAGAACCGTTTCACAGCAATGCACCATCCGTTCACCATGCTTATGGAAGAGGATCTGCCGCTTCTTGACACAGATCCGGGAAAAGTCCGTGCAAAAGCATACGATATCGTTCTTAACGGAAATGAGATCGGTGGCGGTAGTGTTCGTATCCATCAGGATGATATCCAGGAAAGAATGTTTGAGGCACTTGGTTTCACAAAAGAAGCTGCACATGAGCAGTTCGGATTCCTTCTGGACGCCTTCAAATACGGAGTTCCGCCTCACGCTGGACTGGCATACGGCCTTGATAGACTTGTTATGCTTATGGCAAAGGCAGATACCATCCGTGACGTTATCGCATTCCCGAAGGTAAAAGATGCTTCCTGCCTGATGACTCAGTCACCAAGCCAGGTAAGTGAGGCACAGCTTCACGAGCTGGGACTTGATCTTGAGCCTGCGAAGGAAGAAGAGGAAGAATAAAAATCATGCAGCCGACAATCTATACATTTCTGATCGTTTGTCCACTTGTATTTCTTGCCGGATTTGTAGATGCTGTAGCAGGCGGGGGAGGACTGATCTCCCTGCCTGCTTATCTTTTGGCCGGAGTTCCCATACATAATGCTGTTGCTACTAACAAACTGTCGTCGGCAACGGGAACTCTGATCTCTACGGTACGTCTGTGTAAGAATAAGTTTGTAGACTGGATTCTGGTACTTCCGTGTATCCCGATGGCGCTTCTGGGATCAACAATGGGAGCACATGTAGCACTTATTGCCAGTGATAAAATCTTGCGTTATATGCTGATCCCGGTACTTCCGGTGGTTGCTTTTTATGTATTGCGTAAGAAGAATATGGATGAAAAAGGCGGAGAGATCGCCAGAAAGAAGCAGATTCTGATCTGTGCCTTATGTTCTCTTGCGGTGGGATGTTATGATGGTTTTTATGGCCCGGGAACAGGAACTTTTCTCCTGCTTCTGTATACAGGACTTGGAAAAATGAGCGTAGCAAAAGCGTCCGGTACCATGAAGGTCACCAATCTTTCTTCCAATGTAGCAGCCCTTACCGTATTTCTGCTCAGCGGAAAGATCGTGATCATGCTTGGAATCGCAGCGTCTGTATTTTCTATTGCCGGACATTATACCGGTGCGGGAATGGTCATGAAAAACGGAAGCCGGATCATCCGGCCGATTATCCTTATAGTCCTTGCACTGCTTTTTATAAAGATCATATCCGGAGTATAAAAAATACCCGTTTGGATTTTGCTGCCTGTCAGGCGGAAACAAAATCCAAACGGGTATTTTTATTTGCAGAATAGATTTTTATTCATTATCATCAGAATCGGAAGCGTTTTCATCTCCGGCAGCATCTTCCGGGACCGGGGAAGCGGTAAGTGTTCCGAAAATAGCATTTCCAAGTTCTGTGCCGGCATCCTCTAGTTTCCAGGAGACACCGTCATTTGTCAGATGAAAAGTTGCATTAGCCGTAGTTGTAGTTGTATTGTTTTTTATGCTGTCAAGAAGCAGTTCATGAGATTTATTATACCGTTTCTGAGAACCGTCTATAACTGCGTCTGCTGATGCAAGATAGGTATTCAGTTCTTCTTCGTACTGAGAGAGGATCGAATCACTGTCAAAAGTAGTCAGATCCGCCTGAACTTCTGCAAGATAACCGGAAACAGAAGTATCGGTGATTTTATAATTGAAGCAGGAATGAAACTGCTCCATAAGCGCGGAGGCAATTGCATTTTTGGCAGGATCTGAAGTATTCAGAATGGAATCCAGTCCAAGATAATTGGACATCTGCTGCACATCCATTTCCTGCAGTGTTTTCAGATAAACGCCAAGAGTTTCATCGGGTGGTACAAGATCCGGATCGGACAGATAAGTGATCAGACCACCAACCAGGTCATTTTCAAGAGAATAGCTGTGTGTGATCTCCCAGTTTGGATTGGAGGGAGATCCATGATTAATCAGCTGAATGGAAGCGTTACGATCTACGGTTTTGTAGGAATTGTTTTTCAGAAGCTTATGGAGCCGGAGATAACGCTGTTCCAGGGAATTCTCATTTTCTTCTGTGTTTTTATCACCAGAGGCGGCTTTTAGTATTTCGTCCTGAAGGCTCTGGGATACAAAATCCCTGGCAAGTGCCTGAGCGTCCAGAGTGGTAAGCCGGAGTTGGGCAGAAGCGGTTTCCTGATTCTGATCTGTAGAGACATCCAGAATTTTATAATCAAAATTCTGAAAAAAAAGAGAAAAAACTTCCTTTATATCATCAGAAAGTTCTGTATTATCATCAGAATCCGGGAACAGTTCCTGGTACGATATGTATTTCATGGTTGTTTCAGAATCCAGATTTTTCAGAAGATCCAGATCTTTTTTGATTGCTTTCTCTGCGGATGTTTTTGCCGAATAGGAGCAGCCACATACAGAAACTGCCAGAAAAACAAAAAAGAAAGCCAGCAGGTATTTCACTGTCTTCATATCGTTCTTTCCTTTCAAAAAAATTTACATCTCATTTTATCAGATATCGCATCAAAAGTCAAAAATCCCTTAAAACTATACGATTTTTATAAAAAAACAGTGAAAAATTTGTGAAATTTGCATCGTTTTCCGCAAAGACTTTTCTTTTTCGGTTCAATCTGCTATGATATCTTAGGTAACTTGTAGTTTCCACATTATGCTGGGAAAAGGGGACAGATATGAAGAAACGTATTTTAATTGCCTTTGGGATTCTGATACTGGCAGCGGGGATTGGAGCTGGCGGCTGGTATTATTATACACACCATGCAGGATCCAAAAGTGGCAGTGATACTGTATATGTAACGAAGATAAGTAAGCTTTCAGAAATGGACTCCGGAGTGGAAAATCGCTACGCTGGTGTAGTGGAACCGCAGGAAACCGTTCAGGTAAAAATTGAAAGCGGACGGAAAGTAAAAGAAGTACAGGTAAAAACCGGTGAGGAAGTAAAAAAAGGCCAGCTTCTTTTTCAGTATGATCTGGGAAGCATCCAGCAGAGCCTTCAGGAAGCACAGCTGGCACTGGATCGGCTTAAAAATGAGGCTTTAAGTATTTCAGATCAGATTACAACTCTGGAAGCTGAGAAAAAGAAAGCTACAGCAGACAATCAGCTTTCTTATACAATAGAAATTGAAACTCAGAAAATGAATCTCAAGAAGAATGAATATGATCAGAAGAGTAAACAGGCGGAAATTGAAAAACTTTCCCAGGCCACACAGAATACAGAGGTTCGCAGTGAAATTGATGGTGTGATTCAGAAGATTGATACTTCGAAGATGGGCGGAGATGATTCAGATGGCGTAGATGATACGCTCACAGAAGGCTCCTCTGATTCTGGTGATTCCGGTTCCGGAGACAGTTCCAGTAATGCATTTATCACAATTTTAAGTACGGGAGCCTATCGTGTGAAAGGAACGGTAAATGAGGTGAACCGGGATTCTATCATAGAGGGAACGCCGGTAATTATCCGCTCCAGAGTTGACTCGTCCAAGACATGGAAAGGAACCATGGGTTCTGTGGATATGGATAATTCCGCAAGTAATAACAGTTCGGATATGGCAATGTTTGGAATGTCCAGTACCAGCGATGATCAGACTTCGTCCAGTACATATCCGTTCTATGTGAATCTGGATTCCTCTGACGGCCTGATGCTCGGACAGCATGTTTATATTGAGCTGGATGAAGGACAGGATGACAATAAAGTAGGTATCTGGCTGAATGATTATTTTATTGTGGATGCAGATACAGACAGTCCGTATGTGTGGATTGCAGATGCTGGAAATAAACTGGTGAAGAGGGATGTTGTGCTTGGACAGTATGACGAAAATCTTGCGGAATATGAAATTGCCGATGGACTTACTGAGAAAGATAAAATCGCATTTCCGACAGACGAACTGAAAGAAGGTATGTCTGCTGTGGAGGGAACTGCTGATCAGACAACATCTGCCATGTGGGATACTTCGGATGAAGAAGATTCTCTGGATGAAAGCGGAGAAGATTACAGTGATCTGGAAAGTGACGGAGCTGAGCCGGAGATGATTGAGGACAGCGATATGACAGATGTAACAGATGACATTTCTTCGGGAGATGATCTTGTCCCGATGGAAGGAGCGCCGACGGAATGATTTTGGATTTAAAGGGAATATATAAAGATTACCAGCAGGGGAAAATGACGGTTCCCGTATTAAAAGATGTTAATTTTTCCATGGAAGAGGGAGAATATGTGGCGATCATGGGACCATCCGGTTCCGGAAAAACCACTCTGATGAATATCATCGGATGTCTGGATAAGCCAACAAAAGGCTCGTTTCTTCTGAATGGGGAAGACATTGCGAAGTGTTCGGAAAATGAAATGTCAGATCTACGTCTGAAAACAATTGGATTTGTATTTCAGAGTTTTCATCTTCTTCCGAGACAGAGCGCACTGACCAATGTGGAACTGCCGCTGAATTATGCGAAAATTCCCAAAAAAGAGCGGAGAGAATGGGCGTTTAAAGCTCTGGAACGTGTGGGTCTTGCGGACAGGGTGAATTTTAAACCTAATCAGTTATCCGGTGGACAGATGCAGAGAGTTGCCATTGCAAGAGCAATTGTAAATAATCCGAAGCTTCTTCTTGCGGATGAACCGACCGGTGCTCTGGATACCAAATCCGGTGCACAGGTTATGGAACTTTTTCAGAAACTGAATGATGAGGGAGTTTCTGTACTGATGATCACGCATGATCCGGAAATTGCGGCACATGCCAAGAGAGTTGTCACAATTCGGGATGGAGAGCTGCAGGAAAAGAGGTGATAGCATGAAAGTGGTGAAAAGAGTTATTGTTGGCGTATTGGTTGTGGCACTGGCAGCCGGAGGAATTTACACAGGACTTGAGCATGTGAAAAAAAATAAGGTGACAGAAGTGCCGGTAACCAGCGTCAGCAACCTCCTGACGGACTGGTATTCGGAAACAACACTGGATGGAACCATCACCACAAATGTTTCTCAGAATATAAACATGGATAAAGATATGATCATTGAGAAAATTTATGTTTCTCAGGGAGACGATGTAAAAAAAGGAGACAATCTGATCTCTTTTGATATGACACTTGTGGAAATGGAGTTGAATATTGCAAAACTGAAACTCCAGAAACAGGAACAGGATCTTACAAAAGCACAGAATCGTCTCACAAGTCTTCAGAATGGCGGGCCTATTGAGGACAGTACAGACAGTACCGATGAACTGGACGCTTCCACAGGAGATACCGGCAGTGCCGGAGATGATGAAATGTCTTCGACAGATCCTTCTTCCAGCGGAAATGGAGATGAAGATATGCAGTCTACGACAGGATCAGCAGCAGAGAATAGAACTGGCAGTTATCTGGCGGCTGCGACTCAGCCATTGCTCCTCAGCGCTTTTACAGATGTAGAATCTGATTCTACAGAGGATATTTCCGGGCAGATAGAAGATGTTCAGGGAGAAGAGGTTCCGTCTGCCGGCAGTGCAGACCAGGAATCAGAAAGTACAGAATCCGGTTCTGACGGTTTGGGTGATGGGCTGATTATGGAGCCGTCTTATCAGGATCCGGAGGTAGATGACATTACAGACGGAGAAAATCCGACTGAAAATCCGGATGAACCTGCAATATCAGCTACCCCTACACCAACACCTACTTTGGAACCAGATGAACTTCCTGATCCCAATGGGAACGGAACAGAACAGGAAATTCCCGGAATTACAGACGGAGAACCGGAGTTTTATCAGAAACTGGATGATACATCACAGCCTTTTACAGGAACAGGAACAGAAGAGGATCCATATGTTTTTCTTGTAAGCAGTGCAAAAGGCAAGGTTACAGTTATGGGTTCGTTTTTTAACCGGATGGCAGGTTACAGTGCAGATGGAACCAGAGTAGTGCAGGAAGGTGGCAGCTGGTTTCAGCTGGAATTTCACGAAAATGATACCATTGCTGATTTTCAGGATAGAAAACTTTCCTGTACCGGCTATTATCTGATTGATGGAAGCCTTTTGGAAAACCCAGTTTATATGTATGCAGAGACAGAGTTTACGCTGGATGGAGCATCCACTTATGATGACACCACAGATGATGAAATTCCAGATGACGGCAGCGATGGAGACGACAGTACAGATAGCTCAACTATGTCAAGAGAGGATGCCATCAAGATCCAGAAGAACAAGATTGCAAGCCTGAAACTGGATATCGAGGAAAATAATCTGAATATCACCAAACTTGAAAATAAAGTAAAAAATAAGCTGGTAACGAGCAAGCTGGACGGAACCGTAGCTTATATCGGGGATGAGGCGACAGGTTCCTACAATGGAGATGCTTTTTTGAAAGTAAAAAGTAAAGATGGCTTCTATGTAACCGGAACAGTCAGTGAGCTGATGAGGGATCAGATGCAGGAAGGAGCACTTCTTCAGTGTACCAGTTATGACTCGGGAAGCTTTGAGGCAAAAGTGTTGAATGTATCGGATTATCCGGTAGAATCATCCAGTTATTTCTACTATGGCGGAGATTCCAACCCGAATGTATCTTATTATACTTTTAATGCAGAAATTACAGACCGGTCACTGCAGTTTACAGATCAGGATTATGTAACGGTATCACTGAAATCCAATAAACTAGCCAAGGGAAGTCTGGTTGTAATGAAAGCCTTTATCCGGACGGAAAATGGAAACAGTTATGTTTACAAAGATGTTAAGGGAACTCTGAAAAAGCAGCAGATTACCGTAGGAAGTATTGTAAACAGCGGATATTATGCAGTGGTAACCGGTGGACTGAAATCGGATGATCTTCTGGCATTTCCTTATGGCGATGCAGTTACGGAAGGTGCCAAAACAAAAGAAGTGACATTGGATGATATGTATAATCAATAACGGAGAGGAGAAATTTCATGCTTGAAAATATACGCCTGGCCTTTCAGGGAATATGGTCACATAAGATGAGATCCTTTCTGACCATGCTTGGTATTATTATTGGTATTGCATCTATTATTGCAATTGTATCTACGATTAAGGGAACCAGCGAACAGATTAAAGAAGATCTGATTGGTTCCGGAAATAATACGGTACAGGTATTGCTTTATGATGGAGACAGCACCTACGATATGGATTACGGATCGTACGGAAGTTCCGCTACTCCGCCGGTGATTTCCGATTCTCAGAAAACAGCGATTGCGGATCTGGATCATGTGATCAGTTCCACTTTTTATTACAGCAGTCAGTCTGCAAGTGTTTATTATAAGAACACAAGCTTTCAGGGTGGAACTGTGTACGGGATCGACAGCAGCTATCTGAAGACGATGGGATATCTGGTTCAGTCCGGACGGGGTTTTGTGCAGAAAGATTATGACAGCTACCGGAAGGTTGCCCTTGTGGATTCCAATGCCGCACAGAATATTTTCGGAAGCGAGAATCCTATAGGAAAAACCATTGAGGTGGGATCAGAGCCTTATATTATTGTAGGAGTGATTACTCAGAGCGAGGATAACATGCCGAAGATCAATACGCTTTCTGAATATGAGGAATATTCCCAGACAATTATGGGAAGCGTGATGATTCCGGATACTACCTGGCCTATTGTGTTCAAATTTGATCAGCCACAGAATGTAACTGTCCGTGCAGACAGTACGGATAATATGAGTTCTGTAGGAAAGGCTGCAGAGGATGTCTTAAATACAGGAATCCAGAATGAAAAAAGCAATTCCAATTTTAAATATAAAGCGGAAGATATCATGGAGAAAGTTAAAAATCTCCAGAAACTCAGTGAGAGTACCAATCAGCAGCTGATCTGGATTGCAAGTATTTCTCTTCTGGTTGGTGGCATCGGTGTTATGAATATTATGCTGGTATCTGTCACAGAACGTACCAGTGAGATTGGATTGAAAAAAGCCATCGGGGCAAGGAAAAAAGTCATTCTGGGACAGTTTTTGACAGAGGCTTCGGTGCTGACCAGTATCGGAGGAATTATAGGAGTAGTTCTTGGAATTATACTGTCAAAGGTGGTGGCCCAGGTGTCCGGGGCACCGACGGCTATCAGTATTCCGGCTATTATCGGCTCAGTAGTATTTTCCATGCTGATCGGCCTGATCTTCGGACTTCTTCCATCTGTGAAAGCTGCCAATTTGAATCCTATTGATGCCCTTCGCAGTGAATAATACAGAGAATTAAAAATACAGCACATGCATAAAAAAATCTTTTTTGATTGCATGTGCTGTATTTTTATGCTGGAAAACTTATGGGAAGAACAATGGTAAATGTTGCGCCGCCGCCAGGAGTTTCGGAAACCGCAATAGTTCCGCCATGAAGAGAAACAATCTCCCGGGCGATGGAAAGTCCAAGGCCAAAATGTTGTTTATCTTTTCTGGAAGAATCCATTCGGTAGAAACGGCGAAAAACATCTTCTCTGGAAGTTTTCGGAATGCCTGGACCATTATCGGAAACAGAAAAGCAGAGCTTGCCGTCTGCCTGCTTGCCGGATTGTGTTTTCTGTATGGATTAAGGGAATTTATATCTATACCCGGGGAAAATTCTCTTTCCGTTTTTCTGGAAGGAAGTTATCCGGATCAGGATCGGGCAGAAGAAATTTTAAAAACAGTCCGGAAACAGGAAAATAAGACAGATATCTGTTTTTACTGGGACGGAGGATTTATGAAGGCAGAGGAACTTTTTGGAACTGAAAATGCCGCTGGAAAGAATCCCTTTTTCTGATAAGACTCCGGAAAAAAGATACAGTGGTATCTGATATTTCCGAAGACAGCCATCCAGGCAGAACGGATACAAGGCATTTTTCGCGGAACGGCAGCGTTTGTTTTGTCACTTTTGCTGTATATATGGCAAAAAAAGAAAGCATAAATAGAATTTTTACAGGTTTTTTAAAGATCACGAAAAAAGCATGGCAGAATCTTCGGATTGTGTGTTATAATACCTCATAAGTGGGCAAATATAAAAACAGAAGGAGATAATTTCATGAAGGTTTTGGAAGGTAAATCTGTATTTTCCGGTATTGCGATCGGTAAGATCTCAATTCTTCAGAAAGTTGACACCAGTGTAAAACGTGTTCACGTGGAGGATCCGGAAGAAGAGGTAAAGCGTGTGGAGGCAGCCAAGGAGCAGGCTGTGGCACAGCTTCAGAAGCTTTATGACAAGGCTCTTCAGGAAGTTGGAGAGTCCGGAGCGGCAATCTTTGAAGTTCATCAGATGATGCTTGATGATGATGACTATCTGGATTCCATCCACAACATTATCCGTACAGAGTCTGTAAACGCAGAATATGCGGTTGCAACAACTGGCGACAACTTCTCATCTATGTTCGCACAGATGGACGACGATTACATGAAGGCAAGAGCTGCTGATGTGAAGGATATTTCCGACCGTCTGGTACGTGTACTTTCCGGTCACGGTGACGGAAATCTTGAGGCATCGGAACCGGTGATTGTAGTTGCGGAAGATCTTGCACCAAGTGAGACCGTGCAGATGGACAAGAGCAAGGTACTTGCATTTGTTACAAGAAAAGGTTCTTCCAACTCACATACCGCGATCCTTGCAAGAACTATGAACATTCCGGCACTGATCAATATCGAATACGACGAGTCCATGGACGGAAAAATGGCAGTCGTAGACGGAAAGAGCGGAAATCTGATCGTTGATCCGGATGCGGAGACCCTTAAGAAATACGAAGACCTGCGTGCAGATGAACTTGCACAGCGTGCAATGCTCAAGGAACTGAAAGGAAAAGAAACTGTTACCAAGAGCGGACGGAAACTCCACCTTTACGCAAACATCGGAAGTACCGGTGATGTTGCCAATGTACTTGCCAATGATGCAGAGGGTATCGGACTTTTCAGAAGTGAGTTTGTATATCTGGAAAAAGAAGATTACCCTACAGAGGAAGAGCAGTTCCAGGTTTATAAGACTGTAGCACAGAACATGGCCGGCAAAAAAGTCATTATCCGTACTCTGGATATCGGAGCAGACAAGCAGATCGATTATTTCAACATGGCACACGAGGAGAATCCTGCAATGGGATATCGTGCGATCCGTATCTGTCTGGACCGCCCGGAAGTATTCAAGACACAGCTTCGTGCACTTTTCCGCGCAAGCATGTTCGGAAATATTTCCATTATGTATCCGATGATCATCTCCGTAACAGAAGTAAAACAGATCAAGGCCATCGTAGCTGAGGTGAAAGCAGAGCTTACCGAGCAGGGCATTCCGTTCCGCGATGATGTGGAGCAGGGTATCATGATCGAGACTCCGGCTGCTGTTATGATCAGTGACCTTCTTGCAAAAGAAGTTGACTTCTTCAGTATCGGAACCAACGACCTCACCCAGTACACATTGGCGATCGACCGTCAGAACGCGAAACTGGATAACATTTATGATTCTCATCATGAGGCAGTTCTCCGTATGATCCAGATGGTTGTGGACAATGCACACAAAGAAGGCATCTGGGCTGGAATCTGTGGTGAGCTTGGTGCGGATACCACTCTTACTGAGAGATTTGTGGAAATGGGACTGGACGAGCTTTCTGTATCTCCGACCTTTGTGCTTCCGGTCAGAAAGATCGTAAGAGAAATGGAATAAGACACAGATCATAAATGGATAAAGATATTTTCCATAAATAATGTGACAGCTGCTGTACATCAAAATCTGTATGGCAGCTGTTTTTTACGGAATATTTATGGAAAATACTCATGGAAAATTTCCAATTGTGATATAGAAAAAAATATGATACACTACAATTATGGCTTTTTTAGGGCGGTTTAAAGAATTAGTCCATCAGGGGCTGATGTATTAATTCTTTAGACCGCCGAGATAACAAACCAGGAGGGAATAGATAATGGGCAAAATCGCCATTGTAACAGACAGCAACAGTGGTATCACACAGGCCCAGGCCGAAGAGCTTGGCGTTTATGTGATTCCGATGCCGTTTTATATTAATGAAAAAATGTACCTTGAAGGTGTAACTCTCACACAGGAAGAGTTTTATGAGAAGCTTAAAAAGGATGAAACGATTTCTACATCTCAGCCGAGTCCGGCAGATCTTTGTGATCTGTGGGATAAGCTTCTGAGAGATTATGAAGAGATCGTTCACATCCCAATGTCAAGCGGACTGAGCGCATCCTGTTCTACCGCAATGGGACTTGCCATTGACTATAACGGCCGTGTTCAGGTAGTAGATAATCAGAGGATTTCCGTAACACAGAGACAGTCCGTAATGGATGCAAAGATGCTCGCAGAGGCAGGAAAAAGCGCAGCAGAGATCAAGAAGATCCTTACAGACCAGAAATTTGATTCCAGTATCTATATCACACTGGATACCCTGAAATATCTGAAAAAGGGCGGAAGGATCACACCGGCGGCAGCAGCTATCGGAACAGTTCTGAACCTGAAACCGGTACTGCAGATCCAGGGAGAGAAACTGGATGCCTATGCCAAGGTTCGTGGCAAGAAGCAGGCCAAACGTGCCATGCTGAAAGCCATGAAGAATGACTGGGAGACACGTTTTAAGGAATATGTATCCAATGGTGAGATGTGTCTGCAGGCTGCTTATACAGGTAATCTGGAAGAAGCAGAAGAATTTAAAAAAGAGATCCAGGAAGTATTCCCGGGAGTGGAGATACATATGGATCCCCTTTCCTTAAGTGTTGCCTGCCATATCGGTTACGGTGCCCTTGCAGTTGCATGCTCAAGAAAAGTGACATTATAAGCATAAAATACAGAAACAAAGATATGAGGAGTTTGAAACATGAAGAAGATTATGGAACAGATGGCGGAAGAACTTTCCGCAGCATTTGAAAAAGCAGGTTACGATCCGTCCTACGGTAAAGTTACTGTTTCCAACAGACCGGACTTATGCGAATATCAGTGTAACGGTGCCATGGCTGGAGCCAAAACATACCACAAGGCTCCGTTTATGATTGCGGATGATGTGGTAGCGCAGCTCTCAGACAGCCAGATCTTTTCCAGAGCAGAAGTTGTAAAGCCTGGATTTATCAACCTGGATGTGAAGACGGAATTCGTTGCGGAATATATGAATAAGATGGCAGAAGATGAGAAGCTTTCCGTTGAAACTGCCAAGAACCCGAAGACGATCATCATCGACTACGGCGGACCAAACGTTGCCAAACCCCTTCACGTAGGACATCTCCGTTCTGCGATCATCGGCGAGAGCATCAAGCGTATCGGACGTTTTGTAGGACACAAGGTGATCGGCGATGTGCATCTTGGAGACTGGGGCCTTCAGATGGGACTGATCATCACAGAGCTGAAACACCGGAAACCGGAGCTGGTATATTTTGATGACAGCTTTACCGGGGAATATCCCACAGAAGCACCGTTTACCATCAGCGAACTGGAAGAGATCTATCCATGTGCCAGCGGCAAGTCCAAAGAGGACGAGGCTTACCGCAATGAAGCACTGGAGGCAACCCATCTTCTTCAGCAGGGCAAACCTGGATACATGGCTCTCTGGAATCACATTATGAACGTATCTGTAACAGACCTTAAGAGAAATTATGCAAATCTGAACGTAGAATTTGACCTCTGGAAAAAAGAATCCGACGCGCAGCCGTACATTCCGGATATGGTAGAGGATATGAAGAAACGTGGGTTCGCCTATGAGGATCAGGGAGCTCTTGTTGTAGATGTAAAAGAAGAGAGCGATACCAAGGAGATCCCTCCGTGCATGCTTCTGAAATCTGACGGAGCTTCCCTGTATACAACCACAGACCTTGCTACGATCGTAGAGCGTATGAAGCTCTTCCAGCCGGATGAGATCCTTTACGTTGTTGATAAGCGTCAGGAACTTCACTTTATCCAGGTATTCCGCTGTGCAAGAAAGACCGGTCTTGTAAATCCGGAGACCAAACTTTCCTTCCTTGGTTTCGGTACCATGAACGGAAAAGACGGTAAACCGTTTAAGACAAGAGAAGGCGGTGTTATGCGTCTGGAGAACCTGATCGCAGATATTGATGAAGAAATGTACCGCAAGATCGTGGAGAACCGCAGCGTAAAAGATAAAGATGCCAAGGATACTGCCAAGATCGTAGGACTTTCCGCAATCAAATACGGAGATCTTTCCAACCAGGCAACTAAGGATTATATCTTTGATGTTGACCGATTTACTTCCTTTGAGGGAAATACAGGCCCGTACATCCTTTATACCATCGTACGTATCAAATCCATCCTGAACCGTTATGTACAGGAGGGTGGAGATTTAAGCGCGGGCAAGATCCTTCCGGCAGTCAATGACAGCGAGAAGAACCTGATGCTCCAGCTTTCCGGCTTTGCGGCAATGGTTGAGAATGCCTTTGAAGAAAAAGCACCACATAAGATCTGTGCATATATTTACGAGGTATCCAATGCATTTAACAGCTTTTACCATGAGACAAAGATCTTAAGCGAAGAGGATCAGGCACAGAAGGAATCTTTCCTTCAGCTTCTCCAGCTTACAAGAAGAGTGCTTGAGACAAGCATCGACCTTCTTGGATTCTCTGCACCAGACCGTATGTAAGGTACAGCTTTAAAGATTAAGGTATAAGCATCATAAATAATGACAACTCGCCAGGATACAGGGACAGGAAGAAATTTTTTGTCAGCGGTATCCGGCGGGTTGTTTTTTTACTCTGTTTTTATTGGGCAAAAGCTCTTTGCAAAAGGAATGTGACATGCTATAATAAAATCCATCTTGAACGAATATGGATCTTATATATTTGTTTGCAGTTATTTATCTGATTCTATTTTTTCTGAAACCGGAATTCACCGGATGATCCCAAACAAATAAGAAATATAATTACAAATAGTATCTGGCAGAAATGAGAGGAAGGTGATCTGTCTGATTGGAACTGTCCTGAAAGAACGTTATTGCGTTATAGAACGGATTGGACATGGCGGAGGCGGAAGCCTGTATCTGGCGAAAGATATGGAACTTGGCATTTTTCGTGCTGTGAAGGAAATCCCCCTCGCAAAGAAAAAAGAAGCCATGCTGATGCAACGCCTGGAACATCCTGCGATCCCAAAGATTGTGGATTATATGGAAACAGAAGAATATTGCTATCTGATCATGGAATATATCAAAGGTCAGTCACTGGAAGAACTTCTTTGTTCAGGAAAAATTTTTTCCATACAGGAAACGCTTATAAGGGGAAAAGAGATTGCCAGAGTACTGGGTTATCTCCACAGCCGGAAACCGCCGGTCTGCTATGGAGATCTGAAACCGGATAATCTGATGATCTCTGAAACCGGACATCTGTATTTGGTCGATCTGGGAAGTGCCATGTCTGATCGTGGAAAAAGAAAACAGATCTGTGAAGGAACGAAAGGCTATGCGGCACCGGAGCAATATCAGGGTTACTTAAGTCCGAGGAGCGATATTTATGCCCTGGGGAAAACCATGGAAAAACTTTGCGGAAAAAAGAAATGGCAGTGCTTTTTATATCCGGAATTTTTCTGGTTTCTGTTTCGATGTACCAGAAAACAGGAAAAATACAGATATTCGGATATGTCATCAGTTCAGAAAAGGATCCGGAAACTGGAAAACCGATATCAGACAGTTACCTGGCGAAAACGTTTTCTGGAAGTGGTTGCCGCCGGGGTTCTGATAGGAGTATTATTTTTGACAGCGGGATTACTGAAACAGGAAGCGTTTTCTGTGGCGCTCTCAGAAGTAACAGACCTGTATTACGAAGCCAGACAGTATCCGGAAGACTCTAGGAGCCGGAAAAGGTACTGCATAACAGCGGAAAAGAAACTACAGAACTTAAACAGAAATTACAGGGAAAAAGAACAGCAGCGCCGTATTGAGCTGTTGCTGGCATGGAATGCGGAGCTTTTGCAGGAACCGGAGAAAGCGGCTTTGTATTATGAAAATATTCTTCTGTATGATGAGGAATATCCTGTGGCCTACGGAGAGTATGGAATGTTTTTACTTCGGATCGGTCAGAAAGAAGCCAGCAGAAAACTGTGGGAAGATTATAAAAAGAAAGAAAAAGCAGAGCTGTTGGAGAAAGGTGAAAGCAGGAATCTGAAACTTTGGGAGGAGATCAATGAGAAAAAGACGAAAGAATGAACGGCAAAAATGCTGCTCGGCTGCATTAGCTCTGTTGATCTTATGCAGCTGGATGGTCAGCTCTATCATCGTTTATGGATTTGATATGTCAGGGATGGATAGTTTTGATACCGGTGGATTTGATATGAATGTGGGAGAAGGAGCCGGGCAGCTGCCGGAAGACTGGGAAGGAAGTTATGGAGGAACAGAAAATGATAACAGTAACCGGGATACTGAAAAAACGGGAGAAGATCCAAATACCGGGACAGTGACAGAAAATGAACAGGAGGATTCTTACCAATGGAACCCGGATTTCCAGGCAGAAGAAGTATATTCTCCGGAAGAAAAATCCATGGAAAACGAAAATACTGCATCAGAAAATTCCGGTGGTAACGGAGAAAGATATGAATTTCAGGAACCGGATATCCAGGAAAATGAAAATCCGGGGACAACCATTGAGGAGGAAGCAAATACAGTTAACACACCGGCAGAAGGACTTACGGAAACGTCGGCACCAACAAAAACACCAATGCCAACAAAACCACCGGTTCCCACACAGACATCGTCAGCAATTCTATCTGCGACGCCGGTTCCAAAATCAGTTCGTAAATCAATTCAAAAGCCAACAGCAGGCGCATCAAGGAAAAAGAAAGACCAGAATCCGGCATTATCCTACTACCAGACAGAACCAGCAGAAACGCCGGATAAGAAAGCGGAAAAAGAACAAACACCGACGATCCATGCAGAAATAGACGGTAACAGGGTTCAGATAGAGATCAGACCGGATATTCCCTTCCAGATTCTTTCATTTCGTATCAACGGAAAAGAATGTGATTTTTACTGGTATGGGAAAAAACTCCTGGCGAAATTGCCGGAAAAAACCAGAAAGCCCTGGAAAGCAGAACTTCTTGGTTTTGTGAAATCCGGGAAGCTGTACCATGAAAGCATGGACTTAACAGAAAAACAGTGATACAATAGGCATACTTACTGATTTTTTGCACAACAGGAGGAATTTATGTATAAAGCAATCTTTTTTGACCTGGACGGAACACTGACAGAATCCGGAGAGGGAATTACGAAATCTGTACAGTATGCACTGGAGAAACTTGGAGTTTCAGCATCGGATCTGGAGCCGCTGAAAGTTTTTGTAGGACCGCCGCTTCTGGATCAGTTTATGAAATATGCAGGATTTGATAAAGAGACAGCACAGAAGGGAATCGAATATTACAGAGAACGGTATTCAGAAAAAGGAATGTATGAGAACACCGTTTATCCGGGTGTGGAAAATGCCCTGGCGAAGCTGAAACGTCGTGGCTACCGGCTGGCTGTGGCGTCTGCGAAACCTACTTTTTACGTGACACAGATCATGGATCATTTTAATCTGAGCCGTTATTTTGAGGTGATCGCAGGAACGGACCTCAACGGTCCGAAAGTTTCCAAATCCCAGGTGATCGAGGAAGCGCTGGAAAGAATGAGCCTTTCCGATCATCGTGACCAGGTGATCATGGTGGGAGATCGGGAGCATGACATTCTTGGCGCCAGACGATGCGGGATCCAGTGTGTGGCTGTATCTTACGGATATGGCAGCAGAGAAGAGCTGGAGGCGGCACAGCCCCTTCAGATCGTAGCTTCCGCAGATGAACTTCTGAATTTTTTCGACTGACCCCTCTGCACAGACAGAACATTTTTCAAATGGTGTGGAGGGAACTTTATCCGGTAGGAATCCATTATCTGATCGGACAGATCCTTGGAAGTGCCGTGCTTCTCTGGCTGGTGAATCATGTCAGCAATGCACAGGAATCTTATTACAGTTATACTCTGGTAATCACAGGACTTACGGGAGTGCTGGTTATGTTTCCGGCAGTATATTTTTACCGGAAAGACTGTATAGGAAGGCTGATCGGTGGTTTAACTTCCATTGAAGAGCAGAGGCTTTCTGTCCCGGAAATGCTGCTTCTTCTTGCGGCAGGAGCCGGATTTGCCCAGTATGCCAATGTGCTGGTGGCGATCTTGCAGAACTGGATCTCATCCAGCTATGGAGAGACTATGACGAAGATCACTTCAGGGAAAAGTCTTTTTATGATGATTTTCTGGATGGGAATCGTAGCACCAATTGCGGAAGAAATGATCTTTCGCTGGCTGGTCTATCTGAGACTTCGGGATCATTTTTCCGTACTGGTTTCTGCTGTGATCTCCGCTGCATTTTTTGGAATCTACCATGGAAATGTCCTGCAAGCTGTATATGCGTTTATCCTGGGAGGACTTTTTGCGTGGTTCCTGGAGATGGGCGGCAATAAGTGGACCAGTGTGCTGATGCATATCGGAGCCAATACCTGGATACTTATTTTCAGCGAATATGCTCAGACCCTGGTAGAAAAAACAGGAGCAGGAAGTCTTCTGATAATCTATGGTGTCTTTGCAGTGGTGATGATCGGAGGATACCAGTATTTTGCACGCCGGGGAGAAAAGAGAGGTTACCGGGCTGTTTAACTGTTAACCGGATGTAGATTGTAGATGTTCGATAGCTGTCTGTCCCTGGATCGGGCGGAATGAAAGATGAAATGTAAATAATTGTTTTTTACAGAGGATCTGTAGTGGGATCACAACATAGTGATACCATTGCAGGTTCTTTTTTTATAAAAAAGTATACGGGAATACTTCTGACGGGTGGGAAATTTATACAGATTTTATATTTATTTAAGAAACCATTTCTTGTACATGTTTCTATCCCGTGCTATCATAAGTGTATTAAAAGAATTAATACACTTAATACACTTAATACACGGATTACAGAGAAAGGAGCGTCGTATGTTATTCTTGGACTATCAGGACAGGCGTCCCATCTACGAACAGATTGTAGAAAAATTCCGGATGCTGATCCTGTCAGGAGCTGTGGAGCCATCTTCCAAGATGCCGTCTGTGCGACAGTTGGCCGTGGAATTATCCATCAATCCCAATACCATCCAACGGGCATATATGGAACTGGAGCAGCAGGGGCTGATCTGCCCGGTGAAGGGAAAAGGCAGTTTTGTTACAGACAGCAGCAGGATCAGGCAGATTGGTATGGAAGAAACCTTAAGCGAGCTGAAAGAGATCGCAGAAAAGGGAATGGCTCTGGGAGTAGGGGAGGAAGAAATGATCGGTGTGATCCGCTCATGCTATAAGGAGGGAAACAATGATTGAAATAAAAAACTGCAGCAAAGCTTTTGGCAAGATACAGGCAGTAAATAAGGTAACCATGGATATCGGGGAATGGGAGGTTTTTGGACTGATCGGTTCCAACGGTGCGGGAAAAAGTACTCTGCTCCGTATCATGGCCGGGATCATCCGTCAGGACAGAGGAGAAGTGCTGATGGATGAAGAAACGGTTTTTGAAAATGAACGGATCAAAGAGCATTTTTTCTACATCCCTGATGATGCATATATTCCGGCAAACTACAATGCTCTGGACATGGCAGAATTTTACCGGTGTATTTATCCGGGATTTCAGCAGGCACGTTTTGAGACAATGATGAAGCAGTTTCATCTGGATGGAAAACGAAAAATCAACACTTTTTCCAAAGGAATGAAGAAACAGCTTCTGGTGATCCTGGGAATCAGTACAGGAACGAAATATCTGTTCTGTGATGAAACCTTTGACGGTCTGGACCCGGTAATGCGCCAGGCAGTAAAAAGCATTTTTGCATCGGAGATCATGAGTCGTGAATTTACGCCGGTGATCGCTTCCCACAATCTCCGTGAGCTGGAAGATATCTGCGATCACATCGGGCTTCTTCATCAGGGAGGAATTCTCCTTTCCAGAGATCTGGAGGATATGAAATTCCACATCCATAAGATCCAGTGTGTACTTACTGACAAAAAGAAAGAAGAAGAATTAAAGAAAGAGCTGGATGTTTTGAAAACAGAGCATCAGGGCTCCCTGCTGCTTATTACTGCAAGGGGAACAAGAAGAGAGATCATGGAGAAGATACAGGCAAAAAATCCTCTTTTCTGTGAAGTGCTCCCACTGACTCTGGAAGAAATATTTATCAGCGAAACGGAGGTGGCAGGCTATGAAGTCAAAAATTTATTCCAGTGAATATATGAAATCTTCTTCTAAAGGACAAAGGTGGATCCCGGCATTTGCCATGATTGCATTTCTCCTGGCATTTCCGGTAGCGGAACTTATGTTGATGGGAAAATGGAATGAGCGCAGTTATACTCAAAGTCAGCTTTCCTATCTGTATTCCAGCCTGTGGAGCAGTGACTTTCTCACAATGGGAGCAGTTGTGGCTGCGGTAACAGCATTTTTTGCAGCAGTAAGCGGCTTCTGGTATCTGTATTCCCCGAGAAAAGTGGATTTCTATCACAGCCTTCCGGTAAAGCGAAGTGCACTGTTTCTGCACAGAGTATTCCTGGCTGTTCTTTATTATCTGGTACCATATGTGATCATGGAATTTGCTGCGGTATGCATCGGGGCAGCCAGAGGATATTACAGCCTTTCCATCATGAAAAAGGCGCTGATACTGCTGGTGATCCATCTCCTGATGTATCTGCTGGTATATTTCTCCACAGCGCTGGTGATCGCCTGCACCGGTACCATGCTGATGGGAGCACTTGCATGGGCAGGGCTGTTTACCTACAGTATCATTCTGGCAGCGATGCTGCAGATAAGCGGACATTTATTCTTTGATACCTGGTACGAAGGCAGTTACGGGATCCTGGCAGCAGTGCGGGACCTGGGCTCTCCCCTTATGGTGATCGTAAGCTTTATGGATAAATACAGCAGCGGGAACTATGGAAAACAGTTATTGATACTGATCTTTGTGCTGCTGCTTATGGCAGTATTATCCTGGATGGCATTTTGCAGGCGAAAATCAGAGAATACCGGAAAAGCACTGGTATATACCTGGATGGAACCGGTCTTAAGTGCTCTGATCACAATACCATCCGGACTGGGTATTGGTCTGATCTTTTATATGATCCCGGAAGATTCATCCAAAACAGCATGGTGGATCTTCGGAATGATACTGGGAACGATCCTGGTCCATGGAGTTCTGGAAGTGATCTACGAAATGGATTTTCGCAGATTTTTCCGCAGAAAAGTGCAGCTTATGATCTTTGGAGGTGTTGTGGCGATCTGTGCGCTGACCATGAAAATAGATCTTCTGGGATATGACAGATATTTTCCGGCTTATGACAATCTTCAGGGAGTTGTGGTAAATGTATGCAATCTCTCATATACTGAGCAGCTTTGCAATGTGGAAAAAAAAGAAAATGGAATCTATAAGATCCGGTATACTGCTACCTCAGACAATAGTTCCGGTCTGCTGGATCAGCCGGTGATGAAAAGTAAAGCATTGTATAACAGTCTGAAGGATATCAGGCTTCAGAATGAAAAAGGAAAAAAATCAGGAAGGCGCATGTATGTGCGTTACATAAATAAACAAGGATTCAGTGTATGCAGAAGCTATAGTGTATCTTCTGCACAGGCGCAGAATCTTATGGAAGCCTTGTATGACGAGCAGACATGGAAAGAAGACAGATATTCATTTTTCCAGCTGGACAAACAGTATCTGAAAGAGGTCACCGGTATTTTCTGTGACGGAGATATTCATTCCTTATTTGAGAAAAATGCAGAGAAGCGTCAGGCACTGGCAGAGGCGCTGAGAAAGGACATTTTGGAAAACGGCGGTCAGACAGTAAAAGACCAGCCATGTGCAATGCTGATGTTCGATTATGCGGGAATTCCGTCAGAAGGATACATGGATGAATGGGGAATGAATGTACCGGCTGTTCAGGAAGGAGAGAGGGTGTCTACCTCCGTTCTGGTGTATCCGGCATATAAGAGAACACTTGCAATTTTGGAAGAAACAGGATATCCTCTTTCCATGGATGAGCTGTCTGTTGAGTATATTGATGTTTATTACTTCAGCTCCGAAGCTGCCGGCGAAGATGATGAAGCTTTTTCCGACACTGAGCCCCTTTCGGATCTTGAAGAAACAGAGAACGGTTATAAAGTCCGTTACGATAAAAAGGAACAGCTGGAAGCTCTGAAAAAATGTATCCGTCCATCACAGCTGGTAAACGGATGGACTATCTGGAATGCAGATGTCACAATGGAAGTGGTTCTGGAAGGACAGGAGAGCACCGGCGGGGATTCCGGACTTTATATGACATTTGCCGGTGAGATCCCGGATTTTATCAGAGCAGATGCAAAGGCAGCCCATGTAACAGAATGGGAGGTAAATGATTAATGGAAAAACCAGTCCGGCTGGATAAATTTCTGGCAGATGCCGGCGCAGGTACAAGAAGCGAGGTAAAAAAATACATACAGAAGGGTCAGGTGCAGGTCAATGGAAAAACTGCGAAAAAACCGGAGCTGAAAGTATCGGAAGAAGATCAGGTGGTTATGAACGGGCAGGAGATCCATGCTGCACCGGAATATGTATACTATCTTTTTAACAAGCCGGCAGGCTGTGTCAGCGCAACGGAGGACTCCAGAGATAAAACGGTTCTCGACTATATTGAAGAAAAAGACAGAAGAAAGGGACTTTTTCCGGTAGGGCGTCTGGATAAAGATACAGAAGGATTCCTTCTGATCACAGACGACGGTCCTCTTGCACATGAGCTTCTTTCTCCGAAAAAGCATGTGGATAAAACCTATTATGCAAAAGTATCCGGGAAAGTAACAGAAGAAGACGTTGCGAGGCTTGCAGAAGGCGTGGATATCGGGGAAAAGGATCTCACACGTCCGGCAAGGATGGAGATCCTTTCCACCTGGGAGTCCGGTACAGAATCTGCAGAAGCCGGTAAGAACTGGGAATCTGAGATCCGACTTACCATCCACGAGGGAAAATTCCATCAGGTAAAACGGATGATGGAGGCACTGGGAAAAAAAGTAACTTATCTGAAAAGACTATCCATGGGACCGCTGGCGCTTCCTTCAGATCTTCCGACAGGAAAATATCGTCCGCTCACCGAAAAAGAGCTGGAGCTTCTGAAATCTGCCGGAAACCGCTGAAAAACAGAAAAAAATTGGAAAAATCCCCTTTACATAAGGGGATTTTCTATGCTATAATTCAGAAGTTGCAAAAATAAGCACGCACGGCGATTCTATAAGGATGGTGCCCTACGGTGTGAGGATGGGTCCAGAGGGAAGGCGACCTGTGCGGAAGAATTTAACCAAAAAGGAGAAAAGACATGAGCGTTATTTCAATGAAGCAGCTTTTAGAGGCAGGTGTTCATTTCGGACATCAGACAAGAAGATGGAACCCTAAAATGGCTCCGTACATCTACACAGAGAGAAATGGTATCTATATTATCGATCTTCAGCAGTCTGTAGGAATGGTTGACGATGCTTACAATGCAGTAGCAGACATCGTAGCTAACGGTGGACACATCCTTTTCGTAGGAACTAAGAAACAGGCTCAGGATGCTATCCGTACAGAGGCAGAGCGTTGTGGAGAGTTCTATGTAAATGAGAGATGGCTTGGTGGTATGCTTACAAACTTCAAGACAATCCAGAGCCGTATCGCAAGACTGAAAGAGATCGAGACAATGGAAGCTGACGGAACATTTGACGTACTTCCTAAGAAAGAAGTAATCGAGCTTCGCAAAGAGCTTGCTAAACTTCAGAAGAACCTTGGCGGAATCAAAGAGATGAAGAGAATCCCGGATGCTATCTTTATCGTAGATCCTAAGAAAGAGAGAATCTGCGTACAGGAGGCTCATACACTTGGAATCCCGCTTATCGGTATCTGCGATACTAACTGTGATCCGGAAGAGCTTGACTATGTGATCCCGGGAAATGACGATGCTATCCGTGCAGTAAAACTCATCGTTTCCAAGATGGCTGACGCTGTTATCGAGGCTAAGCAGGGAACTGCTGAGGCAGATGGCGAGATCGAGGCTGAGTCTGAGGAGTTTGCAGCTACAGAGGAATAATTCGTATAAACAGAATATTTCAGGAGGAAACGAACAATGGCTATTACAGCAGCACAGGTAAAAGAGTTAAGAGAGATGACCGGCGCCGGAATGATGGATTGTAAGAAAGCTCTTACATCTACAGATGGTGATATGGATAAAGCAGTTGAGTTTCTGCGTGAGAAGGGTCTTGCTACAGCACAGAAGAAAGCAAGCCGTATCGCAGCAGAGGGTCTTTGCAAAACTCTGGTAACAGAGGATGGAAAGAAAGCAGTCGTTGTTGAGGTTAATGCTGAGACAGACTTCGTTGCAAAGAACGAGAAGTTCCAGGGCTATGTTGCAGATGTTGCAGCACAGGCACTTAACACAACAGCAGCTGATATCGATGCTTTCCTTGCTGAGGCATGGGCACTTGATACAACTAAGACTGTAAAAGAGGCTCTTGCAGCTCAGATCGCAGTAATCGGCGAGAACATGAACATCCGTAGATTTGCTCAGGTTGAGGAGCAGAACGGATTCATCGCTTCCTACACACATATGGGTGGAAAGATCGGCGTTCTTGTAGACGTTGAGACAGATGTTGTTAACGATGCTGTTAAAGAGATGGCTAAGAACGTAGCTATGCAGATCGCAGCTCTGAAACCGCAGTACACAAGCGACAAGGAAGTAAGCGCTGACTACATCGAGCATGAGAAAGAGATCCTTATGGCTCAGATCCAGAACGATCCGAAGGAGTCCCAGAAACCGGCTAAGGTTATCGAGGGAATGATCACAGGACGTATCAAGAAAGAGCTTAAAGAGATCTGTCTTCTTGACCAGACATACGTAAAAGCAGAGGACGGAAAACAGTCCGTTGCCAAATACGTAGAGCAGGTAGCAAAAGAGAACGGCGCTAAGATCCAGATCAAAGGCTTCGTTCGCTACGAGACAGGCGATGGTCTTGAGAAGAAAGAAGAGAACTTCGCTGAGGAAGTTGCAAAACAGATGAACGCATAATCTTACAGTTCGCATAAGAATCTGAACCGTATGATTATCATGTAAATCAACGAAAAACCTTGAATTTCCTATGAAAATGGGATGATTCAAGGTTTTTTTGCGTTGCCAAGCATGCGACAAAAAGGTCCGGTGGACCTTTTTTAGTGTTGGGGAATAAATTTTGACTTATCGTAAATTATCGCTATTTATGCATGGAATTGGGTAAAAGTTGGGGAGTGAGTTGGGGAATTTCAATTCCCCAACTGTCGTATGAAACTTCGCCTCATTCTTCTGAAATAAGTGAGCGGAGATTGCTTGTTTTATTTTGTTGGGGAATAGTGTAACTCCCCAATATCTCCTGTTTTTTGTGTGTTAGCGTGAGATTTGTTGATTTAGTAATTTGTTATAGAAAATTGTTAAGAGAAAGAATAGTATGTTATAATATAAAAAATGTACTTGGAATAATGAATGGAGGAATTTTTGTGAATATTCTTCAATCCAGATACAATACGATTTTTTATTATTTTAGTGAAAAAATAGTGGTACTTAAAATTTTTGAAGAAATTCATATGGCGAAGGTGATATTTGTTGATTCAACAAAAGAAAAGGTTGTTGATATTAGTGGCATATCAACTGTACCGGTCTTTGATATTTCAGTACCTATAACATTGTTGGGTGGTAAAGAAAGATGATTTTAGATTTTTTTGAAGGGAAACTGGATGGTGATACTTGGGAAGAACTATGCCAGTCGTGTTATCGAATTAAATATCAGGAGCAACATTATACAGAAATTCCAGCAGTGCAGGAGGGAGATGCAGGAATTGAGGGATTTACAAGAAATGGAATAGTTAATCAATGTTATTGCCCAGAACGAAACTATTCAGATGATGATTTATATAAACATTTGAGAAAAAAGATGACAAAGGATATAAATAAATTACTTGATAAAAATTATAAGAAAAGATTAGCAGAATTGGGTGTCCCTTTAATACACGAATGGCATTTTGTTATTCCGGAATATAGAGATTCAAGGATTATTCAACATGCAGAATCTAAGAAAAATGAAGTACTAAAAGCGAAGCAAGAGAATCCTGAACAATATGATTATCTTGCAGCTGATTTTGATATTATAATAAAAACAGCAGATGATTTTAAATTTGAGATTACAAGAACTATTCGAGAATCTTTAACTGATACAAAGTTAAATTTAGCAGTACGGAGTGTTAAGGCAACTGATTGGGAAAAATGTGAGTCAGACAAAGTTAGTAATATTAAACGAAAAGTAAAAGCTGTGATGAATGACATAGATGAGGAGGATGAAGATTTTAAACAAATAGTAGACACATACGTTGTGTCATATATAAAAGGTTTAGAAATTATGCGAATGTTGAGAATGTCTTATGCGGCTATTTATGAAGACGTTTACAGTTTAGAGCAAGCATATAAAAAACAGGTTTCGTTAAAAACCGGTATGAACACAAATAAAAGTATGAACTCACAGATTTTTAATGAGATACTGGAAGATTTTGAAAAAAAATTAAGCGAGTCGTGTGGATATTTTAATCCTGCGTCAATTATAGAACTGAAAATAGATATTATAAGTATGTGGTTAGCAGATTGTTCAATGAAATTTAGAAAGTAGAGGAAAATATGGATAATTATTTGCTTACGAATGAAATTATTTTTGAATCTAAACCAGATGCTGTACCATATAATTATCGCATAAGCTATAAAATAGCACAGATATGTATGATTATATCTAAATCTTGTAATGGTAGAGCTGGTTGTTCATTAGTTAAATTACATATTATCTCAAATGCATTAAATGCGCAAGAATATATGAAATCTTTGCAAGATTATGTGAACGATAAAATGGGATTTATTCTTGTGCGATTTGATCCAGTGGTTAATCGAGCAATAAAATATGCGATAGCGGACAAATTAGTATGCCAATTAAAAAATGGAACATTTAGGCTTACGTATAAAGGTAAAGAACTTATTAAAAAAATTGAGAAAGAAGATATTATGATTCGAGAAAGAGAGTTTTTGAATGAATTAGGAACAAAATTAACTAATGAAAAAATTGATCAGTTAATGTCCTTATGGAGGTATAAAAATGTTGAAAATTGATCGAGTAAGGATAGAGATACAAACAGAAGATGGTTTGTATGGAGTTGATGAAAAATTTGAATCAGGATTAAATTTATTGGCAAGTGAAGATAATACTTGTGGAAAAAGTTCTATACTTGAGGCAATTTATTACGGTTTGGGATTTGAAGAAATAGTTGGAGGAAAAGGGGAAAAAGTTTTAACATCGGTATATAAAACATATATTGAACATGATGATAAAAAATTAGCGGTTTTGGAATCTAAAATATACTTACAGATATCGAATGGGAATGAAGTGGTTACTCTTTATCGGGTTGCCAAAATGCAGAATAGAGATAGCAAGCTTATTTCTGTTTATCATGCGGAGATGGACAAGATTGGAGAAGCCATATTGATTGAGGATACTTATGTTCATATGCCGAACTCAGCTGTTAATAATCAAGGATTCCATCAATTTTTGGAAAAGTTTATGCACCTTGAACTACCGAAAGTACCAGCAACAGATGGAACACAAAGAAAATTATATCTGCAGCTAATATTTTCATGTATGTTTATAGAACAAAAGCATGGATGGGCAGATTTATTTTCAGGTATGCCGATATTGGGAATCAAAGATTCTAAAAAAAGAGTATTAGAATTTGTTATGAATTTAGATACTTTAAGTAATGAAAAGAAAAAAGAAGGATTGAAATCTGAAGAAACAAGAATAAGAAGAGAATGGGAATTATTGGTAAGAGATATAATTAATGCATGCACAAGAGAAACCTGTGATCTTGTCGGTATACCAATAAAACCCAGTGTACTGACTAAAATTGACTTAACAGGAATTCATATTCTGAAAAACAAAGAAAATATACAGGATTATATAATAAAATTAAAAAAAGAATATAGTGAAATTGAACGTATAAAACCTAAAGTGGTTGATAATTTTGAAGACTTACAAGAAGAACTTAATGAAACTGAGAATGACATAGTTTCATATGAAGCAGACATGAAATGGTTGCGGGAACATATACTGCAAGAAAAAGCATCTATACAGGTTTTAAATAGTAATTTGGAAATAATTAATACAGATTTGCGTAATAATAAAGATGCGGCAAGACTTAGAGAGTTAGGTTCAGAGCTAAATTGTTTAACCTCTAAAGATATTTGTCCAGTTTGTCATCAACATATACCAGATTCATTACTTCCTGTAGTTGAAGGAATTAATATTATGAGTATTGATGAAAATATTAGGCATTTAAGCGCTCAAAAAGAAATGTTGGAATATGCAAAAGAAAGTCATATACAAAATAAGAAAGAAATGGATGAAAAATTGCAAGTTTTACAAGGAAAAATATTTACTTTAAGGAGATTAGCGAAGGCATTAAGAAGCGATTTGTATGCAGTAGATGATAATTTGTCAGAAGCATTAGTGTATAAAAAAATAGAATTGCAGACGAAGATTGATCACTTAGAGGGTTTAATAAAGTATGTGGAAAAACAAAAGGAAAGTTTTGAAAATCTTTCAAATAAATGGAAAACATATTTACAAAGTAAAAAGGAATTACCTCAAAACAAATTTTCAGTAGTTGACTATAAAAAAATCAAATTATTGCGAAATAATTTTGTGTTTAATTTAGAGAATTATAATTATAAGAGTGTTATAGATAAAACAGAAATTAGCATTTCAGAAGATAATTATTTACCAGTTATTGAACAATTTGATATGAAATTTGATTCTTCCGCAAGTGATAATATTAGAGGAATCTGGGCATATACAGTAGCTTTATTGCAAGTTTCCATGAGTAAAGGGGGAAACCATCCAGGTGTATTAATATTTGATGAACCAGTACAACATAGTATTGTACCAAATGATATGAAAAAATTTTTAGATAGTATAGTTCAACTAGGAAAGAATTGTCAAACAATTATAGGAATTACAGTGAAGGATAGTGATACTCAAAAGAATATTGACATGTTAGAAGAAGATGTATGCCATCTAATAAAAGTGAAAAATAAAGCATTTCAAAAATTAATGTAAAATACATAACCGATTGGTTCAATATGAGTCAGTCGGTTTTTTCATGCCCATTTTTATACATAGCCAGTCCCGTAAAAAGGATTGGCTATTAAATTTTTCAAGGAAGGAGGCAACCATAGATGACCAAGTGTAAAGTAATCACCCTTGCGAATCAGAAAGGAGGAACAGCCAAGACCACTACAACATTAAATCTGGGAATTGGTCTTGCAAAGCAGGGGCGAAAGGTATTGCTGGTGGATGCTGATCCACAGGGAGATCTGACCACAGCATTAGGATGGACTGATGCAGATAATCTTCCGGTTACATTGGCTACACAGATGCAAAAAGTTTTACAAGATGAACCATTTACTTATAATGAAGGAATTTTACATCACAAAGAAGGAGTAGACATTATTCCGACTAATATTGAATTATCGGGCATGGAAATCTCGCTGGTAAATGCAATGAGCAGAGAACAGACGTTAAAGCTGTATCTGTCAGATTTGAAGAAGGATTATGATTATATCTTGATTGACTGTATGCCAAGTTTAGGAATGTTGACTATCAATGCGTTAGCTGCAGCAGACAGTGTAATTGTTCCGGTACAGGCTCAATATTTGCCATTAAAGGGTATGACACAGCTTATGAAAACAATCGGTAAGGTGCAAAGACAGCTCAACCCAGAATTGAAAATTGATGGAGCTTTGTTAACATTAGCAGATATGAGGACCAGGATTGCCAGAGCAACGGCATATAATCTTAGAGAAACGTATGGAAAGCATATCCGGATTTTCAAGACGGTTATTCCAGTAGCTACCACAGCGGCAGAAAGCAGTGCGGCAGGAAAGAGTATTTATACTTATGACAAAGACGGAACCGTAGCGCAGGCATATGCGGAATTTACTCGGGAGGTGATACAGTGTGGCGAAAAGCAGAGAAATAAACATGAATCTTCCCTCAGCAGATGATTTATTCACAACGCAGGAAGAAAGAGATCAGAAGAATCAGGAATATGTCAAAAATATTTCTATTTATGAGATTACAGATTTTCCCAATCATCCATTTAAAGTGAAAATGGATGACAAAATGCTGGAGACAATTGAGAGTGTACGTGATCATGGTGTATTAGTTCCGGCACTTGTCAGAGAGAAGCCAACAGGTGGATATGAAATGATTTCCGGACATCGTAGGAAGATGGCAAGTGAACTTGCGGGCAAAGAGACGATGCCATGTATCGTAAGAAATCTTAGCGATGATGAAGCTGTGGTGGTCATGGTTGACAGCAATCTACAGCGAGAAGAAATCTTACCATCCGAAAAAGCATTTGCCTACAAGATGAAGTTGGACGCTATGAAAAGACAGGGAAACCGCACAGATTTAACTTCCACGCCATTGGCTCGGAAGTTGAAGGGAAAAGAATCTGCTGAAATATTAGGTGAGCAAGTTGGTGAAAGTAAAGACCAGATCAGAAGATATATCCGATTAACCAACTTAATTCCTGAAATTCTTGAAATGGTTGATGAAAAGAAAATTGCCATGCGTCCGGCGGTGGAGCTGTCATATTTGCCGCAAGAGGAACAAGAGATATTGTACGACACCATGGAATCGGAGGCTTGTACCCCAAGTCATGCTCAGACAATTAAAATTCGTAAATTTTCAGCGGAAGGAAGATTGAACGAAGATGTTTTACTGTCGATTATGGCAGAAGAAAAGCCAAATCAGGTAGAGCAATGGAAAATCCCTAAGAACCGATTGAAAAAATATTTTCCGTCTGGAACTTCACAGGAAAAAATGGAGGAAACAATCGTCAAGGCTTTGGAATTGTATCGGAAGCGGGAAAAAATCAGAGAACGATAGCAAATTTGACACCAAGGGACAAGTCTATCCTTTGCTGGATATCCGGAAAATGAAAATTCTTGTTTTCCCCTCCCCACACCCTACCCCTTTGGTTTACCAGCAGATTACCAGCCGAAAAGACAATAAGCAGCCGGGAGATGGATTTTCTTTCGGCAGGTTGATATTTCCCAAAACTGAGACAGCAGAAAATGAATAGTGTAAAGCACAATAACAGGCGTTCCGGATGGACGTCTTTTTTAGTGAGTGAAAAGAAAGGAATTGAAGAAAATGAAGAAGATATGGAAACGAGTGTGTACAGGGATTCTTGCCTTGTCCACGATTTTAACTGCATTGCCAATCACTTCAGTCCAGGCAGCAGAAACACAGTATTGGACGGAATCCGCAGAGAGAGTCGGATATATTGAACATGTGATGAATGATGGAACGATCCATTCCACATTTAATGAAGGTCACATGAAAGTAGAAGGAGAAACAGCCTATTGCGTAGATATTAACACCGGATTTAAAAATGGATATAAGACCAGGCATGATGCCAGTGCCAGTATGAGTGAAGTGCAGATCGAAGATGTGGCATTGTCGTTGGAATACGTAAAACAGTATACAGAAAGTCACAGTGGGTTGAATGCAAATCAGAAATATTTGCTGGAGCAGTGTGTGGTGTGGCAGAGACTGAGTGAGCATTTAGGATGGCAGTGCGATAATGTCCGAGCAGCATATTCCGAGATTTCTCAAGATATCCAGAATGAAGTGTATGCAGGAGTAAAATCTTTTGTGAAGGCGAATAAAGGACGCTATAAATGTGGTGGTTATATTTACACCGGAGAAGGGCAGGACATCGGACAGTTTTGGGCAGAATTGAATGTTGGAAATGCAAAGGTAAAAAAGACTACCGCAAATGAGATTGTCACAAATGGGAATGCAATGTATTCCATTGCAGGGGCAACCTTTGGAATATTCTCAGACCAGAATTGCAGTAGTCAGATTGGAACACTTACAACAAATGAAAATGGCGATACGAACGAGGTGGAAGTAACTGCCGGGACTGTTTATATCAAAGAGCTCTCTGCACCGAAGGGATATAAGCTGGATACAACAGTACGCAGTCTGAAAGTTGAAGCAGGAAAAACAACCACATTAAATATTTCAGATGTTCCGAAAGTGACAGAAACATTGGTAGACCTATTCAAGATTGATATGGAGACAGGAAAAGCAACTGCACAGGGTGATGCTGCATTGGCAGGAGCAGAGTTTACCTGGCACTATTATGACGGACTTTATACAAAAGACAATTTACCAGAGAAAGCAACACGTACCTGGGTTACAAAGACGGTAGCTGAAAAAGACAGTAATGGAACTGTTCATTATGTGACAAAACTGTCAGATGCTTACAAAGTATCGGGAGATGCATTTTACACTCAGAATGAAAAAAGCGTATTACCACTTGGAACACTGACTGTTGAGGAGACAAAAGCACCAGACGGATATTTACTGGGCGGAGCTTATATGCAGGCAGGAGACAGTACAGAGCAGATAAAAGGAATGTATCTGACACAGATCACAGAGGACGGAGAACTTGCAGTTCTTTCCGGAAGCAACCAGTATTCCGTATCTGACCAGGTAATCCGAGGTGGTGTGAAGATTCAGAAACGTGATTTAGAGACAAAAGATACCAAAGCACAGGGAAGTGCCACATTAAAAGATACTGCATTTGCAATTATTTCTTTGAACGAAAATTCGGCTCTGGTAGAAGGAAAACTGTACAAGAAAAATGAAACAGTTAAGACAATTCAGACAGGAATTGACGGAGTAGCAACAACATCGGCAGATTTACTTCCATATGGTAAATACAAACTGGAAGAAACCAAAGCACCGGAAGGTTATCTGACTGACGGGGCAAAAGCGATTGAATTTTCGATTACGGAAAATGGAAAAATAGTGGATTTAACAGGCGAAAACCATTCCATTTACAACCAGATTAAACGTGGAGATTTGGAGGGAGTAAAGATTGGAGCAGGCACACATAAGAGACTTGCCAATGTTCCTTTTAAGATTACGAGCAAAACAACCGGAGAGAGCCATATCATAGTGACAGATAAAAATGGTCAGTTTTCAACTGCTTCCGATTGGGCGTCTCATAAGAAAAATACAAATGCCGGAACATCCAGTGAGGACGGTATCTGGTTCGGAACTTCTGAGCCAGACGACAGCAAAGGTGCATTACTTTATGATACTTATGAGATTGAGGAGTTAGCTTGTGAATCCAACAAAGGCATGAAGCTGATTCCTGCATTTGAAGTTGTTGTCAGCAGAAATAAAGTAACCATCGGCCTTGGGACATTGACCGATGAGTATGAAAAAGAGATTAGCATTCATACAACCGCAACAGACAAGAAAACGGGCGAAAAGGTAATTGTTGCAGGAAAGAAAGTAACGATTGTGGATACAGTTACTCTGGACGGTTTGGAAGAAGGCAGAAAGTACCAGTTAAAAGGCTGGCAGATGCTGAAAGAGGAAAATGCAGAACTGCTCATTGATGGAAAGCGTGTGGAGAGTGATTACACTTTTGTTGCTGACAGCGAGAAAATGAAAGTAGAGATTTCTTATACGTTTGATGCATCAGAACTTGGTGGACAGAATCTGGTTACATTTGAAGAATTATATGACCTGAAGAATCCGGAAGAACCTGTAAAAGTTGTAGAGCATAAGGATATTGATGATGAAGGTCAGACAGTCCTGATTACGGAGCGAAAGATTTCGATTCATACCACAGCAACTGATAAGAATGGCAAGAAGGAGATGGAAGCCGGAAAAGATCTGACGATCGTGGATACGGTTACTTTAGAAGGACTGGAAATTGGTACGAACTACAAGTTGTCTGGTTGGCAGATGATTAAGGAAGAAAATGCAAAGCTGCTCATTGATGGCTAAGAAGTTACCAATGATTATCAATTTACAGCGGACAAGGAAAACATGGAAGTGCAGATTGAGTTTACTTTCGATGGCAGCACTCTTGGAGGAAAGCAGCTTGTAACCTTTGAAGAACTGTATGATATGACAAATCCGGAAGAACCGAAAAAGGTAACAGAGCATAAGGACATCAACGATGAAGGTCAGACTGTAACCATCAAAGAAGTACCGGAAACACCAACCCCAGAGACACCGGGTACTACTACAAAGACCAGTAACCCTCCGAAAACAGGAGATACGGAAAATGTAGCTTTATGGATAGCCATTCTGGTATTATCGGCAGCCGGAATCACGGGAGTTCGTATCTGGAATAAAAAGAAACAGGTTAAGAGATTAGGAATTGAAGAAAAGAAAGAAGAGGAGGAATAAAACAAAGGGCGGCGATAAGCTGCCCTTTGATGATGAAATGGGAAAAAATCAGAAAGCAGTAAAAGTATTACAGCGTTTATTTGATGCTGGGTATGGAACGGAAAAAGAGATTGTCAATATGACGATGGATGAGATGCTTGCTTTGCTGGGAGTGAATGTAGCAGATTTGTGTATTATCAGTGAGTTACAGAAAAGCATTAAGACAAACAAAGTGATAAGCTATTTGTCAGGAAAAACAGAAGCAAGGGAAGAAACGAAAGGAGCAGATTATGGTGGAACAACATAAATGTTTGGAAATGACATTATCACAATTGAAATCATATGTGGAATCTTCAGATAGTAATGTCCTTCTGGTTGTAGAATTCCCAAAAGGAGATCAGAAGGATGGAGAATGAATTGGAAGTTGTGAATATCCGTCTGGTAAAAGAGCCGTCTCTTTATAGTGAGCAGACGTTGGACAGTCCACAGGCTGTTGTAGAATTGATGGCGAAGGAGTTATCGCAATATGACAGAGAAGTATTTTGCATCCTGAATATGAAAAATAATGGACAGGTAATCAATATGAATCTGGTCAGTGTTGGAACAATCAATGCATCTTTGGTAATTCCCAGAGAAGTTTTTAAGAGCAGTATTCTGGCAAATGCTTCTGCAATCATTGGACTTCATAATCATCCCAGTGGCAATGTGAAACCGTCAAAAGAGGATATGATTGTTACGAGAAAGCTGCAGAAGTGCGGACAGCTACTGGGGATAGAATTGCTGGATCATATCATTGTCGGTGGAACTAATGGAAAGATGCTCAGCTTCCGAGAAGAAAAGATGTTGAATGTGACAGGAAGGATGGATTGGGAAAGATAGGGCAAGCGGTGGAGAGTTAAGGAATCTATGATATAAAGATTCCTTGACTTAACAAAAATAAAATGATTTTGAAGAAAAAGTGCAAAATAAGAATAAAAAATTGACTCTATCATACAATAAGACTATAATATAAATATGATTTTGTTAAAAACAAGCAGAATGGAGGTAATAAAATGCTTCTTGAATTTAAAACAAAAAATTATAAATCTTTTGTAGAAGAGGCAAGCTTTTCAATGGTAGCTGCGCCAAAACAAAAGGGATTAGATTATAGTCTTATGAAGACAAAAATAAAAGGAAAAGAGATAAAAGGGTTAAGTTCTTCGGTTATTTATGGACCGAATGCGGCAGGAAAAACTAATATTATTGGTGCGATGGATGTATTGCGGGCAATTGTTTTGAGAGGAAATATCAGAAATTCTGAAGAAAAATCATCACCAAACCCAGCTGCAGCAGCATTAGAATTGATTCCAAATAATAATGAAATGGAATCAAAACCGGTATGTTTTGAAATAGAATTTTATGAGGAAGATGGAGAAGATCATAAATTTAAAATACACTATGAATTAGAGGTTGATCTTGGAACCTTTCTTGAGGAGGAACATCAAAGAAAAATCCTTGCAGAAGTGCTGGAGGTCAATGGAGAAAGAGTATTTGAACGTACGCAAGATCTGAAAATAGAGAACTTAAAGGTTATTAAAGATTATTTGTCGGATATAACAGAACAGAACGCAGACAGTGTAAATGAAATTGCGAAAAACAGTTTGAATCAAGAAGAATTATTTTTAACAAATGGTTTTAAGTTGATTTTTTCGCCTAAATTCACAAAGCTGATTGTTGACTGGTTTACGAATAAGTTTATGGTGATTTATCGTGCGGATTCGATGCAACTGATTAAAAGATTTGCAGATCCAAAAAAGAAAGCAATCTATGTTGAAAAAACAACAGATGAAGCTGCAAAATTATTTGGAATTAATTCAAATGCAGTAGGATATGTCGTGAGCGATGACGAGCCTGATGCAAAATTATATTCTGTATTTAAAAATATGAAAAACAAAAAGACTACAGCGGTTGCAGCAGATATTTTTGAGTCATATGGAACGATTCGATTTATCAATATGTTTCCTCTTGTAATTAAAGCGATGCAAACGGGTGGAATATTGGTGGTGGATGAATTTGATGCATCCATTCATCCGATGGCATTGATGAGTATTATCAATGTATTTCACAATGATGATGTAAACATCCATCATGCACAGCTTATATTTAATACTCATAATCCGATATTTTTGAATTCAAACCTTTTTAGGAGAGACGAGATTAAGTTTGTTGAGCGTGACGATGATACCCATGACAGTGTATTATACGCATTATCTGATTTTGGTACAACAGGTGATAAGGGTGTTCGTAAGCACGAAGATTATATGAGCAAGTATTTCATCAGCCAGTATGGAGCAATAAAGGATATTGATTTTACTCCAATCTTTGAAGAAATCTTATGTGATGAAAAAGAGGGATAGGGATGGCAAAGAGAAAACCAACAAATAAATATTATTTCAGTGTTGAGGGAGAAACGGAGCAGTGGTACTTAAAATGGCTGCAGGATACGATAAATAATACTGAAAAAGCTGCATGCAAGGTGTCTATTGATTGTCCGGTAAGAAAAAATCCATTAAAGCATGCGAAATCATTGACCGTTACCAGAAAGATTGAAATCTATCATTTTTTTGATTACGAAAGTGATGAACCGCTTCATGTCAAAGGCTTTCAAGAAGCTCTGGACAATATGAAGAAGGCAGAAAAAATAGGAAAACAGATAAAATATAAATCGGGATATAGTAATTTTACTTTTGATTTATGGATCATTCTTCATATGACGAACTGTAATGCGTCATTTTCACATCGAAAACAGTATATTACACCGATTAACCGGGCGTTTGGAGAAAAATTTCAAAATATGGACGAATTCAAAGAAGAGAATAATTTCAAGAGATGTCTTAAGAAAATGGACTTGTCCAATGTAATTGCGGCTGTTGATCGGGCAAGAAAAATCATGCAGAGAAATCAAGACAATGGATATACGTTGTATCAATATAAAGGGTATCAGTATTATAAAGAGAATCCTTCATTGACTGCATGGGAGGCTATCGAGAAGATATTGAAGGATTGCGAATTAATTGTATAGGAATAAATATACATGTTGAAATTAATGGAGGTAGAGACTTGTGGATTACATAAAAGAAATAGCGGAAGCGATGTCAGCCAATCATGCGGCCGTGATGATTGGAGCTGGATTTTCTAAAAACGCAGATAAAATTTCTTCAACAGATAAATGGTTTAAAAACTGGAATGAATTGTCTGATATGTTTTATGAAACGGTATATGGGAATGCTGGACCTGGAAAAGAATATAATAGTTCACTTCGATTAGCACAAGAGGTTGAAATTACAATAGGACGTCCTAAATTGGAAAATATTTTAAAAGAGGCTGTTCCAGATGAAGATTATGGCCCTTCAGAAGTGTATACAAAATTAATGGAATTGCCATGGAGGGACGTATTTACAACAAATTATGACACTCTTTTAGAGCGAGCTGCCGATAAAGTTTCTAAGAGAAGATATAATGTAGTGGTGAATCAAGAGGATTTGGTTAACAGTAATGATGCACCTAGAATTTTAAAACTTCATGGATCATTTCCGTCTCAACGGCCATTCATTATTACAGAAGAAGATTATAGAACTTATCCAATAAAATTTGCAGCAATGGTAAATACTGTTCAACAGGCTTTGTTGGAAAATGTGTTTTGCATGATAGGGTTTTCCTGTGAAGATCCCAATTTTCTTAGCTGGATTGGCTGGATTCATGATAATTTGGGAAAAAGCAGTTCTCAGAAAATATATATGATTTCTATAGAACATATATCTGAAGCGAAACAAAAATTGTTATTTGATAAAAATATAATTGTGGTGGATTTACAGGAATTATATCCAGAAAAAGAAATTCCGGAAAGACTTAAGAGTTTCTTTGAGAATTTAAGAAAATTGATTGAAGAGAAGGACAAAAAAGATCAGTGGTTTGATTTAAGTGAAATAGCGATATCAGCAAAAAATAGTTTTGAAGAAAAAACAAAAAAATTAAAAGTTTTAAATAACTCTTACCCTGGCTGGATTTTTTTACCATGGAAAATGAAATATAAGGTAAATCGTGTTTTGGAAGAATTGGATGATGAATGGGACTTTTTCGCAAAAAAAGAAAAACTTGTGGATATTTCATTTAGTATGCAGATAGAATATATGTATGAGTATGTAAAATTTTTAAATATTGTGGGACGTCCGATTATATTAGAAACAGCAGAAAAATTTTGGGATATATTGGAGAACAGTAAAGAAAAAGAAGAAAAAACAGAATATAAAATACAATATATATATTTACAATTGCTGAGAGCATATCGTGAATTGGCTGATTGGGAAAAATATGATTTATGTAGAGCGAAGATTTTGGAATCAACATTAAAATACGAGGAAAAACAATTTCTGTATTCAAATGATTGGTGGATGAAGATGTATCGGTTTAAAGATGTAAATTTGATAGATTTATTAAATAAATGGGATTTAGCACAGGGAGATTTGTATTGGCCAATAATTAAAAGTAGTATGTATGCAATAGCTGGTGAAAAAGTTAAAGGAGAACAAATTCTTGGTGAAATTCTTCCTAAAATCCGGCAACAACTAGTGAAAAATAGCAAAGATGAATATTTGTGCTCGATTGAAGAGTGTATTGTTTCATTGCTCAATTTCATGCGGCAAGGTGACTGGCAGGTAAATTTAGATGCGGAGATGGAAGCCTGTATTCAAACTGGGGACGTAAATTGGTGGGGAGAAAATGAAGAATATTGTTCTCATTTAAATGAAAAGGAAGACAAAAAACCTGAGACATCAGTGCAGACAAATTATGATTTGAGTATAACATATACATCTCATATGGGTAGATGTAATAGTAAAATTTATTATGCTTTAGATTATTTGAGATTTTTAGAGCAAACAGGGCATCCATTTAGAATACAAATGGTAACGAATACGAAAGGCTTTCAAAGGGTAATAGAAACATTATATTTATATTATCCACATTGGTGTTTAATACAGATATTGATTGCACAGAATGAAAAAGAATTAGATATGTTATTTGGAAGAAATAAGCTTTCCGGAATGACACAAGAGGAGGTTGATAATTGTATACAAGAGTATATAAAAGCACTTGATCTAGTGAGTAAAAATATAAAACCTGAAAATGCTAATTGGTCTACATCGGTATATGATAATTCAGCAAAAATTCTTCCACAAATTATATCAAGATTATGTTACAAATGTTCAATTGAAATATTGGATCAGATTTTAGATTATATGTTAATTCTCTGCAGCAGTAATGTGCGTGATAATTTTAAAGGAATAAATAAAATTTTGGAAGGGGTATGCAATGCGTATACAGAAAAAGAACAGGGTGAACGTATCGAAAAGATTTTGAGATTTCCGATGAAGACGAATGAGAGACGAACATATTATGATCCAGTAAATTATTTAAAACGGCCAAAAGAAAAATACAAAATTAATGATGATTTGTATAATAATATTATAATTCAAATTCGACAGTTGATGGAGATTGGGACGGCACAAGAAAAAGCGGATGCGTTGCAACGGTTGATTATTTTAGCACAATTAATTTATTTGAAGCAGGATGATGAAGAATATTTGTATCAATGCTTAGAGAAAAAACAGACTTGTGAACATCAAAATATTTTATATCATTTAAATAAAGAACGGTATAAATTAAATGATGACCTGATTTTGAAAAGTACATTACAATTAATGGAGCAAGATAGCAATAAACAATATTTTTCTAGCCATACCGGATCGTATAGAGAGCTAATTGATATACTTCCAGATGTTCAATCAGATGCGATAGATTATAAGAAGATTTTTTCAGTAATGACTAAGTTGATTAAAACCAATATAGATCGGAAGAATGATCAACAAATTGCGTTTCAAATAGAAGAACGTAGCAAACAAAGTTATAGAATTGCAGTAGGATTATTACTTTTAAAAATAAAGAAGAAAGAAATAATTTCTATAGAAGAAAAAGAGGTGATAGAAGAATATTTTAAGACATTACAAGAGTATTATAATGCTTCAAATGTTCTGGAATTTATAGAGAAACTATTGCTTGAAAAATTTAATTTTTCGGAAGATATATATACAAATATGGAAGAAAAACTATGGCTCCATTCTGAAGAAGATATTAATTTATTACAGATTTTCTACTTAGAAACAAGCAGAATAAAAATTAACATAAAACAAATGAAAAGATTTGGTACTTTTTCAAATATGGTTTATCAAATGGCTATATATAGAATAATTAATACCGAAATCAGTAATGTAATGCCAGTGTTATGGTTATTATATGCGCTTGTAGTGAATAACATTATTGTAGAAAGGGAAACTAAGCTGTTATTTATAAATTTACCAAGATTAATGAAGGATACTACAATTGGGGTTGAAGATTTTGAAAAAGAAGCTCGACATAAGTTGAATTGTAGAAGGGAAATTTGTGTGATTGTCAGTGAGTATTATAAAAAGGGAGAGAGGAATAATAATGTACTTGAGTGGATGGAACTTACAAAAAATTCCAATGAATTTGTTGAAATTCGTAACATTGAATTTGAATAAATTCTTATAAACAAAATATTACATAGCCAGATGGTTCCACCCCAAGGAATCACCTGGCTATTTTCATGCCCGGATATTATCCCCAATAATATCAATCCAAGGCAGGAAAGGAGATGAAAATTATGCCATATATACCACCATCAGTTGTGCAAGAGGTCAAGCGGATGGACTTGCTCACATACCTGAAAAATTATGAACCATACGAATTAGTTCACTTTTCCGGTAACACCTACACTACCAGAACACACGACAGTTTGAAAATATCAAATGGGAAATGGATGTGGTGGAGTCAGAGAACCGGTGGCAGATCAGCACTGGATTATCTGATTAAAGTAAGAGGATACAGTTTTTTAGAGGCGGTTGAATTGCTTGCAGAACGGGCAAATATTCAGCCGCCTCTTTCTGTATCTGAGAATGTTCCGATGGAGAAACAGTTACTGTTGCCAAAGAAAAATCAAGATGATCAAAAAGTGATTGCGTATCTTTCAGGACGAGGGATTGATAAGGAAATCATTCAGTTTTGCTTAGAGTCCGGAAGAGTTTATGAAAGTGCATTTCATCACAACGCGGTGTTTGTAGGGATGGATGAGAAAGATAATCCGAAATATGCAGCTATTAGGGGAATCGGAACCAGTTTTATCGGAGAAGCAAATGGAAGTGATAAGAACTATTCTTTTTCCATTTTCACAGAAAAATCATGTGATACGGTACATCTATTTGAGTCAGCCATTGATTTGTTATCTTATGCGACATTGTTGAAATTGGATGGGAAGGAGTGGAGAATAGAACATTTATTGTCACTGGCAGGTGTCTATCAGCCAGCAAAAGAAATTGAAAAAAGTAAAGTACCAGCAGCGTTGGCCAGGACATTAAAAATGCATCCAGAGGTGAAGACAATCGTTCTGCATTTGGACAATGACCGTATTGGAAGACTTGCCACAAAAGCAATTTCTACAGTCCTTCCGAAGCAATATCAGGTAAAAGATATACCGCCAAAACAAGGAAAAGATTACAACGATCTGCTCTGCATCAAGTTAAATCTGGCAATTACAAAGCGAGAAAAAAACACGAAAAAGAGTATGTCTGGTCATGAAAAATATGAGAGATAGAAGGTGAAAAAAGATATGAAAATTGCAAGATATGAGCTGAAGGTTGTGTATAAGAAAGAACTGATTTTGATGATGGAAGACGATGTAGACAGCGAAGATCTGTTGAAGATTTTTCTGGAAACACAGTTGAAAGAGGAAAAAGAACAGAGTGAATTACTTGGAATTATTGCTGAAAAAGTGTCAGAAGAAAGCTGTACGGAGCAGTGTGAAAGTTGTCAAAAGTATTGTCCGGCAAGTGAAGAATGTATGGCAACTGATGAAAATGTACGATGCACAAAGTGTGAATACTTGTGTGAAACTTGCGGGATTTGTGAACTGAAAGAATAAAAAAAGCAAGTGCTTTTTCGGCAAGTAAATCTTCTGATACCCGGAACCGTGAGACGGGTGCAGAAGAATACAAAATACCAGCAAGCAACGCCTTTGGATTGCCACACAGGTTTCCTGTCTGGCAGTCTGCGGCAGCTTGTCAGGGAGAATCCCTGAAACCCTCAGAAAATGAAAAAGGAGAAAGTAACAATGTTGAAGTTTATTTGTGGAGTATTAGTAGGTGGCATTATAGGAGTAGTGTTGATGTGCTTGTTGCAGATTAACAAGATTCGGTAGACAAAAAGAAAGGAGATACAAGATGCAGGTTGAAGTATCAATGAAAGACAAGAAGAAAGCAGAAAGACGGTATCAGGAATATTTAAAGAAAATGAACAAGAAGAAGGGAGAACAGAAGAAATGATTGTAAAAGAGATGATAGCAGAAAAGGTATTTGCGGAAGGTGTAGCAAAAGACATTCGGAATTTTCTCCCAGCTAAATATGAGAATGCAGAATTTCAGGTAATGCAGATGAATAAAAATAATGGAGTCCAGATGGTAGGAGTACAGGTAAGACTACAGGAAGAAAATGTGTGTCCAGTTGTTTATGTAGAGCCGTTTTTCAATGAAATACGTCTAGGTGAACCTGTTGAGAAAGTGATGAATGAAATTGCAAAATGCATGGAAGAAGCAGGCAATGCTCCGTTTGTGCACAACGGTATCAACCCAATGGATTATGATTCAGTGAAGGAACATCTGGCAGTGATGCTTGTAAACACCCAGGCAAACAAACGAATGTTACAGGAAATGCCTCATGAAAATATCGAAGATCTGTCGGCTATCTGTTATGTGGATTTCCCGGTAGAGTCTAACGATGGAAAAGCGACTATGAAGGTGAAAAATGAAGATCTTGAGATGTGGAATGTGGATGCAAAGGAAATATTTCGGCAGGCAAGAGTAAATACACAGCCTGTAAATATACCGATTCTTCAGTCAATGGACGAAATGTTGTTGAGTATTTTTAATGAAGAAGGACATGCAACGAATTTATTAGATGAAAATGTTGATTTTGGATTTCGTTCACATGATATGTTGTATGCACTTACGAATGTAGAAAAGCAATATGGGGCATCTATGATCACGTAGCCAGAAGTTTTAAATAAATTGGAACAGCTTTTTCCAGAAGGATTTTATGTGTTACCGTCATCTGTGCATGAAGTTCTGATCGTTCCGGATAATGGAGAGATGGAACCGAAAATGCTTGGTGAAATGGTACGGGAAGTAAATAAAAATGAAGTGGAACGGCAGGAAGTCCTTTCAGACAGAGTTTACAGCTACGATAAAGAAAAACACCAGATTCGCCAGGAACCAGATTCTATACAGAAAGTAAAGGAGATGGAGCGTTGAGAAAACGTAATGTAGCAATCCTTTTTCGATTGAACAAAAAAGAAGCAGAGGTATTGGATAAGAAAGTAAAGAAAAGTGGACTGAACCGGGAAGCTTACCTGAGACAGTTGATTTCCGGTGTTGTTCCAAGAGACGCACCGCCACCAAATTATTATTCCATGATGCGGGAACTTCATAAGATTGGAAATAACTTAAATCAGATTGCACAGAAAGCACATGTGTTAAATGTGGTAGATGTGCAGCGTTACGATCAGGAAGTGTGGAAGTTCAATGAAGCGGTCCGTAAGATTACAGAAGCAGTAATACTTCCGGAGAAAAACGAATCATGGCAGTGACATCAATCTGGAGCATCAAAGGTTGGATTGGAAAAGTAATCAATTATGCGGAAAATCCAGATAAGACCAAAGAACAGACGAGCCAAGAACTGATTTCAGAAAGTGAAACTGGGCAATTACAAGGACTTAATGATGTGATTACCTATGCGGTGAATGCAGAAAAGACCAGACTGAGACAATCTAAATCAATGGAAATGGAACTTGTCGGAGAAGCGGAAGAACTGATGGAACAGTATGTATCGGGACTTAATTGTGCACCGACAACCGCCAGAGAAGAAATGATTGCAGTCAAAAAGCGTTTTGGAAAGGAAGGCGGGATTGTAGCGTTCCATGGATACCAGTCTTTTGCACCGGGAGAATGTAGTCCGGCAATGGCACATGAGATTGGAAAGAAGATGGCAGAAGAATTGTGGGGCAGTCAGTATCAGGTATTGATTGCGACTCATTTGGATAAGGCGAACCATCTGCACAATCATTTTGTGGTGAACTCAGTTTCATTCCTTGACGGGAAAAGATACCACAGGACAAATCAGGATTACCGGGATATGCGAATGGTGTCGGACCGTTTATGTAAAGAATATCAGTTATCGGTTGTCGGGCAGCCGGAACAGGGAAAAGGAAAACATTATGCCGAGTGGCAGGCGGAGCAGCAAGGGAAGCCAAGTTATCATAGTATGGTAAAAGCAGATGTTGATGAAGCAATCCGAAAAGCGAGGACTGAAAAACAGTTCTTTTTTTATTTGCGGGAAAAAGGATACTCGTTTAAGTTTGGAAAAGACATCACTATTCGTCCGGAAGGGCGAGAGCGAGGTCTGAAGCTAAAGCGGAACTTTGGAGAGAATTATTCGCTGGAAGCAATCCGGGTTCGGATTCTGGAAGAAAATGAATTACCTGCCGAGAAGAAAATTTCAGTTGGGAAGTATTACCGGATTCAGGTATCCGGCAACTTTAAGCAGACAAGAAAAATCAGAGGGCTTCGGGGATTGTATCTGCACTACTGTTATCTTTTAGGAATCCTGCCGAAGAACCGCCTGTCAATATCTGCCAAACAGGTGCATGTATTGTTCCGGGAGGATTTGTTAAAACTGAATACCATTTCAAAAGAGGCGAAGCTGCTCTGCCATTATCACATTGATACTGCGGAGCAGCTTTTTTTGTTGAAAGAAAGTTTGCAGAAGAAAATGGAGCAGTGTGTGGAGGAGCGGAAGCACCTGCGTTATAAGATCCGGGCAGACAGACCGGAAGAAGAAATACAGGAAATGAAGGAGCAGATAAAAGTTCTGACAGAGAAAATTGGAACGCTCAGAAAGGAGGCAGCACTTTGTGATGGAATCGCCGCACGTTCCAAGGTAATCGAAGAAAAATTTAAGATGGTGCGGGAAGAAAAAGAGAAGAAGGAGGAACAAAGCCATGAACACATCAGGCGAAGCCGCTGATCAGGTGGTACGAATGTCGTTGGAAGTCGGTGAAGCAGCATTGAAGATCAGTGGCACAGGAGCGAAGCATCTGGCAGTGATGCTGTATGCAGTCTTAAAAGAGAAGAAAAAGACAAAAGGCAGAGTAAGACTTGAAACACTGGTCAAATCAGGTAGACCACTGACGGTATTTTCAGTGAAAGAAAGTGATCTGAAACAATTTGTTCAGGAAGCAAAACGATATGGTGTGTTGTACTGTGCAGTCCGAAATCCCAAAGGAAGCAGTGACGGACTGGTAGATGTGATTGTAAAGGAAGAAGATGCACCAAGAATCAACCGTATCGTAGATAGATTCCAGTTTGCATCTGTAACAGAAGCAGCGAAGATTAAGACGGAAATTGAGCGGACACGTGCAGAAAAAGCAAAAGCCGGAAAATCAGAGAAGCAGGAAAAGAAGCCGGAAAAAGTACAGGTTCAGCAGGAAAAACAGGGACAGGCAGAACCGGAGAAAGATTATCCGCAGAAATCCAAGGAGGATCAGCTTATGGATGAGCTTTTGGGAGAGCCGGAAAAGAAAGAGGGGAAGGAGCAAAACCCCTCTTTGGCAAAGACGACCAAATCCCGTCTGTCCGAGCCTACCTCAAAGAAGCAAGAGAAAACCGCAGAGGGTACTTCTAAGTTATTTACCCCGGAAAAACCAGAGAAACCATCGGTCAGAAAGGAACTTCGGGAAATACAGAATGCAAGGAAGAAAGAAGCGGAGCAGCGTGAGAATAGAAATGATCCGGTGAGAAATCAGGGAAATAAAGACCGGAATCAGATTCTCCACCAGCAGTCACAACAGAAACGAAAACCAAGGAAAGGGAAAGAGAGGTAAATTTTATGGATAATAGTTTTGATTCTTTATTAAATGCATCGGCTGTACCACAGGATGAAAAGGTACAGGCATTTATTGCAGAAAGCAGAATTAACAGGAATCGCTGCTATGAGTTGTCAGAGCAGGTAACCGCACAAGTGGCAACGGATGGGAAAATGCTGCAGAAGTATCTGGATGTACAGAGTACCTTTGATCGATATACTACCAATAATGCACTTCTGATTCTGGCACAAAGACCAGATGCACAGAAATTAGGTGACTATGGATACTGGAGAGATCATGGATTTTATTTAAAACGTATGGAGCGACAGAATCCAGTTCTGATTTTAGAGCCAGGAAAAACATATAAGCGTGAAGATGGTACAGTTGGAAATTATTATAATGCGAAAAAGCTATATGATATTTCTCAGACTACAATGTCCGATACAACAATTCAAAAGTCAGAATATGAAGAACATGATTTAATCCGGGCGTTAGTCAGTACCCCTCCGGTAAATATTGTTGCAGCAGAACCAGAACAGATGCCGGATGAAAAAGGAGCATTTTTTAAACCGGAAGAAGGTTGTATTTATGTAAGAAAAGGGATGAGTGCACAGGAAATCTTTCAGAATCTTGTGCCGGAATTGGTATTTGCCGGATATGCGGATGGAAATCCACACTATGATAAAAATGAAGATGCATTTCATGTATCGTGTGCGTCTTATATGTTGTGTAAAAAATATGGAATGGATACCAGTCGATATAATTTTTTACATGCACCAGAGTTTTTTGAAAAAATGGAGACTCAGGAAGTGAGAGTGGAACTTTCCAGAGCCAGAGATGCAGCGAATGCAATTTCTGCAAGAATGGCAAAGGTACTGGATCAGAATCGGAATGCAACTTACCGACAGTCAGAGACTGAAAAAAACGGACAAGACAGTTCTGAAAAGGTGAAAGATAAGAAAGAAAATCCAGAGCCTGAAAAGAAAGAACAGAAATCCAGAGGAGAACATAGAAAAGAAGCACGCTAGAAAAATTCGGGAAAGGAGAATGCAAAATGAGCAGTGATACGATTACATTAGAACTGGACAAATATGAGAGCGGCGTAGTGTTCCATTCCCTGAAGGACAAGCGGAATCAGATGCTGAAAGAGGGAAAAGATACGGAGCTTGTCGATGATGTTTTAATGAAAGTCATTGAGAAAATCGAAGTACCGCCGGAGAAGGAAAAGCGAGGACGCAGAAGCCATGAAGAACGATGATGAGCAGAGCAGTCTGATACTGGCGGTAATTGGAATTATCCCGGTTATCTGGTTTGCGTTACTTGTCGCACCTTATCTTTCGTCTGGTCTTATGGGGATTCTGGAAGGAGTCCCGGGAGCAATGAATCATCCGTTTTCGATTCAGTTATGTTGGGACAGTGTAAAAACTGTCCTTATTTTTTTGCTGTCTTACGGCATGGGAATCGGGATTTATATTTCTACCAAGAAACATTACCGACGAGGTGAAGAACATGGGTCTGCAAAATGGGGAAATGTGAAAAAAATCAATCGCAGATACAGGGAGAAGCGATTTACAAAAAATAAGTTGCTGACCATGCATGTACGAATCAGCTACAATATGCGGAAACATTTGCGAAATGTATTGACGGTTGTGATTGGCGGTTCCGGTTCAGGAAAGACCAGATTTTTTGCAAAGCCGAATCTGATGCAGGCGAATACCTCTTTTGTGGTTTTAGATCCAAAAGGAGAGAACTTGCGGGACACTGGGTATCTTCTGGAAGAAAAAGGATATGAGGTAAGAGTGCTTGACCTGATCAATATGGAAAAGAGCCATTGCTATAACCCGTTTGTATATCTGAAGGATGATAACGATGTGCAGAGACTGGTGACGAACCTGTTCAAAGCGACTACACCAAAAGGCAGTCAGTCAAACGATCCGTTTTGGGATACCGCAGCTTCCATGTTGTTACTGGCACTGATTTTCTATCTGAGATATGAAGCACCAGAGGAGGAGCAGAATTTCCCGATGGTAATGGAAATGCTTCGTGCCGGAGAAGTCAGAGAGGACGATGACCAGTACCAGTCACCGCTTGATGAATTGTTTGAGCGGTTGGAAATGAAGAACCCGGAACATATCGCAGTAAAGTATTACAAAGATTATCACTCTGGTAGTGCCAAGACATTAAAATCCATTCAAATCACATTAGCCGCAAGACTTGAGAAATTCAACTTATCCAGTCTGGCAGCACTGACTGCAACAGATGATTTAGACCTGCCATCACTGGGAGAGCGGAAAGTGGCTTTATTTGCGTTAATCCCGGACAACGACACCAGTTACAACTTTCTGGTGTCAATTTTATATACCCAGTTATTTCAGCAGTTGTTCTATCTGGCAGACCATAAATATGGTGGAAGACTTCCAGTTCATGTGCATTTCCTCATGGACGAATTTGCAAATGTTTCACTGCCTGATGACTTTGATAAGATTCTGTCCGTTATGCGTTCCAGAGAAGTGTCAGTCAGTATTATTTTGCAGAATCTGGCACAGTTAAAGGCATTGTTCGAAAAGCAGTGGGAAAGCATTATGGGAAATTGTGATGAATTTTTATATTTAGGCGGCAATGAGCAGGGAACACATAAATATGTCAGCGAACTTCTTGGCAAGGCAACGATTGACACGAACACCTATGGAAAGTCAACAGGACATTCCGGGAACTATTCCACCAATTATCAGAATACAGGGCGGGAGCTGATGACACCCGATGAAGTTCGCATGTTGGATAACCGATATGCGATTCTTTTTATTCGTGGAGAAAGACCAATTTTAGACGAGAAATTCGATATTTTAAAGCATCCCAATGTGGGACTTACGACTGACGGAAACGGGAAACCATATCTGCATGGTATGGTTGGCCGGGCGGTGGCAAGTATCTCATTGGGAGACAGTTTAGAAGGTGAACTTACAGACGATTCACTGGAATCGGAAGATTACGAATTATTATCCGATGGAGATCTGGAAGAAATCATACAGAAATATCAGTAAATCCAAGAAAAATATATAGGAGGCTATCAAAAATGAAGTTAGATATGCGAAAGAAGCAGGAGAAGAAAGAAACCACAAAAGTAACGAAGAAGCTGCCAATGACAGCAAAAATGAAACGTGCCATGGCAGTGTATATTGCAATGGTACTGTTTATGACAGCAGGAGCAAGTACCGTATTTGCGGCAGACGATCCACTGACCGTTATCAATAATCTGTCCACATTTATTTTTGGATTGATTCGTGCTATCGGAATGATTTTATTAGGATTTGGAATTGTGCAGGTTGGTTTATCACTGAAATCTCATGATCCAAGCCAGAGAGCAAACGGATTTTTAACGTTAGCAGGCGGTGTAATCATTACATTTGCAAAAGAAATCCTGAATCTGATTACAGGTTAAGAAGAAAACAAGAAAATGGGACGGTGCAGGCCCGAAAGGAGCCGCACCGACCCGGCTAAGACAGGAGGTGTTTAGAAAGTGTCAGATAACTGGGTAGTACAGAACTTGCAAAATGCCCTGGATACCTGGAACAGTAAACTTGCGGAAATATGGCAGATACTCACACAGTCACCGGAAACTTTTAAAGGTGGCGGTATCTGGCAGGTGATTGTGCAGATCCATGGAGCATTGCAGGCAATCGGCTATGCTTTGTTAGTGCTTTTCTTTGTAGTCGGAGTGGTCAAGACTTGTGGAAGTTTTACAGAGGTAAAAAGACCGGAACATGCATTAAAAATATTTATCCGTTTTGCGATTGCAAAAGGCGTAGTCACGTATGGACTGGAGCTGATGATGGCATTATTCAATATCATACAAGGAGTGACCAGTACAATTATGCAGACCGCAGGATTTGGAAGTACAGAAGATACCGTTTTACCGGACGAAATCATAGAAGCGGTAGAAGATTGTGGATTTTTTGAAAGTATTCCTCTATGGGCGGTGACGTTGATCGGTGGACTTTTTATTACAGTTCTGAGCTTCATTATGATTATGAGTGTATATGGAAGATTTTTTCGATTATTCCTATATACAGCAATTGCACCGATTCCGTTATCTTCCTTTGCGGGAGAGCCGAGCCAAAATATTGGAAGAAGTTTCTTGAAATCCTATGCAGCAGTGTGTCTGGAGGGAGCAATCGTGGTACTTGCCTGCATTATTTTTTCACTATTTGCATCATCACCGCCAGTAGTCGATCCAAATGCAGCGGCAGTGACTATGGTGTGGAGCTATATTGGAGAATTGATTTTTAATATGTTGGTACTGGTCGGTGCGGTGAAGATGTCAGACAGGGTAGTGAGGGAAATGATGGGATTGTAAAAAGGACGCCCGAAAGCATCCTTAAAATTTATTCTACAATATTGTTGCTATTGTTATACCGCATATTCCCCTGAGAATCAAAATGGACAGAATCTAAAGGAATCCCTCTTTGTCTGGCACGAGAAATCTGGAAGGACATATCGTCTTTCATAGCTTTGTAGTATTGATGTTCCTGCCACTTGCGTCGTAGAGCAGAAATCCAGCTAAGAACAGAAAAGGCAGTCAGCAGATAGAGGATTGCAAATGCTAGTTTCTCATGGCTTGCTGCCCATGGATTCAGAATCGTGGAAACAGCAAGGAAGTATAACAGCGGTAAGGTCAGATTTAATCTGGCAGCAATCCGAAACAGCAGAGAAATCAGGAATAGAGCAACGGTAACAACAAGTGAAATCATAACAGTGATTGGCATAGGTCAGTCCCCCTTTCATTTACCCAAAGTGTAACAGAACAGGAAAAATATAACAAATGTGCGATTTGGAGGTGTATCGTTTTGGAAGTAAAAATTAACAAGGAAATCAGGGATTACACAGAGGCAATCTTTTTCGGATTGTCCCTGAGACAGTTTATCTTTTCAGGATTAGCCTGCGGGGTTGCCGTTGGGCTTTATTTTTTGCTTCACCCATACATGAGTATGGAAACAGTGAGTTGGATTTGTGTACTGGGAGCTGCCCCATGTGTAGTGTTCGGGTTTGTAAAATATCATGGAATGACAGCGGAGCAGTTTATCTGGGCATGGATAAAATCAGAAATCCTGATGCCGAAAAAACTGGTGTTCCGGTCAGAAAATCTTTATTTTGATGCGGTAGAACCAATCATTAAAAAATATGAGAAAGAAAGTCTGAAGAAGGAGGGACGCAAGAAGAATGATAAAAACGCTGAGTAATATTTTCAAGCAGGATAAAGAAAAATTTGTAATTCCAAGAAGCGTACAGCAGGTAATTCCCATCGAGACTATCTGGTCTGATGGGATATTTAAAATCGGGAGAAATAAATTTGCACGTACTTATAAATTTACGGATATCAACTATGCGGTGGCAAGCAAAGTAGATAAGGAAACCATGTTCCTGGAATATATGGATTTATTAAATTCTTTCGATTGCGGTGGAACAACAAAAATAACGATCAATAATCGCCGCTTGAATAAGGTGGATTTTGAAAAAGCAATTCTGATTCCGATGCAGGAGGACGGACTGGATTTATATCGGAAAGAGTACAACAACATGCTTTTAGATAAGGCAACCAGTTCCAACAGCATGGTGCAGGAAAAATATGTGACAGTATCCTGCTATAAGAAAACAATCGAAGAAGCCAGAACGTATTTTGCACGAGTGACAACAGAGCTGAACAGTCATTTTGCAAGATTGGGTTCCAAATGTGTAGAGATAAATGGAGAAGATAAGTTACGGATTCTGCATGATTTTTACCGTACAGGAGAAGAATCTGGTTTCCATTTTGATATTCAGGAGAATATGAGAAAAGGACACAGCTTCAAAGATTATATCTGTCCGGATACCTTTGAATTTGAAAAAGATTATTTCCGCATGGGAGATCGTTATGGAAGAGTACTTTTTCTTCGTGAGTATGCTTCTTACATCAAAGACGATATGATAGCAGAACTGACCGACATGAATCGAAATCTGATGTTGAGCATTGATGTGATTCCGGTTCCGACTGATGAAGCAGTACAGGAAGTGGAAAAACGTTTGTTAGGTGTGGAGACTAATATAACAAACTGGCAACGACGCCAAAATGCCAACAATAACTTTTCCGCAGTGATTCCTTATGATTTGGAACAGCAGAGAAAAGAAAGTAAAGAGTTCATGGACGATTTAACCACACGTGACCAGCGTATGATGTTCGGTATACTGACTATGGTGCATACGGCAGAATCGAAAAAACAGCTTGATGCAGATACGGAAACACTTCTGACAATCGGACGGAAAAAGTTATGCCAGTTTTCTGTTCTGAAATTTCAGCAGATGGACGGACTGAATACAGCACTACCCATCGGACACCGGAAGATTCCGGCAGTCCGCACACTGACTTCGGAGAGTGTAGCAGTGTTGATGCCATTCCGGGTGCAGGAGATTATGGACGCAGGAGGTATCTATTGTGGAGAAAATGCAATCTCCCATAACTTAATCATGTGTAATAAAGAAAAACTGTTGAATCCAAACTCATTTCTTTTGGGTGTGCCGGGAAGTGGAAAATCCTTTAATGCAAAAATGCAGATTGTATTCCTGGCACTGGCAACGCAGGACGATATCCTGATTTGTGATCCAGAGCGAGAGTATGCATCATTAGTTGAAGCAATGGGCGGAGAAGTGGTTCGCATTGCTGCAGGAAGCCGGGACCATATCAATGCAATGGATATGGTAGACGGATATGGAGATGGCGGTGATCCAGTGATTGAGAAGTCACAGTTTATTTTATCTCTGTTTGAACAGTTGGATAAAAAAGGAATCAATGCAAAGGAACGTTCCATTATTGACCGATGTGTGGGAGAAGTTTATGAGGAATATCAGCATGGCGGAGCAGTGCCGACTTTGCGGGTGTTGCGTGAAAAATTTTTAGAACAGGAAGAACCGGAAGCACAGGATTTGGCACTGGTATCAGAATTATTTACCAATGGAAGTCTGGACGCATTTGCACATGAAAGTAATGTTGATGTGAATAACCGTATCATGGTATACGACATTCTGGATTTAGGAAAACAGTTAAAGACCATGGGACTTCTGGTAATCACTGATGCAATGTTGAACCGGGTAACGGAGAACTGGAAACAGGGAAAGCGAACCCATATTTTTTTAGACGAGTTTCATGTAGTATTTGAAAATGAGTATTCCGGAGCATTTTTTAACTCTGCATGGCGAAGATTTCGTAAGCGTAATGCATTCCCGACAGCAATCACACAGAACGTGGAATATCTGTTAGATTCTGTTCTTGCAAGTACGATGATTTCCAACAGTGAGTATATCGTGATGCTTAATCAGGCAGAGCCGGACAGAGCAAAGTTGGCGACACTTTTGAATATTTCTACAGAGCAAATGGGATATATCACAAATGCAGATGCCGGTTGTGGTCTGGTGAAATATGGAAGTTCGCTTGTACCGTTCGTCAATAGATTCCCAACCAATACAAGGTTGTATAAACTGATGACCACAAAGCCGGGAGAGGACAGTATCAACCGGGGAAGAATGTAAAATTAAAAATATTTTGAATAATGAAAAGCAAGGCACTGAAAATCGTCACAATTTGTGGCGTTTTTTAGTGCCGGAAAAGGAGCCAAATATGTCAGAAATCAGATTTTCATCAAAGGAACACGAAAAGTTTTTTTATCAGATGTTAGCTAAATGCGGAAAGCACGACAGTTATTACAGTTCATTTTTCTATTGTGTGGGAATTTCTGAAGATACCAGAAATCATGTTGATCGCATGTTTGATTTTAAAGAGCGTTTGATTAAACCAGAAGCATTGCATGAAGGGTGGCAGACAGGCGGTTCGGCACGATTGACCAGACTGGCTTTCAACTTGTGGAATGGATATGTGGAGAAGGGAGAAGAAAGTCTGTCTACCCCATACGAGATGTTCGATTGTGGCTATGCATCATATTTTTATGAAGCAATCCGCATGAAATACCCGGAATACTGCCGGGAACTGCCACAGGTGAGCAAAAAAGAAACTAATCATGAACGCTAGATAAAGATTCAAATGGAGAAAAGCGATGGATCGTAAGATAAAAACACGCCAAGTCCATAAGGATATTAAAGTATTAGATAAGACAGTTACAGTGACAGACCATGTTAAGCAGTCCTATGTCAGAACAAAAGAAAATATCATGCAATCGACGGAGAAATCTAGTGATAGAGAGAATAATCCGGTAGGTTATGCAGAAGATGCGGCCAGCAAGTATGCTGACCGCATCTTTCACGAAACAGGGCATCAGGTACGCAGACAGGCAGGAAAGATTATTGAACGGAAGAAAGAGAAAGCTTCTGTTTCTTCGACAGGCGAAGAAACAGTTTACCAGCCGAAAGAAGAAATTCGACCAGTACCGCCTTCAGGCGGAGAAACGGCACAGGAGCAGGGAAAAGAACTTGCTGTCAAAAAAATTAAGACCATTGAACGGGATAAAAGAACCATCAAGACCGGGAGAGCATCGGAACAGGTTGTAAAGAATACTGGAAAAGGTACTATCAAGACCTCTGGAAAAGCGGTCAAGACTGCAGAACAGACGGCAAAGACCAGTATTAAGACATCGGAGCAGACAGCAAATGTTTCTGTCCGGGCAATGCATTATTCCATGAAAAAAGCAGAAAAAGCAGTGCAGGCAGCAAGACAGACAGCACAGAATACAAAGATTGCAGTGAAAACGACAGCAAAGGCAGTAACACATGCAATAAAAGCGTTGATGGAAGCTATAAAAGCATTGTTAAGTGGATTGACCGCAGGCGGTTGGATTGCAGTGGTGATATTGATTATCGTCATTTTATTTGGTGGATTTCTTTGCATGACAGGCGGGGATAATTCCAGTACGGTTTCTTCTGTCAGTGCAGAAGTAGAAGCATATGAGCCACTAATTCGGCAGTATGCAAACCAATATGGAATTGGTGAATATGTGGAATTGATTAAAGCGATTATGATGCAGGAATCCGGTGGGAGAGGACTTGACCCGATGCAGTGTTCAGAGGGCAGTTTTAATACAAAATATCCCAAACAGCCGAATGGAATCACAGATCCGGAGTATTCGATTTCTTGCGGAGTGCAGGAAATAAAAAGCTGTCTGGAACGTGCAGGAGTAAAAAATCCTCTGGATATGGAAAATATTAAACTGGCATTGCAAAGCTACAATTATGGAAATGGATATCTGGAATGGGCGAAAGCTAGAGGTGGATATACCCTTGCCAATGCAGCAGAATTTTCTGATATGATGGCACAGAGAATGGGGTGGAGCAGTTATGGGGACAAGCAGTATGTACCACATGTGCTTCAGTATTATGCATTTGGAAGAATCCCGACAGGTATCGGCAATCAGGCAATCGTTCAGGTGGCAGCATCGCAGGAAGGAAAAGGCGGAACGACTTATTGGAGATGGTATGGATTTGGAGGCAGGGTAGAGTGGTGTGCCTGCTTTGTGTCCTGGTGTGCAGACCAGAGCGGTTATATTCAGAGTGGAGTCATTCCGAAATTTTCTCTTTGTTCGGACGGTGTGAAGTGGTTTGAAAGCAAAGGTAGGTTCCGTGACGGAAGTTATACCCCGGTGGCAGGAGATATTATTTTCTTTGACTGGGGAAATAATGGAACGATTGACCACGTTGGAATTGTAGAGAGTGTCAGTGGAGGAACCGTAAATACCATTGAAGGCAACAGTGGAGATAAAGTGGCAAGACGAAGTTACAGTATTGGAAGCAGTAACATCTATGGATATGGTGTTCCGGCATATTAAAAGGCAGGAGAAAAAGTGTGATAGTCTAATGGTGAATCTGGAGTATACAATTCCTGAAAATAGACTTGACTTTTAAATATTACAAGTGTAAGATTTAAGAAACAAAAAAATTAGAAGAAAGGAATATCTATGAAAAGAAGACGGAAAAAGCAAAATATCCAAAAATCTTACACTTGTAAGATTTTTTGGCTGATAGTAGCTATAACAGTAATTGCTGTTTCAGGAGGTGTTTTATTAAAAAGGACGATAACGGAATCACCAGAAGACACACTTATGGAATATATGAACCATATTGAAAAAAAGGAATATGAAGTAATGTATACTATGATAGATTCAGATGAAAAAGTTTATCTGACAAAAGAAGAATACATACAACGAAATTCTAAGATATACGAAGGAATAGAGGTCAGTGACATTAAAATCAGTCATATAGCTGTGAAAGAGAAAAAAGCAGATACAGTTACGCTTTCGTATGAAACATCATGTAATACAATTGCCGGAACAATACAATTTGACAATATGGCGGAACTGAAGAAGACGAAACAGGGATATAAATTAGTATGGCAGGATAGCCTGATTTTTCCAGATTTAGAGAGTGATGATAAAATAAGTGTTACTACATCAAAAGCGGAGAGAGGAGAAATATTAGACCGAGATGGTAAAATGCTTGCAGGAAAAGGAGTAGCAACATCAGTTGGCATTATACCGGGAAAGCTGGAAGACAGGAATGTATCTATTAAAAAAATAGCGGAGTTATTAGAGATAGATGTAGAAACAATAAATAACAAACTCACAGCAAAGTGGGTAAAAGAAGATTCTTTTGTACCAATTGAAACTATTCCGAAAGTAGAAGAAATAGATTTAATGAAAATACAGCCAGAAGAAAAGACACTTGAGGAGCAGGATTGTCAGAATAAACTTTTGGAAATTCCAGGGGTTATGCTATCAGATGTGGAAGTTAGAACCTATGAGTTAGGGGAAGCAGCAGCTCATTTAATTGGTTATGTACAGTCTGTAACAGCAGAAGATTTGGAAAATCATCCAGGGGAAGGATATTCAGTTGAAAGTGTGATCGGAAGATCTGGGGTGGAAAAGTTATACGAAAAGCAATTAAAAGGAAAAGATGGTTGTGATATAAAGATTTTGGATAGTGATGGGGAAGTAAAAGAGGTTCTTGCAAGTATTTTTAAAGAAGATGGTATGGATATAAGATTAACGATAGATTCCGATTTGCAAAAATCATTATACGAGCAGTTTAAAGAAGATCCGGGGTGTTCTGTCGCAATGAATCCTTATACGGGAGAAGTATTGGCTTTGGTAAGTACCCCATCTTATGATAATAATGAATTTATACGGGGCTTATCATCAGAGAAATGGACATCATTAAACGAAGATGAAAAGAAGCCATTATATAATCGTTTTCGTCAAATATGGTGTCCTGGCTCAACATTTAAACCAGTTGTGGCAGGAATTGGGTTAAAAACGGAAAGCATAGATCCAAAAGAAGATTTTGGAAAAGAAGGTTTGGCATGGCAGAAAGATTCGTCTTGGGGATCTTATCAAGTGACAACACTTCATGAATATGAACCGGTTATTATGAAAAATGCAATTATCTATTCTGATAATATTTATTTTGCAAAGGCAGCTCTTAAAATTGGTAGTGAGAATTTTATGAATACTTTAAATGAAATAGGATTTAATCAGAATATGCCGTTTGAGATTGCGATGCAGGAATCAACATATTCCAATACAGATAAAATAGAAACAGAAATACAATTGGCAGATAGTGGTTATGGGCAAGGTCAGATTCTTGTAAATCCATTACATCTGGCAAGTATTTATACTTCATTTTTAAATGAAGGGAATATGATAAAACCGTATTTGAAATACAAAGAAGAAGCATCCGGTGAAACATGGATAGAAAATGCGTTTAGCAAAGAAAATGTAGAAGAAATTATGCAAGGGGTGGAAGGTGTTGTAAATGATCCGGAAGGAACCGGATATGCTGCACATCGTGACGATATTTTGCTGGCTGGAAAAACAGGGACAGCCGAGTTGAAGGCAACGAAAGAAGATACTTCTGGCAAAGAAATCGGGTGGTTTTCGGTGTTTACGGCAGATAAAAGCGTGGACAAACCAATTCTTCTTATCAGTATGGTTGAGAATGTGAAAGGAATCGGTGGAAGTGGTTATGTTGTTAAAAAAGATGCAACAGTATTGGATGAGTATTTTGAAGAATAAAAAAAATTTTATGGGAAATTATTACACATGTAAGATATTTGCGATGATATTGATAGTTCTTATTGTTTTTACAGGGTGCGGACAAAATCGAATTACGGAAAAAGAAGAAAAGAAAGAAACCGTAGAATCTGAAATGAATGCAGAAGTAAAAAAAACAGCGCAAAGTTTTCGGTCTGTTTATATGAAGGAGAAGTCGGAGTTAAATACATTAAAGGTGAAAAGAAAAATTATCAATTGTCTGGAAGAAAAAGGATATGCGGCAGTAGATTGTGATAATCAGATTGATATGGTCAATCGTGAAAAAGTAGAAGATTTTTGCAAAACAGCAGAGAAAGAAGAACAGGCAGCAGTAGATATTGTTGTTGTATTTGATGAAGGGGAAATTATACAATATCATTTAGAGTCAATGAATGGAAAGATAAATGTTCGATTATGTCAGGTTAAATGGAAGGATAATAGCCCACAGGCTAATTATTATGATGAATATGAAGCATATGAGTGGAAATATACAGAAAAAGGATACTTGTTTCTGGAGGAATATCACCCACCGGGATTTGATGGAGCACCGGGTGAAACTGGATTCAGAGTGCAGCCATTAGATAAAACATGCCGGGAATTGAATCGAAAATATGTTATGCCGTTGGGGTATGCACTTAATAATCTGTTGATTACAAATTGGGATAACCAGAATTATACGGAACTTGATTTTTATGATCTTTATGAAAAAATGTATTATATGAAATATGGAAAGCAAGTTCCATATGAAGCAAATTATGGTGGAGCAGAATATGAAGTTCCAAAAGATGAGTTTGAAGAGGTTATAAAGACCTATTTACCATTTAGTAATAGCGAGATTGAAAAAGGAACTTTTTATAACTCTGATAATAGAACTTTTAGATACAGACCGCGAGGGTTATATGATTGTGAATTCCCATATGAGCCATATCCGGAAGTTATCTCATATGAAAAATTACAAGATGGAACATTAAAACTTACGATAGAAGCAGTATGGGAAATCAGAATGTTAGATCAGGCAATCACCAGTGAATTGATGATAAAACCTATGGAAGACGGAAGTTTCCAGTATTTATCAAATAAGGTAATCAGGTCAGATCAAAATGCAAATGCAGGGTGGTATATGCCAAGGTTAACAGAAGAAGAGTGGGAAGAGAATTACAGTAATAATTAGGGGGCAATATGAAAAGAAAAAGTATTTTGTTAGTACTTTGTATAGGAATGATTCTGACTTCCTGTGAAAGTAAGATATCGTTAAACAGCACAGATGTAAAAAATGAGAAGAATCAAAAAAACACTACCATGGAAAATCCGGATAAGGGATATAATCTACCAATCGATGAAGACAAGAAAAAGGAAGCTGTGAACGATTGTGAAGAAATTATGGGCATTATCCGAGATATTTATTCTGAATATAATGGAATACAAGAAGCAGATCAGAATACTGCTGAGCAAATGATGAATCGGATGAAAGAAATTATCAAACAAAATGGGAATCCGGTCATTGGTTCCGATCATTATTCTGTTATGGATAATTATCAGAAGATGGAACAATTTTTTAAATCTGCAGAACAAGAAGAAAAAGGAAGTGTAATTTTATATGAAGCAGATACAGATGGTGGAATTACCAGAAAAGAATATAGTTATGATGGAAAAGAAATGAGTGTGATGTCCGCAAAAATGATCTGGAGTGAGGATACAGAGCCTGTACTTACATACATATCGCTATCAAAAATAAAAGAATGGGCATATACTGAAAATGGGAATTTCTGTTATGAATTATGCGTACCTGAACCACCGGAAGTGACAGAGATTGTAGATGGAAGTTGTATTATCCGGGTAAAGCCTTTGAGTGAGGAGTGTCGGGAATATTCAAAAAAATATGTGAGTACGTTCGGCTATCAGGGAAACAATCTGTTATGTTCAAACTGGAATGCGGAGGATATGCAGGGGTTGGATTATAATGGACTTTATGAATATTTTTATCAAATGAAATATGGAGAAAAATTTACTGCAGAAAAAGAGGTTGTGGGAATTCCAGCAGAAGAGTTCGAAAATGTAATTATGACATATCTTCCTGTTACAAAAGAAGAATTGAAAGAATGGGCGGTCTACGATGAACAAAGTAATATGTTTATCTGGGAACGATTGGGATGTGGTAATTATTCACCAACACATTTTGCCTTGTCTTTACCGGAAGTAACAGAAGTCAGGCATAATGAAGATGGAACCATTGTTTTGACAATTCATGCAGTATGTGATTCTGTTGTATGTAATGATGCTGTTATTACACACGAACTTACGATGAAAATTCAGGATGATGGAACGATTCAGTATGTTGGAAACAGGATTTTAGATAATGGTATTGATAATATACCGAGGTATCAGTACCGGTTAGGTAATTTGCAGAATTGATCAGTAGAGAAGAATGAAATAAAGAGAACTGATAACAGGAAATTATGCTATCAGTTCTCTTTATTTATTTCCAAATACCAAGATTAGAAAGTACAGATTCTGTTATTTCGGTAGCCTGACTTCCAGTTGCACCAGAAGAGGATTGAATATTTGTTGCGAAGTAGTAAGTATTATTCGCTGTTTCAATGTATCCGATAAACCAGCCATTGACATCTTTACCATTGACACGCCCGGTTCCTGTTTTCCCGTAAAGAGAACCGGAAGAAGTAGTGGAAAGCAGCAGGGCTTTTTTTACTGCCTGGATATTTTTACTGTCAAAATGAAAATTATTTTGATAGAAATCCTGTAACAATTCCACCTGTTCTATGGGTGATATCTTCAGAGAGAAATCTGTCCAATAGAGATTTAGATTTGTTCCAGTATTCTGATTCCCATAGTTTATTGTCTGTAAAAATGTTCTTACGGCTTCAAAACCTGCCTGTGAATCAATTGCCTGAAAATACCAGTTTACGGAATTATGTATAGCCGAGGTTAAATCTTGATCGGCCTCCCATGAATTAAAAGGATATGGTTCTCCATTCCATGTGAAAGTGGAATGTTCTGGTGTAATAATTCCAGATTCCAAGCCAAGTAATGCATCATATATTTTATAAGTCGAATTCGGTGATACACGTGTGGAAGCATGATCCATATTATAAATATTCCATTTATCAGCAGATTGATTATATAAAACAAAACTTCCGGTGTAATCCCCAAAATTGGAAGAAAGATTTAGCTGAGTAATATTCTTTTTGGTTGTGTCAAAATGATAGCCAGTCTGATCAGAAGCATAAACAGAAAGTATGGGAATGCATCCAATGATGATAGTAGAGACGAATATGCATATAAGATATCCACGAATTTTTTGTTTAAAAGTAGGTTGGTGGAATGATGCAATATTTAAAATGCGTCCTTTTAACTGTTTTATATTTCCACTGATTCCCATAGTAAGAGGGAATGGAGACAGAGCTATTGTTTCGGCAAAGTTAATCAGTGTATTTCCATATGACTTGTATTCTGTTTCTTTCAATAATTGTAATACAGCACTGTCGCAGGCAAGTTCCCGTTCCTGCCGTATTCTTTTTAGAAAATACCAGATTAGGGGATTGAACCAGTAGAAAACATTTACTGTATTTATCAAATATCCAATTAGAATATCTTTATGCTTGTAGTGCTGCAGTTCATGAAGAAGCATATATCGAATATCAGTTGAGCTTATAGTTCCAGCGTTAAAATCTGAAATCAAGTGAATTGGAAGATAAATGCGAGGATGCAGGAAACCAGCCAAAACAGGAGATTTCAAAAATGCTGTACTATAAATCGGAATGGTATGCTTGCTGTTCACTTCGTTTAAACATTCTATATAAAGAGCGTTTAGTTCTTCATTTTGAAGAGGTAAAGCAGAACTATATAAGGCTTTTACTTGTTTTACTGAGCGGTAGAGAAGAAAAAACATTATGAATATACCGATACTCCAGAAAAATACAAGTAATGTGTGAATAAAAGTTGGTATTTGGGTGCTGACAGAGACAGCAAAATCATTTATTTTATCCAAATTATAACCATTACCAGAAAGAAAAGTGGTTTGAATGTCACCATTGGTACTTGAACTGGCTGTCAGCAAATGGCTCCACGATATAGAAGATGGGGCAGAGCTTATTGGTAAAAAGGGAACAATTAGAACGGCAAGAAATATAATCGAAAGATTATATTGCATACGTGCGGATAATTGCCTTTGCAATAAATTTTTTAATCCCAGTAAACTACCTAAAAAAATACAAATGATGGCATTACAGAGTAAAAATCGAAAACTAAAATATATCAAAATATGCTCCTCCCATGGTTAATGATTGGAAAGAAGATTCCGTAAGCTGGCAATGTCTTCTTCAGACAATTTATCATCCTCAATGTAAGAGGCAAGCATAGAAGTGATATTACCATTATAATATCGCTTTAAAAAAGAATTACTTTCCTGTCGAATATATTCGTCTTCCTTGACCAATGGAGTATAGACAAAAACCCGGCTTTGTTTTTCATAGGTTAGTGCTTTTTTAGAAACGAGACGTTTAATCAATGTCTGAATTGTTTTAGGACTCCAACTGGAAATTTGTGTTAATTTTTCAGTAATTTCATTGGTGCTGATTGGTGCGTATTTCCAAACGATTTTCATAACTTCAAATTCAGCTTCTGAAATTTGAGGCAGATTGCTCATGTGATATTCCTCCAAATCTTACATATGTAATAAAAATATTATATATCTTAAAAGGTTATTCTGTCAACGAAATAAAAACTTGACTTTAAATCTTACAGATGTAATAATAGATAAAAATTACACTTGTAAGATTTGAAATATGAAAGGTTTTTATAAAATGGGAAGGGTAGTTGTTGTAACATTTGATGAAAATGAGGAAGAAAAATTAAATGAATTATTACATTTTCTGTCTGCTAAAAAATACTCTGAGATGCCTGGTAAACAAAATAGGGTACTTGATTACGGAGCATTAAAAATAAATGCGGAATATCGTTCTGTAGAAAGTAATGGTGAGCTGGTTCAATTGACGAATTATGAATTTGAAATATTATATTTGCTGGCAAAAAATCCAGGACGGATATTTTCAAAGGAACAAATATATACACAGGTGTGGAAAGAACCATATTATGGGGCAGAAGATAATGTTATGGGCATAATTCGGAGAATCAGAAAAAAGATTGAGCCAGATTCTGCAAAACCAAGATACATTTTAAATGTATGGGGTATGGGATATAAATTTAATGGTGAATTGATGAAATGATGGAATATAAAATTGGGCATAATAAGTAAAGATACCAAAAAAAGCAGGAGAAATTTTTATGGAAAATGATATTTGGAATGAAATATCCTCTTTTTTGAACCAGTTGCGTTGTGAGAATATAAACAGAGAAAGTTATATCTATTTCCAAGAACTTGCAAATATTCAGTTGAAGAAGAAAATGGAAAAAGAAAAGGTGAATAAACTTCTCGATCATATAAGTTATGAGGACAGGGAGAAGTTGAAGCAATATGGAGAAATTTTGGAAGAAGAAGCGTTTGTGTCAGAACAAAGGGCATATTGTCAAGGATATGTAGATTGTATTCAGTTATTGGCTGGTTTAGGACTCTTGAAAAAATCGACGGATATGGAAAAAATAATTAGCGAGATGAAAAGCAATTAAGTGTGTCGTGGAGGAAAATGTAGTATTTGATAGATAAAAGGATGTTCGTAAAGAAGAAACAGTTATGTTATATCAAGTTGTAATGATATAGCATAACTGTTTTTAACATATGGTAATAGTATTTATTCCACTAATTTTAAATATCGGTAATTATCAGCTATTTATCGGTATTTTACAAGTTTTATTTTGTATCATTAGTAGTGTCTACGTTAGAAATAAAAGGATTAGAATCTAGCAGAGCTGTCGTAGTTGCAAGAATTACCTGTAACTGATAATCATTGCACTGATTTAAGAGCCGAAGAATCTGATCATATGTAGAATTATTTTTATTCTGATTTGGATAAACGTAGTCATCAGCAGAAATATTTAAAGTCTGCATGGTTTTACAAAATAATTCCAGACTGGGACCGCCTTTATGGCGTTCGAGGTCTCCAAGATAAGCCGCCGATATTCCGAGTTTTTCAGCAAGAGCTTCTTGTGTTAAATGCATTTCCATACGCCCTTGTTTTACTAAAGTGGCAAATAATGTTTTGGGAATATCCATGTTTATATACCTCCATAAACTTAGTGTATTACCCTAAATTTGAAAAGTGAAAAGGGTGTAACATTAGAAAAAACACAGGGTATTACCCAATGAATGAGAAAGCATACAAATCTCTTTCGGTTAAAAAAAACAGATTCCGAAAGAGCAGTATTTGTATGCTTATTTTCTTTTCCGGAATCTAACCGGAGAAAATATGGTTCTTAGCAAGAGTTCAGCTAAAAAATTCTGTTCAACAGAAGGTATTCAATTAAAAAAATCTCAACAATTTTATTAGTAAATGTTGGAATTGAAACTAGGGTAAGAGCCAATAATGAATCCAGGGTAATAAAATATCGAATTAAATGCGTCCATAGGAGTGAAATCTGTCAGGGCGTTTTTTGTTACCTAAATATTGGGAATGAACAATTCAAAATAAGGGCGATTGTTCGTATTCGTGCCCCGCCTACTGATCTGAATTCAAAAAAATTCAGATCGGAGGAAAGGACATGGAAGGCAGACAGCCAAAAAGAAGAAAAGATAAATACAACCCATATGAAATCTATGAGAAGGACGGAAAATATTATGTTTCATTTCGCAATGGTGAAAAAGAGTACAAGGATTTGGAAATAGGAAAGAATGTATATGAGGCTTTTAATACGTTTGAATTGCAGGACGTGTCGCATATGAATATTGTGGACAGGCATTTGGAACAGTCAGAAATCTGGGATTCCAGTTTATATGAACGGGTATTTCAGAAAGAGGAAGGTGTAGAGGATACTGTTCTGAATAAACTGGAAGCGGAACGTTTACATAGTGCAATTCAGCAGTTGTCGGAAATTCAGAGAAGACGATTGATGAAGTATTATTTTGAAGATAAGAATTATGAGCAGATTGCACAGGAAGAAGGCTGCTCTTTTCAGATGGTAGCAAAGTCTGTAAAAGCAGCAATCAGAAATTTGAAAAAGATTTTGAGATAGTGGGTTGAAAAATAGCGTTTAAGTGAGGAAACAGGTGGAAAGAGAAATATTCTGATCCACCTGTTTCTTCTTTTGTCACGAAAAGACTGGGGAGCGGGAAGAACCTTGACAAATTCATATACATTCATCAGGCACATTCCTGTTGTTATCGTGATGAGCGTAAGCCACATTAACAGATACGCCATAACACGGATTGGGTAAAGACAGCGAAATCCCACCCGTATACTTCCTTTTGGTTTCAGTTTGTATTACCCGGACTGTTGAGCGAAAAATATCTGGTTATAACTGTCAGATTGCTTCTGGCAGGGCGATGACAGACAACAGGCATAATGATACTCCTGTCCGGTCATAAAGTCGTGTATACAAAATATTTCTTTGATACCGCAACAAGTGAGGGCAGCTTCAGGAGATCCCTGGAGAGGAAAACTCCTAATCCCATATATCTATTTTAGATAAAATCCTGTGGAGCTGATTAGCAGTCAGCCGTCTGATGATTTCCCAATTACAAGTCGGGGCGTCGGGGACAAATAGGCTTGTATTTTACATATTTAGGGATAACAACAGTTAGAAAGACGAGAGGAGATAAAGCAAAGATGGAAGATAGAAACGTCAGGCGTGGGGATATTTATCACGCCGACCTTGATCCTGTATTTGGAAGTGAACAGGGCGGTTATCGTCCGGTGCTGGTGATTCAGAATAATATAGGAAATAAATACAGTCCGACAGTGATCGTGGCAGCAATTACTAGTAAAGAAAAAATGAAACTGCCGACACACATTGCAGTCCCGGAAATGGAAGGTTTGGAAAAGGATTCTGTAGTGCTGTTGGAGCAGCTTAGAACTTTAGATAAAAGACGGTTGGAAAATTATGTGTGTACCTTAGACCGCACTGAAATGGAGAAAATCAATAAAGCAATCCGGAGAAGTACCGGGATACCGAAGATAATTGAAATACCGTTAGTCGTGAGCCTGTGCAGAGTATGTGCAGGCAATTTTTATGATGTGCCGGGACATTATATCCGGCGAGTGAATCCAGAACAGCGATATAAGGATATATGTATGTTTTGCAATGTCAGAAAAGGATATGACTATTATATAGGAAAGAAGAAAGTGTGAGGGTAGTATATGGAGCAAGAAAAGGTACTATTGAATGTAGAAGAAACGGCAGCTTACTTGAATCTTGGGATGACGAAAACCAGAGAATTGATGAAGGAAAATGAAAAAATATTTGTTGTTAAAATTGGCAATCGCAATTATGCACATAAGCTCTTACTGGATAAATGGCTGTTGGCACAGGTTAGACAATAAGTCAAGGATACGAAATAAAAATTTGCATGTTTGTTTTGCACGTTTATGAATGGTAATTTGAAGGAGCAACAGATAAATAGTTTTTTCAGGAGGAAATAATTATGGCAAAAGCATTACCAAGAGGAGTTAGAGAGAAGAACGGTTCATATGAAGCAAGAGCGGTTGTAAATGGAATTAGAATCAATTTATATGGAACAGATCTAAATGAACTGATGGAAGAATTTGAAAAGGCAAAAGAAAATGCCAGGGATACATTGGATTATAGAAAAACCAGAATCACATTGAATGAGTGGTTTGAAGAATGGTTTTCAGAGGTAAAGCAACACCGGGTGAAGGAAACGAGTATTGCACCGATGAAAAATAATTTCAAAAGAACATTTGGCTTTTATATTGGTTCAATGAAGTTGAAAGATATTAAACCGTTGGATGTTCAGAGAGCATTAAATGCGAGAGTATGAAACTTTTTCTGTAAAATAATGTTTAGAAGGTTCTTCTATGATAAAATAAATATCATTAGGAGGG
>NZ_WQQE01000129.1:0-392 GCF_018785655.1 Blautia sp. MCC269 | reverse complement strand
TGCAAAATATTGGCTTTCTGTTATGAATGAGCTAAAAAACCGGGGCGTAAAAGATGTACTGGTTATCTGTGCGGATGGCTTAACCGGTATCAAAGAAGCTATTGCTGCAGCTTTCCCCAAAACCGAATATCAGCGCTGTATCGTGCATCAGGTAAGAAATACTCTAAAATATGTCCCTGATAAGGACAGAAAAGCATTTGCCACGGACCTGAAGACCATTTATCAGGCGTCTGACGAAAAGAAGGCCCTGGCAGCCTTAGACCGTGTGACAGAAAAATGGGCACCGAAATATCCGAATTCCATGAAACGCTGGAAAGATAACTGGGATGCGATCTCTCCAATTTTCAAATTTTCAGCAACGGTCAGAAAAGTGATTTATACTACAAATGCCA
>NZ_WQQE01000128.1:0-264 GCF_018785655.1 Blautia sp. MCC269 | reverse complement strand
GCCGATGGTACTGCACTGGAGACGGTGTGGGAGAGCAGGTGGGCGCCAGATCAAAAAAAGAAAAACAGGGAAACCTGATGTGATAGATGCTGGTTTTACCAGTGATCTGAGAGAAAAAGCTATTTTCCTTTCAGATGGCTGATAAAACATCAGTCAGCATTGTACCTTGAAAACTGCATACATGAGATTTGATTAAGTTAATCAAATATCCTTAAACGCAAAGTATTAAGAAATTAATGCAAACGCAAAGATAGGAAGACATCG
>NZ_WQQE01000127.1:0-271 GCF_018785655.1 Blautia sp. MCC269 | reverse complement strand
AAAAACAGCAGAACAAAGGCTTGCAAATCTTTTATCAGAAGTCTTATACGAAGATTCCGAATCGGTATAGTAAGACAACCGGAGTTATGATATACTTACACGCACGAAGCATTTCATCAGTTCCGATTGTCTAATATCGAAAGGAGACATACGATTATGGCAAAAGGATCTGTAAGAAAAAAAGGAAAGAAATGGTACTACCGCTTCTATGTAGAGGACGCAAGCGGCAATCTTGTTCAGAAAGAATGCGTTGGAACAGAAAGCAAAAGTG
>NZ_WQQE01000126.1:0-364 GCF_018785655.1 Blautia sp. MCC269 | reverse complement strand
GCTGAATCTTAAATGCAGTCCATGACCCCGGCATGCACGCACACCGGTTTAGGCTCCTCCGCGTTCGCTCGCCGCTACTTACGGAATCGATGTTTCTTTCTTTTCCTCCGGGTACTTAGATGTTTCAGTTCCCCGGGTTCCCTTCCATACGTTATGGATTGGCGTATGGATGCATGAGGTCTTCTCATGCGGGTTTCCCCATTCAGACATCTCCGGATCACGGGATATTTGCTCCTCCCCGAAGCTTTTCGCAGCTTATCACGTCTTTCATCGGCTCTTAGTGCCAAGGCATCCGCCCTGTGCCCTTATTGCTTGACCTTTCGCTTCATCACCCTAGCGTAGGTGATGCGGTCTCTTGATTCTC
>NZ_WQQE01000020.1:0-15190 GCF_018785655.1 Blautia sp. MCC269 | reverse complement strand
GAATGAAGATAAAATGGCGTATCAAGTTCTGAATATTTTTCAAGAGCTTTCTGCTGTGCGGTTTCGTTTTCTCTTTGCTCATTCCGCATGACATCCTGTAAATGTTCTGCGCACTTTTCATAATAGGCTCCGTCAATATCATTCGGGTCAATATCCATTAAATCAGCACCAATGCCTGTTACTGGATCAGCAAACGCTTCGGACAGACCCATCAGCAAGTGACGGAACGGGACGATTTTTTCAATAAATACAGCCAGAGGAAAGCCCTCTTCCTCGACTGGCCCATATTCTCGAACGCAGCTTTGATAAGTTTCCAAAGCCGATTTGATCCTATCCGGGGTCACTTCACCAGCGGATGTTTTATATAAATCTTGTTTGTACTTGATAGCTGCCAAGCCATCTAATTCTGTAACCGTGCCATCTTCGTTTGGACGGTTAATACCCTCAAATGAAATAGGCAGGTATGCCATGGCTACGGAAAGCAAAAGTGCGATTGCAAGTAAAATCAGGGTGCGCCGTGACTTCAAAATACGTTTTAGTTCAAGTCTAAAGAGCCGCATATTATCTGTCCTCCTTTTCCAAGTCTGTCTGCGGGAACAACCACAGATACAGATCTTCCAATCGTGGCTCCGTTGTAACAGCCCCATCAATTTCCGAATGTTCGGACAGATAACGAATAGAAACCTGATTGTGATCTTCGCCTCGCTGATTGATAATGCGCAGCCGCATTTCACATTCCGGCAGCTTTGAGGTCGGAATTATGCAATTCCAAACCTTGCCCTCAATCCGCTTGACAAGTTCTGCGGTAGTTCCGACATCAACAATTTCTCCGGCTTTCATAATTGCGTTGCGCGTAGAAATATATTCTATGTCAGATACGATATGGGTGGAAATCAACACGATTCGATCATGCGAAAACTCGGAAATGAAATTCCGCAGACGCACGCGCTCCCCGGGATCAAGTCCTGCTGTCGGTTCGTCCATGACAAGTATCTCCGGGTCGTTCAACATAGCCTGCGCAATACCAACACGACGCTTCATGCCGCCTGACAGATTGGAGATTTTTTTCTTTTTCACATCGGAGAGCGAAAGAATGTCCAACAAATGATTGATCTTTTGGGTGGTTGCCCTTGTAGGAATATCTTTCAGCGCAGCCATATACTCCAAATAATCTTTGACCGTAAAATCCCGGTGATACCCAAAATCCTGCGGCAGAAAGCCAAACTTGCTTCGGTAGACTTCACCTAACTCTCGAATGTCTTTTCCGTCATAGTAAACCGCTCCGTTGGTTGGTGTCATAATATCAGCAATCATGCGCATGAGCGTGGTTTTCCCTGCACCATTCGCCCCCAAAAGTCCCCAAACGCCGGGAGTCAATGTCAGATTGACATCATTTACTGCTGTTTTGTCTTTGAACTGCTTGCTTAAATGCTCTATTTTCAGTTCCATGCTTACACTCCTTTCTTTTGCTTCAGCTGAACAATAAAAAGCCCTTGTTCGATAATCATTGTACCGAACAAAGGCTTTTCAATCTCAAAAATCACACGCTTAAATTCCTAAGTAATTCCTAAGATCACATTCTTATTTTCCTAAGCGGAAAGTGGTAATGTAATCACAAAGTCTATGGTTTCGTTTTGACTGGATGCAGTAATCTTTCCACCATGTAAATGTATAATTTCTTCCGCAATAGAAAGACCAAGACCCGCACCACCTGTATTAGAAAGCCGAGCATCATCCAAGCGATTGAATTTTTCAAATATACTGTTAAGCTGTTCCTGTGGAATTGTTTTTCCATGATTTTCAAAAGTGATCTGAATATCATGCTCTAACCGCTTGGCGGATATAGTGATTTCTGTCTGCGGGTAACTATATGACGCAGCATTTCGTAAAAGATTACTGAAAACTCTCGCCAGTTTTTCAGGGTCAGCGTTCACGGATAAGTTATCCTCCGCAGTAAATACCGCTGTATTGCCATTTGCGGAGAGTGTCGGATATATTTCATCTATTACCTGCGCAATCAGACAATGTAAATCCACAGTTTCTTTTTTGATAATAACCGTATGTGCATTGTACTTGGTAATTTCAAAAAGTTCATTGATGAGCTTTTCAAGGCGCTCTGCCTTATTCAACGCCACTTTTACATACTTTTCCTTTTGCTGTTCAGGCATGTCAGGGGCTTCATGGAGCAGGCTCAAATAGCCGATTACTGTTGTGAGAGGGGTGCGTATATCATGTGCCAGATACATAATAATTTCATTTTTCTTTTCTTCTGCCTGCTTTGCAGCCTGCTTGCTCAACAGAACAGACATTTTAATCTGATTGAGCTGTTCCTCCAGTTCTTTCAGTGGCTCAGACAACGATACTGTATGATTGTTCTGCTCATAGACCGTTTGGGTTGCGTCAATTACTTCATCCAGATAGCCCCACGGCTTTTTCCAATAGTAATTGAAGATACATATAAAGCCGAGCATCAGATACAAAATAAAAAGCAGATCAAGCCGCCAGTAGAGCCATGCAAAAATACCGTTGTCAAATTTTGAAAAGATGTAGTCCAAGATAAGGGTCAAACCATATCCAACAACGGTATAAGCCAGCAATGATAGGTATAAGCGCACTTTAAGGCGCTTTTCTGTTGTCATTTCTTTATTCGACATGAGAATACACCTCCTACCGATTAGCAAACAGAAGAAAGCCAAGCAGACCAATCACGACAACACTTACTATGCCTGCCAGAATGGAAAACAGTCTGTTTGCTTTTATTCTATTTCCGATTAACCGGGCTGCCATCGAATATACAGCAAGCCCCAAAAGACCACCTGCCGTATTTGTAAGTACATCAGTAATATCAGAACGTCCGACTGCTAAGATATACTGCATAGTTTCCAATAAAAAACTTGTTCCAGCAATCAGCATGAACTTCACATATAATTTTGTTCTTGGCAGAAGCATTTGAAGATAAATGCCCATAGGAACAAAAATCAAGAAATTTTCGAGTACCTCTGTTAAGTGAAATGCTGCGCCAACTTCTTTGTCATAGTGAAAAGGAATAAGGTTTATACTCCTTACTTTATCCAGATCACTGATTGAAAACTGTAGTTTGAACAGTATGATCCAAACCAGAAGTGCCAGATAAATTAAGAATAAAATAGTTACCAAACAATTTGATTTTCTCTTCATAGCGTTCTCCTTTCGCTTAAATTTTGTAGCCGACACCCCAAATCGTTTTAATATACTGCGGAGTATCGGAAGTATCGTTCAGTTTCTCGCGCAGATGCCGGATATGCACAGTAATTGTGCTGCTGTTTTTAGAGTAGTATTCATCTTTCCAAACCGCATGAAACAGTTCCTCAATGCTTACAACATTTCCAGCACTTGACAAAAGGACGTGGAGAATAGAAAATTCTGTCGGGGTTAGAGAAACAAGTTCCCCGTCTAACAGACATTCATGGGTCTGCACATTCAAGCACAATTTGTTATAGGAAAGTTCCGATGGAATTTTCTCTGTGATGATACCGGGTGAATATTTCTTGTAACGTCTTAACTGCGCTTTCACTCTGGCAACTACTTCAAGTGGGCGAAAGGGTTTTGTCACATAATCGTCCGCTCCCAATGTCAGCCCCGTTATTTTATCCGTTTCCTCAATTTTAGCCGTTAGCATTATGATTGGATAAGTGTATTTCTTTCGGATAAGCTGGCAAAGTGAAAAGCCGTTCATATCCGGGAGCATAATATCCAGAATGGCAAGATCAATGTCGCCGCTTTCAATACACGACATGGCATCCGTTGCACAGTAAAATTTATAAACGACGTAATTTTCGTTTTTCAAGTAGACCTCCAACAGATCCGCTATATCTTGCTCGTCATCTATAATCAATATCTTTTCAGACATATTTTCAACTCCTTTGCTCATATTTCCAATTAAGTATAGCAAATACAACATCTAAATTCACAATGGATTGCCTGAGAAATTATTAAGATTTTCCTAACTTTCGAATTTAGGCAACTCAAAATGCTAACGTAATTTACATATCAGTTTTTTATGTGTTATACATATTCTCCAATATACTTCCATATAATGCACAGATTGACTTCACAATTGCATGCCATGAAATATCAGCAGCATAAGAATAATTTTTTTGATATGTTTTCCATAAGGTCTCCATAACCGGACTTGATTCAATTTCATCAAATATTTCTCTTATATCCTCAGCTTCTATCAGGTCTAATGTTCCCCTTTTTTTGGCTGTAGCCACAAGTGCAGTCCATAAAACTTGTTTTTGGAGTTGTTCTCCATACAACTTTTGTAAAATATAAATATCATAAAAATCTCTCATTCGTGTATTTGTAACGTTTCGACTAACAACAGTTTCCAATTTTTCAGCCAATACCGTTTCCAGATTATATGCCCATACCTCAATAGTGCGGTCTTCAAGCATAAGATTAAATTTGTACTTGATTTCTCTTGGTGTAATTACATCCCCTGTAGAAATATCAATCTTTAATGGTGTGATTACACCATCAAATTTCGTTTCCATGCTTACACGAACACCCGGATAATCTGCTTCTTCCATGATTTCCGATATCCGTTTGACCCGAAATGAAACACCATCGTCCAGTGGAATTGATATAATTTGGGATATAATCATTTCTACATCCTCCACACTAACATTAGTGCCTTTTATGGTAGCATCCAGATCCATAGTAGCTCTGGCATCCAGACCAACCATTGCCGCCACAAGCATTCCACCTTTTAATATAAACTGGTTTTTATACTCTGATAAAGAAATTCGTTCTAAAAAACGTTCCATCATATAATTCCGCATCAAAATCTGTGCATCTGCGGATTTTTTCTTTGACATATTACGAATTAAATCCTTTAATTGTCTTGCCGTTGTTATCATCTAAAGTAACACCTCCAAATAGGGTCTAAGTATGTTTTCAACATGAAACATAGCTGCGTATTTCATAAGCATCCGTAAGTTTTTATCCTTACGTTTTGCATATTGTTTCAATGCGTCTTGAAAGACCTGCATTTCAACATTTTTTCTGCTACGAAGCAGATCACAAATTGTTCTCTCCATGTCATAAACGGGAACGGAATGTCCGAATGATGTCTGCATAGCTATGATTCCTATTTCATGTAAATCCTTTTTTACTGTGTACACTTGAAAACCGTCTTCCTGCAAACGACTTGGATTATATCCAGTTCTTACTGTTATGGTGTATTTCAAAGGCTCTCTGTCCGTTAAATCATGAAAAAACAATGCAGTTTCATGAGAAAATACAGCTTGACCACAACGTAAATGCAAAAGGTACATTGCATCTGTCCACGTATCCGGCGATACATACACACCATGAGCAGCTTGTTCTAATCCTCGTTCCTTCACATATGCATAAAACACAGACTTACTAATTCCATTATTTAGAACTTGAAATGTCTGAATTGTCCCTCCACATTCACGCAACAACAAATCTAATTTTTCAAACTGAGTCATATGCTTTCTCCTTTCGTGCTAATATGATAATATATATTAGCACGAAAGTAAAGGCATATAGTACCAATAAAATATCGGTATTTTTGTTTTAATGATATCCCCTTGTTTCTCGCCATCCCTTTACATACCACCTGATTCCAACATATACCAGTTGCACGAATAATAAGAGAAATAGCAGATTGATTGGCAATGTTGTCTTTATCCACTTCCCAAAGTAGATAGCTGTTGCCATGCTTATAAGTATTACCATTATGGTAATCATATCCCAACAGCACTTCTTATATAACTCTGCAATCTTTATCTCTATAAATGCTACAAGTATTCCAGCACCCACCAAACATCCACCGCAGATCAGTATTCTTATCAGCCAATATACAATTCCGGCAACGACAGGATTGGATATTCCATTACTAATCTGTGCCATGTTCTTTCCTGTCAGTATAATCCACCCTGCAATGGTCTGTATAAAAGTGGCGATTGTATCAAAGAATACCACGCAATCAGAAATAAATATTTTTGACCGTATCATCTGAAAAAGAGTAGTTGATACGGAATACCATATCAGCAGAAACATCAATGCTTCATACATGGCTGTTTTTGTTTTATATCTGCCTGCCAGTTTTTCTCTCTGCGTATCATACTTTTCCTTGGCTTTCAGATAAGCTGTCAGGTTACAGTTCCCACACTTTTGATAGAGTACCGGCTTTTCAACCGGTATCTCTACTTTTTTCTGATGAGAGAGTGCATAGTCCCGTTCCTGTTCTGCCTGCCTTAGCTTATCTTGACATTCCTCTGTCATGATTTCGGCAGCGTGCGTTTTCTCTTTCTCGCTCTGCAACAATTCTTTTGTTTTCCTCAAGTCGTTCTTTAAGGCTTGAATGTTCCCGACTCTGTTCTCGCTGTTTAACCTCTCGTTCAAGGTCAGCGATTCGTCGAGCTGCACTTTCAGTTTCTCGATAGTCTGGTCTTTCTGGTCGAGTTCTTCCTGCATCTGCTCCGTCAGCATTAGCAGTTCTTCCAGTTGATCGTCGCTCTTTGAGTTTCTTAATTCGTTCATCAATCAACCTTCCTTTCTCTAATTGCTGTTCAAGTTCAACAATTCGCTGTTCTGTTTCTGCAATAGCCGGTTCTCGCTGTTTAATTTCTGTGCCAATTCCTGCCATTGCTGATTTTCGTCTGTGAGTTTCTGTATCTGGTCTGTCTTTTCTTCCAGAAGCATCAACAGTTCTTCTGTATTCGGTAAGATTTGTAGCAGCTCTGATAATTCGCTCTCTAATTGCTGCAATCGTTCTTCCTGCTCCTGAAAACACATCAGCTTCTCGTCCTTTTCCTGTATCTCCTGAAGCATCTCTGCCATGATATTCTGCTGTTCCTCTATCTGTGTAATCATTGCTTCCATCATGGGAATTACTTCTTTGCTTTCTTCTAATGTCATTCAACCACTCCCTCCACATCGACAATGCACCGGATACCTTACCAAAGGTTTCAATTACCTTTTGCAATAGTGCATTTTGTTTTTTAATCATCTGGTTTTCCTCAACCTTCCATGAACCTTTCCTTATCTGTCCGGTGAGATATTTTTCCTCAATCTTTCTTGCATCTGCACCCTCATGGATAGTAGGAACTTTTAATTTACCCTGTCTTTCATAAGAGCGGTGGTCAATATGATTGTCTATGGATAAATGTCGGTTACACGTCTTAGCCCATTCGCTTCGCCATAACTCACAATTCTTTGGATTACTCCAGCCGGTAGCATCGGTCAGAACACGTTTCCATTGTTTTCTGTTTCTTGCCCCGACTTTCTGTACTCCGTTTTCATCAAGTACCGGAATACGGATTCCATGCCGGTCAGGATTTTTCTTATCCTGCCACCAGTCCGGGTGGGATTCATCAACCACGATATTTCCGTCAGTATCTCTGACAAAATCCCAGTCCTTGACTTCTTTGTTGCCCCATGAGTGATCTGGATTGAATGGTCGCATGGTTACAAGTAAATGCACATGTGGGTTCCCGTCGCCCTTATCGTGTATGCTCCAGTCGGCACACATTCCCTCGTCCACGAAAGTCTTTTGAATATATTTCGTTGTATAATCAATCTGTTCCTGTCTGCTCCATTCTTTCGGCAGGGAAAATTCAAATGAGCGTCCAAGCTGTGCATCTGAATTTTTTTCTATCTTCAAGACCTCATTCCATAGCCGCTGTTTCTGAAATGTGATTTTAAACTTTTCCAGTGCGGCATCTTTATCATCCGCTCTTTTATAACGGATAGACTGTTGAAACCTTTTTATATTTTCTTCCGGTACATGCAGCCATTCAGGAGGTGCATTTTCGCACATCATCAGACTGGTGTAGACGATTTCCTTTTTGGAAGTATAGTAACTGATTCTGCCTGTTTCCTCATTCTTCATCACATCTCCATTAAGATATGCCGATGCGGATATGACAGATTTTCCTTTACTGCGCCCGACAATCTTTACTGTAAAGTGAAATATCGCCATGATACGATTCCCCCTTTCTGCCGTATCCGGCATTGATTTCCGACAGCATCTTCTTCTGGTTTTGCAGGAGTGAAGCTGTCGGAACGCCCTCTGCGCAAGAGTGCCCCCTGCGGCATGAGCAGGTCTGGCTGAAAGCCCCGCCGACGGAACGAGCCCGGCAAGCGTAAGCGCAGACCGGTTGCCACTTGTGGCAAACTTATAAGGACGACCTCTGGTTGTCCATAAGTGCGCCCTTCATTCAAAGGCAATGAAGGGAATGGAAAACCCACTCCCTCCGCCATTACACTTCCTCCATGTCTGTAACTAATTCTTTCTGCATCGCTTTTGAGAAAAACTTCCCGTTTGTTTCCTGCCTTTTTAAGAAGCCTATCAACTTTGGTAAATCTTCCTCCTCAATCGGACAGCCAAGAACCGATTCCACCGCTCCTCCAATCTGACAGAGCCTGTGGGTTCGTTTTTTACTTTCTTCCGCTTTCTTTCTCTTTTCCAGTTCCTTCCGCTGTGCTATGAGCTTTTTTGTAGCTTCAATGCTTTCCTGTTCCTTTTTCTCTAATGCACGTATTCTTTCTTCATAAGTCTTTGTTGATTTCGCCATATCGTCTTCATCCTTTCTTTTTCCGATAAACAACAGTTCCCGGTTGCATATCAGGAGAAGCACATGGTATAATCCTCTTGCGTGTAGGTATATCATGGCTTCGGTCTGATAGAACCTTTGGCGGTTTCGTAGGAAGCCGCCTTTTTAAGTTGCCACATTTCTTGTGACAGCTTTTACATTTCCTTTATCCCTCAGATCTCGCCCCTCGTTGGCTTCCATGAACTTTTCCAGAATGTCAGTTTTAATAAGGACTTTTCTTCCGACTTTTAATACCGGAAGCTTCTTCCATTCAACCAGCTTTCTCAAAGTGTTTCTTCCAATTCCTGTATAGTCGGCTGCTTCCTCGATGGATAATGCAATCTTTCTTTCCGTCATCTTGTCACCTCCCGTTAAATTGCATTATGCAATTTTTGTTGTGCTGTTAGTATAGCGGTTTTATATTGTGTTGTCAAGCGTTATGAAATTTTAAAAATAATCATTAAATTGCATATTGCAATTATGTAAGGTACATGCTATAATTCATACATACCGAAAAAGGAGGCAATCAGCATGAAAGATAAAGAACTACGCAAGCTGATAGGTAGCAGGGCAAAACAGCGTCGTCTGGAATTAAATCTGACACAGCCTTATGTTGCAGAGAAGATGGGAGTTACCGCTTCCACAATCCTGCGTTATGAGAATGGTTCGATTGACAATACCAAAAAGATGGTGCTGGAAGGTCTTTCGGAAGCACTTCATGTATCTATTGAATGGCTCAAGGGGGAAACCGATGAATACGAAACCGATATTACGGATAAGAAAGAATTACAGATTCGTGATGCAATGGGCGATATTCTCAAACAGTTACCTCTCGACCTTAGTAAAAAGGAAGATGCTTTTTCCAAAGATTTACTGCTGTTGATGTTAAAGCAATATAACCTGTTTCTGGAATCATTCCAGTTTGCCTGCAAGAATTACAAGGGCAACACGAATGAAGCGGATATTGCAAAGGCAATGGGATTTGAATCGAATGATGAATATAACGAGATTATGTTTCTCCGGGAGATCACCCATACCGTTAATGCCTTTAATGATATGGCAGATATTGTAAGGCTCTATTCCAAGAAACCGGAAATGGCAGAACAAAGGCTTGAAAATCTTTTATCAGAAGTTTTGTATGAGGATTCCGATTCGGTATAGAACGACAACCGGAGTTATGATATACTTACACGCAAGAAGCATTTCATCAGTTCCGATTGTCTGATATCGAAAGGAGACACACGATTATGGCAAAAGGATCTGTAAGAAAAAAAGGAAAGAAATGGTACTACCGCTTCTATGTAGAAGATGCAAGCGGCAATCTGGTTCAGAAAGAATACGCTGGAACAGAAAGTAAAAGTGAAACGGAAAAACTGCTCCGTCAGGCAATGGACGATTACGAAAGCAAGAAATTCATTGCAAAGTCGGAAAATATTACAATTGGAGAATTACTTGATATATGGGCAGAGGAAGAATTAAAGACCGGTATGCTCAGTAATGGGACAGTCCAGAATTACCTCGGTGCCATTACCAACATCAAGAAGCATCCAATTTCAGAGAGAAAGTTGAAAAATGTAACATCTGAGCATTTACAAGCCTTCTTCGATCTGCTTTCCTTTGGTGGCACTTATCCAGATGGTTCAGAAAGAAAAGGTTATAGCAAAGATTACATTCGTTCTTTCTCGGCAGTATTACAGCAGTCATTCCGATTTGCAGTATCACCAAAGCAATATATCACTTTCAATCCGATGCAGTATATTAAGCTGAAATACCAGACGGATGAGGTTGACCTGTTTTCCGATGATGACATGGATGGCGATATACAGCCAATTCCACGAGAGGATTATGAAAGACTGATTGAATTTCTACAGAATTACAATCCACCGGCAATACTTCCAATCCAGATAGCTTATTATGCAGGACTTCGTATCGGTGAAGCCTGTGGTCTGGCATGGCAGGATGTGAATCTTGAAGAACAGTGCCTTACAATCAGACGCAGTATCCGATATGATGGTTCAAGGCACAAGAATATCATCGGACCAACCAAACGAAAAAAGGTAAGGATTGTTGATTTTGGAGATACACTGGCAGAGATTCTTCGCAATGCCCGAAAGGAACAACTTAAAAACCGAATGCAGTACGGAGAACTTTACCATAAAAACTACTACAGAGAAGTAAAAGACAAAAACAGAGTTTACTATGAGTTCTATCATCTAGACGGAACAGAGAACGTTCCAGAGGATTATAAGGAAATATCCTTTGTCTGCTTAAGACCGGATGGAAGTCTGGAACTGCCAAGCACGTTAGGAATTGTTTGCAGGAAGATTGCTCAGAAACTGGATGGATTTGAAGGATTTCATTTTCACCAGCTGCGACACACCTACACAAGCAACCTTCTGGCAAATGGAGCAGCACCAAAGGATGTGCAGGAACTGTTAGGGCACTCAGATGTCAGTACCACCATGAATGTCTATGCACACTCTACAAGAAAAGCCAAGCGGGAATCTGCAAGGTTACTTGATAAAGTGGCAGGCAATGACTAAATAAAACTTTCCCTTATTTCCCTTACGATTATCTCATAAGGGCAAAAATAAGGGAAAATACATATCGTTTCGCTAATGCACAGGCTGGAAAGCCTGTAAAATAGGGAAAGTTAGAAATATATTTCGGCAAACTGGAAGTTGTGGAGGTGCTTTATGAACGAGAGAGAAAAAATTATCCGATTATGGTTTGATATGTGGATTAAGAAAGCAGATTTAGGAATTGACAATATTTTTACAGATGATGTTGTATATACTGAGAGTTGGAGTCCTAAATATGAAAACCGCAAAACGGTAAAGCACTGGTTTGACGAATGGAATACACGCGGAAGTGTTCTTGTCTGGGAGATTAAGCAATTTTTTCATCAAGGCAATCAAACAATCGTGGAGTGGTATTTTAAAAACAAAATGAATAATGGAAATGTTGAAGAATTTGACGGAATATCTTTAATTGTATGGACACAGGATAACAAAATAAAATCATTAAAAGAGTTTGGTTGCAATCTTCATAATTACAATCCATATCGAGATAGTGATATTCCCGTATTTCGAGAAGAAAAAGCAAATTGGTTTTGAGAGGACTATAAATTCAAGTTTGTTGAATTAAAAATGAAATAAAGTTCCAGTAATCATAGAGTGTATGGATTCAATTCCATATGCTCTTTTTCTTTACTTAATTTCATGAAAAATGTAAAAATCTAATGTTACGAGTTGCATTAAAGAAAACTCGTAAGAAAAAAAGTAAAAAAATTTGCTTTTGACCACTGTAAAACATGCTCTGAGCGTTTCGTTATATGAAGGGATAATTTTTCTTTCATATTTCAAAGAAAAGAGGATAAAGAAATGTCAGAAAAAAGATGTTATACAGTTCAAGAGTTACAGGAAATCTTAGGAGTCAGCAGACCTACTATTTATAACCTTTTAAAGAAAAAGGAATTCCGGTGGATCCAGTTGGATGGCGGAAAGTATCGCATCTCTAAGAAGAGTTTCGATGACTGGCTCGATAACTTGGAACAATAAAAAACAGGGTGTTGATCAGGCAGATTTTGTCTGCAATCGACATCCTAAATTTTTATCTGGATTTGAGATATGATATAAGAAAAAACACTAACACTAAAAAAGACAGGAAGTGAAGAATAAATGGTAACAGCAATTATGAAACAAAAAGAAGTTCCGGAAATGGACGATGTTGAAGAGATTATTTCAAAGATATCAGAAGACAGTCCTTACAAACGGCGTCCGACACAAAAGAGAACCTGGATGACCGTGCCGGAAATGGGAAAGCTGCTGGGATTAAAAAAGACAGATCGATACTGGCTGGTGCATAAAAACGTTTTTGAATCAAAAGAGATTGCCGGAAAGATACGAATCAATATTGCCAGCTTTGAAAAATGGTATGCCAATCAGATTAAATACCATAAAGTTACCGGAGAAGAACCGGGGAAAGAATTGAAATCCTGGTCCTATTCTGTTAAGGAAGTCGCGGATCTGTTGGGTGTTGATGAATATCTTGTTTATGATTTACTCAAGAAAAATCAAATGGAAGCTGTTATTGTCGATTACTGGAAACGAATACCAAAAGAATCTTTTCAGAATTGGTATAAAAGCCAGTCCCGGTATCGAACAAAGGAAGACAGAGAAAAAGACGCTCTTTTGGAAAATGCAACTATTACGATGCCTGAGATGGCACAGCTGCTTGGAACAACCAGAAGTTCAGTATATACAATTCTTGATAATCCGAAGTATAGTCATTTTTTTGAATTCATTGTGATTGCAGAAAAGAAAAGGATCACAAAAGAGAGTTTTCAAAAATTCCTGGAAGGTCAGGACCGTTATAAGCTGGATCCATCGAATGATTATGAAGAACTTGCACAGGAACAGAATATTGCCCTGGCTAATTTCCGGCGGAAGAAATTATCACAAACCGGAATACGAGGAAGCAATGGAAATATAAAATATCTTACTTTTGATGAAGCTTCCTATCTGGCAAAGGTCAGCAGAAGCATGATCAACAAGTGGGCGGATAAAGGGAAGTTCACAGTAATAAAAGTTGGCAGTCGAGTAAGGATCTGTCGGGATGAATTTGAGGACTGGATGGAACAAAGAGATTTGGAAAGGAGCATGCAATAATATGGCATCTATAAGAGAACGAAATGGAAAATTTAATGTAATCTATTCTTATACGAATGAAAAAGGTGAGAGGAAACAGAAGTGGGAAACCTATGAAACAAAAGCCGAAGCAAAGAGAAGAAAAAAAGAAATTGAATATAAAAAAGAGATGGGATCATTTGTCGTCCGTAAATGCAAAACACTGGACGAGCTTATTACAGAATATGTTGCACTTTATGGCAAAGAAAACTGGGCGCTTTCTACATATGAAGGAAATGTCTCTCTTATCAATAACTATATTCTTCCGATCATTGGTGATACGAAACTCTCAGAGATCAATACCAGATTCATCGAAAGATATTATCAGAGTCTTTTGAAGAGACGTGCAGTTATCAATCCATTGAATAAAACCAGTCGAAATGAATTTGTATCTTCCAGTACGGTCAGGGATATTAATAAGCTGCTTAGAAACTGTTTTGAACAGGCAGTGAAATGGGAGTTGATGGAGAAGAATCCTTGCACCCATGCGACTGTACCAAAACATAAATCACAAAAAAGAGACATCTGGACAGCGGATACATTAATGTATGCGCTCAGTGTCTGTGAAGATGAGCGATTAAAGCTTGCAATAAATCTATCCTTTTCATGTTCCTTACGACTTGGTGAGCTGCTTGGTCTTACCTGGGATTGTGTAGATATTTCTCCTGAGGCAATTGAAGAAAACCGTGCATATGTCTTCATCAACAAAGAATCACAGCGTATAAGAAAAGAATCGTTGAATGCATTGGATGGAAAAGATGTGTTGTTGGTATTCCCGACAAATCATAAGAAGAATTCTACGGTCCGTATTCTGAAAACACCAAAGACAGAAAGCAGTGTGCGTAAGATATTCTTACCAAAGAGTGTCGCTAATATGTTGGTAGACTGGAAAGCGGAACAGGATGAAATGAAAGAAATCCTTGGTGATGAATATATGGACTATAACCTGGTTATGGCAAGTACCTTTGGGCTTCCTCTAGGAGATGGAGCAATACGTGGTCCTTTAAAAAAACTGATCGAGGACTATAATCTCCCACCGGTTGTATTTCACAGTTTTCGTCATAGCAGCGTTACTTATAAGCTGAAATTGAATGGTGGAGACATCAAGGCGGTACAGGGTGATTCCGGCCATGCTCAGGTCAATATGGTTACGGATGTGTACTCTCATATTCTGGATGATGACCGAAGGAAAAATGCAGAGCTTTTTGAAGAAGCGTTTTATGAGAAAAAGAATCTGGATCCACAGATGCATGTACAGCAGGAAAATAATAATGCAACTGTTGCTGATGAAGTCGATCCGGAACTTCTGGCAAAAGTGTTGGCAAATCCAGAGATGCGGGCATTGCTCAATTCACTGGCGAAGACGATGAAGTAATTAGTCTATCTCCATCATATCTATTGGAATCTCCATCATTTGATGATGGAATGATGGAGATTCAGTTACAAAAAAGGTTACAGATATTTTTACTGAATAAAATTTGCCAGTCAAAAACGCATGGACAAACCGTCTCGTATGCGTTATATTATTTATAGACAAGAAAATATCTTGTGCTTTCGATAGGAAGTTTAATTGAATACTGTTTACCATGATCGAACGTACGAAGCATGGTGGTCATATAACAGATGTCGATGGTAATATCAAGGCATTCCCCAATTATTAGCTGGAGCAAACAATCAGCTAACTTTCAGAGCTTGACAGAGCTTGACAGAGGGGGTATTCAGAATAACTCGAATTGAATCGGAAACAGTTTTATATAGTATCCCACTTGGGTTTACCTTACCTCAGATTGACAGAGAGTGACAATAGGTTGGAGCTCTCCTAAGCGAGGGGTCGGAGGTTCAAATCCTCTTGGCGACGGGCTTCAAAGCGTTCGAAAATGTTAGCTGGATTAGCTG
>NZ_WQQE01000125.1:0-286 GCF_018785655.1 Blautia sp. MCC269 | reverse complement strand
TTCTTCCATTTACGATGATTGGTTTTGGAAGATATTTTATGAAAAAGGCTCCAAAGGAAATAAATTCAGTATTTGGATATCGGACTTCGATGTCTATGAAGAACAAAGACACATGGGAATTTGCTCATAAATATTGTGGTAAAGTCTGGTATGTCTGTGGAATGGTTATGTTGCCGATAACAGTAATATTCATGCTTTTAGTGATTGGAAAAAATGAAGATTGTGTTGGGAGTATAGGAGGAATTATCTGTGGTGTTCAACTTATTCCTTTAATTGGGTCTATTCT